>DRBO01000101.1 GCA_011039385.1 Chloroflexota bacterium | reverse complement strand
CCGCACCAGGTATCCCTGAACGTGTGCCTGGTATGCTGGAGGATCATCAAAGCGGACAATTTCCATAAAGCGTTCCAGGGAAGATTCCCGTATATTTGGTGTATTAATCATAACATCCGGGAACGGATTTGGCTTGCAACTAAATCCCGGACAGGATGTCACACAATTTATCCAGATGTATAATAAGATCATCCCCCAGAAAAGGAGTACAAATGGCCTACAAATTTCCCTCAGATGAATGGATCAAAGCCCTGCGTGATATGCTCAACGCCAGCGAATCCTATCAGCGTTCAGCCAAGGATTGGGAAGGAGATTTTCTATTCATCGCAGAACCAGATGACGCTTATCCCGAGACCGCTTACCTTCATCTTCAGCTCTATCATGGATCCTGCCCCGGGGCGGCCATGATGGACCTGGATGATCTGCCGGAAACGGAATATACCATCAACGCCCCTTTTACCACCTGGCGCAAGGTGATCGACGGCAAACTGGATCCCATCCAGGGCATGATGACCGGCCAGCTCAAGCTCAAGGGCAATTTGATGAAAATCATGCGTTATCCCAAGGCTGCCCAGGAAATTGTGGCCTGCTGCGCCAAGATTCCAACCGAGTGGTAAATATCTGTAAAACAGTTACCTGAAGTTAAGGAGGTTCGGGATGTGGCATTTTGTCTCTCCCAAAATCGTCTTTGGAGAATCTGCCCTTTCTTCCCTGGAGGAAATCAACATCTCCCGCGCCCTGGTTGTCACCGACCACAACCTGGTGGAAATTGGGGCCATCCAACCAGCCCTGGAGTGCATCAGAAAAACTGGCTGTGAGATGCTGGTATTTGATCATGTCTCCCCTGATCCGACCCTGGAGTCTGTTGAACTGGGCACAGCGGTGGCAAATGATTTTCAGCCCGATTGGATCATCGGCCTGGGAGGCGGCTCACCCATGGACACCGCCAAAGCCATCTGGGTGCTTTACGAACGGCCGGATCTCATCCCCGCCATGATCAACCCTTTCATTAAGCTGGGGCTGCGGGAAAAATCCCGCCTGATCACCATTCCCACCACCAGCGGGACCGGTGCCGATGTGACCTGGGCCATTGTTCTAACCGATACTGAAAACAACCGCAAGATGGGCTTGGGCAACCGCGAAAATGCCGCAGATATCGCCCTGGTCGACCCCGCTCTGGCTTCCAGTATGCCGCCCCGCCTGACTGCCGATACCGGGCTGGACGCCTTGACACATGCGGTGGAGGGTTTTATCTGCACCTGGCACACAGATATCACGGATGGATTATGCCTCAACGCCGCCCGGGAAATCTTCCAGAATCTGCCCGTAGCCTACGAAGCAGCCCAGGCGGATAATCCCCAGCAGGAATGCTACACAGCTGCCCGGGAAAAGATGCATAACGCTGCTACCAGCGCGGGGTTAGGTTTTGGCAACGCCATGGCCTCCCTGGCCCATGCCATGGGCCATGTCCTGGGATCTGTTTTCCACATCCCTCATGGCAGAGCTGTGGGCCTGTGCCTGCCTTATACGATCGAGTTTGCTGCCCGGGGAGAAGACCCTTCCCGAATAACCATCTTGGCGGAAATGCTGGGGATCAAAGGGGAAAAATCCTCCGCCGGCCTAACCCTGGCGGCTGCGCTGCGCGACCTGGCAAGGGAAGTAGAAAATCCGCTCAGCCTGGAAGAGCTGGGGTTGGATCAAAAAGAATTCCAGCAAGTATTGGAAAAAATGGTTGATGATGCCTTTAACGACACCCAGATCATCACTGCCCCCCGGGCTCCGTCATACCAGGAACTCGAAAAATTATTTTTAGCTGCCTACTCTGGGCAGCCAGTAGAATTCTAAGCAGCCTGGTGCTGCTTTTGACAACAGATCGAACCAACCACTCCCGGGAGAGACCCTGTGAAAAATATTCTAGTCGTTGACCTTGCTGAAAAAACACATCATGATGAACAGATCGACCGGGACCTGGCCAGAGAGTATATTGGCGGCAGCGGCCTGGCGGCCCGGTTGCTCTATCATCAAATAACCCCTGAAATGGACCCTTTGGGTCCGGAAAATCCGCTTCTGTTCCTGGCCGGGCCCGTGGTGGGGACCAGCCTGCCTTCCGCGGGCCGCTGTTCGGTGAGCGCCCGCTCTCCCCTGACCGGTTTGTGGGGGGAATCCAACACCGGCGGTTTCATCGGCCCCGAAATGCGTTTTGCCGGCTATGACGGGGTGCTGCTCAGCGGGGCTTCAGACATTCCCTGCTGGATTTCCATTATAGATGGGGACGTGAAAATCCATCCCGCCGAAGAGCTCTGGGGGCAGGACACCTACCAGACGCAGGACTCCATCCGCGAGATCCTGAGGGATCCCAAGGCACGAATAGCCTGCATCGGCGCCGCAGGAGAAAACCAGGTCAAGATGGCCGGGATCATCAATGATCACGGCCGGGCTGCCGGACGAACCGGAATGGGCGCGGTCATGGGCTCGAAAAAACTCAAGGCGATTGCCTTCCGGGGCACCGGCAAAGTACCGCTGGCTGACCCTGATGAATACAAACAGGCAGTCGCAGAAATTCTAAATGTTGTCAAAGAAGATATTGCTGCCCAGGCTCTGCGCTTGGCCGGCACGGCAGGGTATGTGGACATGGGTTCCATGTTTGGCGACATGCCTGCAGGGTACTACCAGCTCGGGGAATGGGAAGAAAGCAGCCATTTATCCGGTGTGCGGATGACAGAGGAATTCCTCAACCGCGGTGTGGCTTGCTACCGCTGCCCGATCGTCTGCGGGCGGGAAACACACACACTGAAGTACAAGCTGGATGTAATGGATGGGCCCGAATACGAAACCGTGGCCGCCTTTGGATCCCTGGCGCTGGTGGACGACCTGGAAGGGGTGATCTACGCCGGCCACCTCTGCAACCGGCACGGGCTGGACACCATCAGCACCGGTTCCACCATTGCCCTGGCCTGCGACCTGTTTGAAAAAGGGGTGATCACCTCGAAAGATACCGGCGGGCTGGAAATCCGTTTTGGGGATGTGGAATTGTCCCACCAATTGATTGAGCAGATTGCCCACAGGGAAGGGTTTGGAGATTTACTGGCAGAGGGCAGTGCCGCGCTCGCGGTTCATTTTGGCGTCCCTGAAATGGCAGCCACAGTGCGCAAGCTGGAAATCCCTATGCATGATGCCCGCTCGTTTAGTGGGATGGCACCTGTGTATGCCCTTTCCCCCCGGGGCGCCTGCCATCTGCAGGGAGATATGTACGGAGTGGATACTGGCCAGGGGCCAGCCACTGAGCTGGGAATCCTCCCCGGTGACCGTTTTGAAAACTCAGAGGAAAAGGGCCGGATCGCTGCCCGGGCCCAGGCCTGGCGGAGCATCTACAATGCCCTGACTGTGTGCCACTTCATGAATCCGGGCGCAAGCAGAATCCAGCGGGCATTGAACGCAGCCACCGGTTGGGACTACAGTCTGGATGACCTGCTGCTGGCCGGTAAGAGGATTTTCACGGTCAAACGTATGTTGAACTTGAAGCTGGGGTCAAACGCGGAGGATGACAGGCTGCCAGAATTTATGCTGAAGTCATTCCCTGCCGGAGGAACAACCGGGTTTGTCCCAGACCTCAAGATACTCCTGCGGGGAGCTTACCTCGAGCACGGATGGGGTCCCGTCAGCGGATTACCGTCTCCGGACACGCTGAAAGCCTACGGTTTGGATTTCACGATCCCTGATCTACCGTAAATCCAGGCAACGAGAATACACGCTGCTGGCAAGATTCCTGTTTGATGTCCAGATCACGCTTCCCTGCCTGGCCGGATCGCCGATCATGTTTTTAGTTTTTTTTGTCCGGGCCAAATTCAAGGAATCTGCAAAGATCCTCATTCTCCCTCAATAGGCAAAACGGGTCTGAAAATTCATACTAATGTACCAATTTGACCAGGTTCAAACCATACCTTTGGATGGGCAATAGATTGTTGTCTTATGCTATAATTCGCCTTCGGAAATAGCCCTTGGAGATCCCATGTATAAACGCTTGCAGAAAATTTATAGCGATTTCCCAAGCAAATTCTGGGTAGTTGTAGGCACCTCTTTTATCGACAGAATCGGAGGCACGCTCCTTTTCCCGTTCTTCTCCCTCTATATCACAGAAAAATTCGGGGTAGGAATGACCCAGGCTGGCATTGTGCTGGGTTCTTTTTCCGCCTTTGGACTGGTTGGATCCATAATCGGCGGGGCATTAACCGACAAATTCGGCCGTAAGCCCCTGGTCTTATTCGGCCTGGTCTTCAGTGCCGTCAGCACCCTCTCCCTGGGGCTGGTTAACGAATTTGCAGTCCTGATCCCTCTTTCCGTGGCAATCGGCCTTCTTTCCAATATCGCCGGGCCCGCTCGTCAGGCTATGATCGCGGACCTGCTCCCGGAAGAGAAGCGTCAGGAAGGTTTTGGCATCCTGCGGGTTGTGGGGAATATGGCCTGGATAATTGGCCCCACGATCGGCGGTTTTATCGCTAGCCGAAGCTATTTCACCCTCTTTGTGATGGACGCTCTGATCAGCTGCGTGGTAGCGGTGATCTTCTTCCTGTACATCACGGAAACCAGGCCAGAAACTACAGAAGAATCGGACAGCATCTTGAGGACCTTCGCGGGATACAGCGCGGTTCTGCGCGACTACGCCTATGTGGGGTTTCTGGTTGCTTCGATGTTAATGGGGCTTGTCTATCAGCAGCTTTACAACAGCCTCTCTGTGTATTTGCGCGACAATCATGGCATCGATCCCCAGGGGTACGGTTTCCTGTTAACCGCCAGCGCGATCACAGTGATCCTGTTCCAATTCCAGACTACCAGGATAATCAAAAAATACCCTGCCTTCCTGATGATGGCCCTGGGAGTGTTCTTCTATATGGTCGGGTTCGGCTTGTTTGGTTTTGTGACCGTCTTTTGGCTCTTTGCGGTCGCGGTGGTAATCATCACCATCGGCGAGATGGTGATCATGCCAACATCCTCCGCTCTGGCAGCCAACTTTGCCCCCGAGGATATGCGCGGGCGGTACATGGCAGTCTTTGGCCTTTCCTGGGCGCTGCCGGCAACCATTGGTCCCAGCGCTGCCGGATTGATCCTGGACAACTATAATCCCAACCTGCTCTGGTATGTGGGGGCGATCATCTGCGCGGTTTCCATCTTCAGCTTTATTATCCTCCACCTTAGATTGGGGAAGAATCCCCGCTTCAATCCACCAGAACCAGAACAAGAAACCTTGCCAGCTTCCTGAAATACGCTGAGAGGAATCTTACTTGTTTCCGCTCATTTTCTACCCCAGAACCCTTTTACTCGCTCAGCTCAAATAAAGCCACGCTGACCACAATAATCAATTATCATCCAGCTCCCACTGGCAGAGATCGTAACACAGAAACGTGTAAGAATAACCTCTCAATCCTTACCTGTATAAATCCTGCTTCCTATCTATTGAGATAATCCTTTGTCCCCCCCGGGGAGAAATAACCGTTAACACTGATTTTTGATAGCCTTTTCAGCTTTATCAACCGGGAAATCCTACAACTTTACCATTCTCTTCTCGTATATATCCCTGTACAGAAGGAGTCTTTTTGTGAACAATCGGCAGGGCTGTTTAACGGGTTTGTTTAAGTTATTAATGCTGGACGTGGTCTTTGATTGGCTCCAGGACCGCTTCGGTTTTGGGCGTGGTTGTTCCTGCACTGGGTGCGGTTGCGGTTTTATCCTCCTGATCCTCTTTATCGTTCTTGCTCTTCAGGTGATCTTTGGGACTAGCTGGCTGCATTTTGGTTTCTAATTATCCAACTTCTGGCTGATCATCCTGCTTTATTCGCCCGTGGTCTTCCAACCTCAGCGATCAGTTTCGATCACAAATTTGTCTCCCGCGCTGACCGCCATGGTTTCCGGGAAGTAGATCCCATATGCCTGGGCCGGCAGCACCTGGAACTCCCCTGGATGAGTCAGGGAAAGCGTATAAGTGAGCTGATAGGCGCCAGCAGGTAACGTATTTGCAGTCCAGGTGATATGTCCATCATAGATCCTGGGTGGGTTGAAATACCACCAACCCCAACCTTCCTGGAAAGGCGCTGAAACCTGGTAATCGTCGCTATCTTGGCGAGATGTTTTCAACCGGGTATCAAGGATCTCCCCTCCAGCGGGGATGTAGTCCTCAATCATCAGATAATGCATTTCTCTCTCAACCACCAGGGTCAACTGTACCTGGATCAAATCTCCCACGCTCCCGGATTGGACAAACTGCAGCGAATTCCCGCTTTGTTTTGTGTAAAACCTGGAGATGCTTAATCCTCTGCCAAAAGGCTGAGCATCTTCTGCTGGACGATAAGCCAACAAGTGGGCTGTATAATACAGCGAGCCGCTGCCTTCTGATCTCTCAATCATCAGCGCATTGGGCTCTTCTGCGAACAAGTCCTTGACTGGCAGGGAGGCTTTGGTGGTTTCCAGCTGGGCAGGACCTTCTGCCAATCCACTGATCAATTCTTTTCCATTCACAGCAGCAGAGAAATCATATCCGCTGGACAGCTCACCCGCTGTCGTTATCACTTCGTTCAAAGCAAGAATAGTCCAGCTGGTTTCATAAGGAGACCACCAATCTCCCTGCCAGCTCTTCATGGATACCAGGTAGCGCAGGGCTTCCGGCAGGACCGTTGGGCTTTCCTCAATCCTTGCCAGGGCGTAGACTGCCATTGCAGTTGTCGTTGTCGTGCTGTTTAGCCAGGTATGGCTTTCTGGCTGATTTTCCCAATGCAAACCCGTGGCACTCCGGATACCCTTGCCAACCAGGTTAGACAGCAGGGACTGCGTCAATTCATTACCAGGTTGACCGCTTTCCAACGCCACAGCCAACAAAGCCTGGTAACCCGGATCAAGCTGGCTTTCTAATCCGGCCAGAGCTTGCATTCCTGCTGTGACATCTATGCCGGCTTCAGTGAGCGCAAAATATCTCATCGCCAGTTGATTATACTGTTCTGATTCCGAGAGCATGTCCACCGCAGGCAGAGTAGCTAACAAATAGCCAGTTGCCTGCTGAATCATCAGATCGTCCACAAATACACCTGCTTGTTGTGCCTGGACCAAACCAAACAGGATATAAGAACTGACCTCTGATTCGCTGATCCCACCTTCCCACCATCCCCATCCTCCATCCTCATTTTGAGATGCCGCCAGGGCATCCAGCGTGTCAAGGACCAAGAAATCCAGCCGGCTTTCCAGCTGAGGGTATTCCAAATCCAGAGCCTTTAGTGTCTGGTAGGTGACAACGTTAGGAAGGAAATAGGACAGAACGCTTTCGTTTGAGTAAGGTTCGCGCTCTTCCAGGGCCTTGAGTGCACTTAATATCGCTGCTGCCAGGGATGGCGCCATCTCGATATCTAGCGACCCCTCCGCAGGATCATAGGATCTGGGCAGGCTGACTATCTCCAGCTCCTGGCCTGCCCCTTCCAGCACACCGGAAGTCCCATAGCTGACCGGGGCCAAATAGCGGATGATTGGCAGAGGGCCAAGGTATGGTTTCACAGCGTCTGAATAGTTCCCGGAATCAGCGCTAAATAACAAATCTGCCTGGTCGGCTTCTGCTGCTGTTCCCCACCATTCCACCCTGGTTCTCCCTCCCGCGGGCACATCCACGGTTTGTGTCGAGTACTCGGGAATATCCAATATCAGGCCCGACCCCAACAGGGACACATCCACCGTGAGGTCTTCCAGAGTGTTATTATGCACTACAGCGGCCAGGGCGAGATGGTCTCCGGCAACCAGGAAACGCGGGGTAACCGGTCTGACCAGGAGATCCTTTGTGGTGATGATTTCTGTGGTGGACTGACCAACCGCTGTATCCCGGGTCACGCCGCGGGCTTCTGCCTGCCATGTAGTCAGGTTATCTGGGAGGATGAAGCTCACCTGGGCTTCACCATTCTTGTCTGTGACAATATCTGCCTGCCAGTAGCCGGTGTCCTCAAATTGCTCCCGGACTGAGTTTTCCAAATCTCCATCACCACCGCCCATCCCTCCGGGCACAAAAACCATCCGCCCGGCATGCATTCCCAGCGGAAAACCCGTCCTGACAGCCAGAGGTTGAACACCATAGAAAGCATCTTCAATCGCGGGGGCATAGGGGTCTGCCAGGGCCAGTACGGCCTTGTCTACCACTGCCAGGGAGAACTCTCCTACCTGGGGATTACCATCCTGGTCCGTGACCCGGATGGTAAACTCAACTTCCCCTCCCGGTTCAAGTCGCTCTGGCTCTCCAACGACCTCAATCTCAAGAATCTTTTCAGCAGGATTGACAAGTAAATTCAGATACCCCTGTCTGAAATTCAATTCTCCTTCTGTTTCTCGTCCGATCAAAATCACAGAAAGATAGACATTGGGGGCGTCCCCGGTTCCGAGAGGTATGCTGATCATCTCTCCGGCCCCGGTAATCGTGAGGGTTTGATAAGAACTTACTTTATAGCATTCGAGTGTGATTAACGCCTGGGCACCTTCCGGGAAAGGATTGGGAATAAACACCTTGGCTTCTTCTCCAGGCTGGTAGCTATCACGATCTGCGACCAACTTTAATTTCTCATTGGTTTGCGTTGGCCAGGTTGTAAAGCCAGCCCCGCCTACCCAGAGAGTAACCTCAGTTCGGGCTCCTTCCCCGTAGATATCCAGTTGATATGTCCCTGGTTCTTGGGGAGTAAAACTAATCTCGGCTTCGCCGCTCCGATCAGTCGAAAAGTCTTTACTTTCAACCAATTCCTTTTCCCGGGAATATTCGATCTGGCCAATTTCTCCCACTTCGTAATTCCAGATTACCTTGCTTAATTCCGCGCTGAGGGCATGAATGCCGTCCGGCTCACTTTCCCAATCCACAACCAGGACATCAAAATCAACCTCCTGTCCGGATTCCACCATCCAGGTGGAGGGATGGACTCCAATATAAAATTCACTGGGATGCACGATCATCTGGGACCGGCTAGTGACCTGAAAGCCAGTTTCATCCTGGGCCGTGACGCTGAGGATATAGTTCGCCGGCAGGCTTACCTCCCGATCATAGATATCAATCCTGCTAATCCTGCCATCAACTTTCCAGAATCCTTCCCGGTCTGTCATCCCTTCCCCTTCTGCCATCCTGGTTCCCCAGGTCCCAGGATAAAAGGGGCTTGGATAAACAAACCAATTGCTGTCAAGCTCGCCTGTCTGATAACCAGGCAGGGAAAACCTGGTTGGCTCAGCCCGCAGGTTCCATTCCAGATCAACTTCACCCGCCGGGGAATCAAAATAATAGCTGGCTTCCGCGCTGGCTTCCCACGCATCCCCTACTAAGCCTTCCATCTGACCGAAGGTAACCTCCAGATCAATTTCTGGTTTGATGTATTCCGCTACCTGGAATAAGGTCATTCCGTATGCGGTTTCCAGTCGGTAATATCCTGGCTCAGCGTAGGATGACAGTTGGAATTCACCCTCGGCAGTGCCGTATTCAGACAAAGACAAAGAGATCCGTTCTTCTTCCTTGCCGCCCTGAAAAATGGTGAGATCGATCCTATCCTCTTCTGGTAGAACATACCCCCCAGCCCACCGGTTCCGCTGGATCAGCCGGTAGTGAACTGTCTGGCCCGGACGGTAAATTGGCCTGTCTGTGTAGATAAAGGTCAGGGGTTGGGGCGATCCAAAATTTGATGCCAGTCCAAAATTATAGGGTTCCGTACCGAAAGACCAGTTGCTGGCCGTAATACCAAAATCGCTTTCTCCTTGCGTCCCTGTGACAGCATAGAATACCTGATCATACTGATCGATCGGCTCCTTGAACTCAGCCTGAAATATCCCTTCCTGGTTGGTTTGACCAGAGAAGATTTCTTTTCCAGTATGGTCATAAACAGTAATATCCACTTCATTGACCTGCTCTCCAGTCTGTAAATCCAGAGCCCAAATAAGTAAATTTTCGGGGCTGGTTTTCATGGTCAGGTGCAGATTGCTGACCACCAGCAGGTAAGGAGAAGGATTATAAGGAAGCTCTTGAGAATGAATCTGGTAGCGGTACAGGCCCGGGAGAAGCGCCGTGCCCGTCTGGTTGATTGGCAAATTAATAGTATATTGATCATCTCCGGGGACATTGAGGACTTCCGTCCAGTACTGCACATCGGGGGGATAATAATTGTCCAGGTTAGTATACAGGTCCGGTCCAAAAAACAGCGGGACTGCATCAGGGGGAATTGAGCCCAGATTAATGGAAACCTGGTATAGATTCGTACTCCTGACAGGAATGGTGTTTTCTGATCCGGTCAGAAATAGAACATTGTTCCCCTGGGTTATCATCAGGTTAGGAGAGAGCGCTTTAGTTGTGAATTTCACAGACCGGGAAGTCCCCAACTCACTTCCCCAAATATCTGCCAGGCCCTCTTTCATCACCAGGGTATATTCCGTAAGTGGTTCAAAGTCGCCATAGATATTTAACACCTTCCCATTTCCCCCAATTGAAGGCCAAAAATTGCTAATTTCCGGAACTAAGCTGATATTCTCTTTCACCAGATCGAGGTCCACTGGATTATTAAAATACAGGGTCGCTCCCTCGTAGATAGAGGTGGTATAGCTTTGCCCGGAGGGTGTTCCCAGAAACTGGAATTCTCCAGTTGTTTCAAAGGTAAAACTGGTGTCACTCCCCAGCGGGGTACCCCCTGCTGAGATGACTTCCGCTGGTAATAAGGCAGTGTACCGGGATCCCCTGCTCAGGGGCTGTTCAGGCACATATTCCACTTCCTTATAATCCTCCGACCAGTCGTATGCGCCTTCAACAGGGTCTCCGCCTGCACTGAGCAGGGAAAAGAATTGGGAGAGGCTATCCGGATCCATTGCCTGGTTAAACGTCAGCTGTACATTTCGATCCAGGAGGACACCCGTATCCCCATCATAGGGCACCCATTCCAGCGCCTGGGGATAGGACGTGGTAAAAGTCCAGGACCGGTGCGAATCAGCCGCCAGCCCTGTCCCTAATGTGCTGACCAGGTCTGGCGAAATGCCTACCCGATAAGTGACCCCTCCTGCAAGCCCTGGATCTGGGGTGAATTGATACGTGCTGGTATTGATCCATTCCCCTTTGCCCGGTGGAAGGGGATCAATTGTCAAGGCTTGCGGCAGCGAAGAAAGGGTTTCTTCCAGGGGGACGACAGGTTGATTGAAAGTGACCAGGATCACAGAAAGTGGATCGATTTCTGCACTACCGGGAGATGGCAGGAAAGTGACCGGTCTGAGATGGTCCGCCGTATAAAAGAACAGGACCTGCTCTTCCGGCAGCGAAAGCCCATTCTCCGCCAGTGCCGTGGTATCCAGAACGAGCTGGAAACCAGTCCCGGGGGGCAGGGGCTGATTGGGGTTGAACTGGAGTGTAGAGGAATCAATCCACAGGAAGGATCCATCAATTTCCGGGGTTGTAGAAAATCCACTGGAAACAGATTCTTGATTCATCTCCTGGTTAAAATAAAGGGTAATTGGCCCTTCCAGGGAAATGGTGCTTCCTGCCGGGGGATCGGTTTCCACGATCAGCGGAGGCAGGGGCTGGGGCGTGTTCGTGGGCTGAGCGGTCTGGGTAGGCGTGACGGCGCTACCAAAGATCTTTTCCTGTATTCCAGCTGGGAGATTGCAGGACAGGCTGATCAGTCCCAATAACAGAAGAAAGCTGGTCAGGAGCGGAATGTTTTTTTTCTGGGGGGATAACATGGGTCAAATCCTTTTACGGTAGGGCTTGGATTGCTGCCAAACCTTCATGTACTGAAATTATACCGCTTCCATCCCAGGGAATCTTTGGCTTTGTCATGAAAAGAGCATCACCTGCTTTTGGAGACCAAAAGCAGGTGATTGGTCTGTCTTGGTACCTCAGGCGGGATTAATTCTCTCTACAATCCTTTTTATCGAGCATTTGCATCTGTGAGGGGATCACTTTGGTGAAATACCGGATGCTGCCATTATCTTCATAGCTGTCTGTCTGCAGCCGCCCTTCAAGGAAGATAAGGCTGCCTTTTTTTAGGTATTCTCCACAGATTTCTCCCAATCTCTCCCAGGCTTCAATATTAAACCAGTCTGTGATCTCCTGAGGTTCTCCTTCCTTGTTTTTCCAGCGGCGGTTCACTGCCATGCTGAATACACAGACTTTCTTTCCACCTGGTATATTTTTGAGTTCGGGGTCGCGCCCCAATCGTCCGATCAGCTGCACACGGTTCAGGCCCACCATATTTCCCTCCTTATAAGTTATAATTGGTAAGTCCTGTTTTTCAGTGTAGCGTAAAGCCTCAAGCGTTGTCAATAACTTGGCGCATTTATGTAGCCAGACACATTTTCAGCACAGGATTCGTTTTCAAGCAAAGGGATAAAACCAGTATATGTATATAGCAATAGAAGGCGCAATCGGTGTAGGAAAAACAACCCTGTCGCGATTATTATCCTCCCGTTTCCAGGCAGATCTCCTGCTGGAAGTATTTGAAGAAAATCCTTTCCTGGCAGATTTTTATGCCGATCGGGAAGCCTACGCCTTTCAAACCCAAATATTTTTCTTATTGAGCCGTTACCATCAACAGCAAGAAGTTGCTACCGCCCTCTCCTCTGAGAACAATTTGATTGCTGATTATACTTTTGAGAAAGACGCCCTATTTGCGCGCCTGAATTTGGACGGCGACGAACTGGATACTTATTTTAGCGTCCACAATGCCCTGGCGGACAAGCTTCCGCTCCCGGACCTGATTGTTTTCCTTCAAGCCGAGACCAGTGTATTAATGCAGCGGATAGCTCATCGGGATCGGCCCTATGAGCGGAATATGGATCCCGAATATATTCGCAACCTGAATGACGCCTATGAATCATTTTACAGCAGCGAATATGCTGGACCTCCTATCTTAAGGATCAACACCAATCAGCTCAATTATGTGGCCAATGAAGAGGATTTGGATTGGGTGGAAACACGCATACGCCAGACCCTTAAACTTGGCCCTTACCAGACTCAATTCTTTAATCAAGCCTGAGTGAAAGGAAGGTTCAGCTCTCGATGCAATTTACTCCAGAAATTTTGCGCCGTCATGCCCAGGTCCTGGTTGAGAAGGAAGTAAAAAATAACCGCGATATCCTGGCTGCCTACTTGAGGGGCTCCTTGTTATACGGATCTCCTCTCCTGGGAGGGGCGGGGGACATCGATCTGGTATTAATCCACAATTCACCTCCGGAAATCGAACGCGAGATCAGGAAGCTTACTCCTGAGATTTTTTTCGATATCGAACATCATGACCAGATGCTCTACAGGGCCCCGCGAAAACTGCGCCTTGACCCCTGGTTTGGACCCACGCTGAGGGACGCGATTCCGCTCCATGACCCCCGCCACTTATTAGACTATACGCAATCGGGTGTGCGGAGTAATTTTGCTTTCCCGGATAACATGCTGGCTAGAAGCCAGCAGCTCTTGCGCCAAGCCCGCCAGTTCTGGATGGACCGCCAGATCAATCCTCCCCGGGAAATATTAACTGAACTTCGGGAATTCCTTTCCGCTCTTGAAAAAGCCCTTAACGCCGTCTCTTTACTCAGCGGCCCACCACTGACAATCCGCCGCCTCGGTAAGGATTTTGCCCTCCGGGCGGAAGAAGTCAATGCTCCGGGATTGGCGGTTGCCTTTAATCACCTGCTGGGCGCAGCCAACCTGCCTCAAGAAAAGCTCGAGGAATGGCTGGGCTATTGGACCCAGGCTATGCGAACCCTTCGCGAGGAGTCCAAACAGGAAACCATCCTCTCAGAACAGGAAGCATACTTCTTGTCTGCCATGGATGAACTCATCCATAATGAAACCCCAACCGCGGGGGTGTGGCCGCTGCTGAATACCTGGACAGAAATCATCTCCCTGCTGCCTGACAAAGTCCAGCTCCAAACCGTCTGGATCAAAGCCATCACAGCCCTTGGTTTTGCCGGGAGTGATTACCAGGTCCGACTGGCAGCTTTCGATAGTTTTTTGGAATTATGTGAATCTTTGATCTTGCTAGAAACTGAAGGAACCCCCTAAGCGTCGCTGGGGCCCTCGTCAGGTTTGGGAAGCGCAACCCGAAAGACAGCGCCTTCCCCAAGACCCCCACTCTCCGCCCAGATCCTTCCACCATGTAGTCTTACCAACCCCTGAGCGATAGAAAGCCCTAATCCCAGCCCGCCGTAGCGGCGGGTCATGTGGTCTTCCTCCTGGAAGAAGACCTCAAAGATCTTCTCCAGATTCTCTTCCGCGATCCCCTTCCCTGTGTCCTCAACAGAAACAATCACCTCGTTTTTACGGTCCTCAACACTGAGTGTAATTTCGCCCTTGGCAGGCGTAAATCGGATGGCGTTCAACAATAAATTCACGAAAACTACGCTCATCTTGGGCAGATCGACCCGCAGAGGGATGGGGTCTTCAGGAAGCTTGTAAACAACCCGCTGATCTTCCCTGTCCACAGTCTGATTGACTTCTTCCCGGGCATAAGAGATAACCTGCTGCAGCGACGTGCTGGCCAGATCCAGATCCGCCTCGCCCGTGTAGAGCAAATTCATATTCGCAATATCATCCAGGACAGCCCGCAGCTTTGAGGAAGCTTTCAAGATGGATTCTGCTAGCGGTTTGTTTTCGTCAATAGCATCCTCGTGCAGCAGCGTTGCGTACCCCAGAATATTCCCCAGCGGCGTCCGCAGCTCATGGGAGGCAACGGCCATTAGATCCCGCTTGAGTTTATCGGCCTGGCTGAGCTCCACGTTGGCTCTTTGAAGTGCCTGGATCAGATTGGCGTTGTGGATGGAGATCGCTGCCTGGGAGGCGATCACCAGCAGCAAGGAAACATCAAAATCAGTGAATTCGCCCTCTTTTTTATTGAGGGCTTCAATCACACCCGTGACCCGATCCATGATCCTCATCGGGACACCCAGTAGAGAGTCGACCTGCAGGCCAACCTCATCGCCAACCTCATCGTAATGGCGAGGGTCGTCTTTGGTGTTGTTAATCACCAAGTGGCGGTTTTCTGTGTAGATAGTACCCGCCAGGCTGTTGTCCAGGGGTACCGGGATTTGTTCCAGCTGATCGATGTTTACGCTAGTAGTGGCAGCAAATCTCAACTCATTGACGCGCTCATCATAAAGCAAGATCGAGATAACCGAGCAATCCAGCAGCTCCGCCGCGGAATGAAGGATATTCTGCAGGAGGATATCTGGTTTGAGCGTGGAGTTGAGGATCGCGCTGATTTCCACCAACTGGGCGATCTTGCGGATTTTTTCCCGGATTTCCGGTTCTGTGATTGACGAGGTCAGAGCATTGAACATAGCAGCCTTGGGTAATCAATTATCCGATGGTTAATTATAGTCCAGAGGGAGCTGTTAAACCTTTTATTTTCGATAGCTAATCCAATCAATCTTCAAATCGGGAATCCTCGATCATTTTCTTGATGTCGTCCTCTCCCTTTGAAATGATTTGAGGGCTCTCCTCTTCCGCATAGCGCCTTTCAGCTTCCTGCAAACTGGAAGGAGCCGCCTGGGGGAGCACGCTGATCTTGCCGCAGTGCGGACAGCGCACCAGTTTTCCGACCAGCATATTCGGTGACAGAGAAGGACGGGAAAATGGCAGGCCGCAGCGGGGACAAACCGCTCCTCCGGCCAGGCCGTATTTTCCCAGGATAAATTTCTTTTTTCTTCCCAACAGGAAAGGGACACCCAGTCCCAGCAGGGTCAGGACACCCACTCCGGCCAGAAGCGGGACAATGAGCCCCTGCGTTTCAGACCAGGCCTGGTCTGAAGACAGGAAGGTCTTAATGATGGTAGTAGACCCCAGCGTGCTGCCGTCCTCAAGGACTCCGCTGGCACTCATTTGATGCTCACCATCCTCAAATTCACTGGTGTGGAATTTATATTGAAATGGCGCTTTTAAGACCACCTCCTGAAGTTCGCCATCCACATAAAAACTCACTTCAGCTAAATCGACAGGAGGATCATTAACCTTAAGCGTGAAATTTCCCTGGATCTTTCCCAGCCCTCCATATCCAAAATTACGGATCAGTCCCAACTGCAAGATCTGTCCATCCTGGTGGGCAAAAGCCGTACCGGAAAGCAGCAAGGACAGCAAACAAACAGCCAATACGAGATTAATTCTTATTTTCATCATTTCATTTCCAGCGTGACAGGATAGTTTCCCTTTGAAAAACCTGAATCGCAAAATAGAACAGGATGGCATCCAGCACTGCCAGTATCGCTGCCATCCAGAGAATGAACCGCTCGTTTATCAGAAGAATACCGCTCATCTGCCCGATAAATAAGCCTACCACAGGAAGGACAAAAATACCTGATATCTGTTCTGCGACCCGGGGATCATTAACCCGGGAAGAGATCATCACCGAGATACTCACGCCCATAATTGATAACAGGGGCCCGACCAAAAAAATAGCAATCATCCACAAAGGATCAAAAAGTTTGCTGACCACAGCCGGGTTGGCAACCATGATATGGGCGCCCACGGCATAGATCAGGTATCCCCCCCAGGTCGTCAAAACCGCGGGGATCACCCCTGCCAAACCTTTTCCCACCAGGATTTCCAGGGTGGAAACCGGCGTAGCTAGAAGCGGCTCCAGCGTGCGGGTGGTCTTTTCTCCTACAATACTGTAAGAAGCGATGGTCATCGGGACGATCACCGGGACCATCATAAAGAGCAGGATAAATTGAGTGACAAGGTAATACAGCATACAATCGCCACCACTCAGTTCCCCGCAAAGCGGCAAAAACTGGGGAGGCAGATCCGCGCTGGAGAGCCCGCTGAAATCATCTGACCCGCCGGCAAAATAGAGGACAAGCAACGGCAGGGCTGTGATCATGATTGGCAAGAACGACACCGTAAAGATCACAAATTTGTTCTTGAATACTTCCCTCCATTCCTTGGTGATAATGGCTTTAATTCTATTCATGTTGATTTCCCTTAACTGCTCCCATTAATTCCAGATAGACATCTTCCAGCCGACGCCGGAGTTCACCTACAAATTGAATCTCCGCCCCGCTTTCCACAAGGGCCCGGATCAGGCGTGGATTTTGTTCCTCTGGATCATCCACCGCGACGAGGATCTTATTCTCTACAACCTGGGCTTCTGTGACAAAATCAAATTTCTCCAGCTCGCTTGCCAGCCGCTGATTGGCCTCCAGCAAATGGAAAACCACCCTTCTTCCAAACAGCTTGCGGCGCAGCTCCCTGGGCGAATCCAGTGCCAGCAGGTGTCCAGAGATTACCGCAACCCGGTCACAGAGGCGGTCTGCTTCTTCCAGATTGTGCGTGGTCAAAATGATCGTGCGGCCTTCTTCCTTTAACTCGGCTATGAAGTCCCGCACCAAACGTGCGGCCTGAGGATCCAGCCCGCTGGTGGGCTCATCTAAAAACAGCACCTCCGGCTCGTGAAGCAGGGCCCTGGCGATAGCCAATTTCTGACGCATACCTTTTGAAAATGTCCCCACCGGCTCAAAGCGGCGGTTCCAGAGTCCCAGTAATTCCAAATAGCGCTGGATCTGCTGATTTTTATTTTCCACACCGTACATCTCGCCATAAAACGCCAGATTTTGCTCCGCTGTCAGGGCATCGTACAATCCTGGCGATTCGGGCAGCAAGCCAATTTTCTGGCGGATCCCCTGGTCGTCCACCCCGGCCTGACAGCCGGCCACCCACGCCTCCCCACTGGTGGGCACCAGCAAGGCCGCCAACATACGCACGGTGGTTGTTTTACCGGCGCCATTAGGCCCTAGCAAACCAAAGACCTCTCCTTTATCGACAGTAAGTGAAAGCTGATTGACAGCCAGGTTCTCCCCAAAGGCACGCGTGAGGTTTTTTGTGATAATAACGTGTTCATTCTTAATCATAGCGACTCTCTTCCAAATCTTCTGATGTAACAAAAGGCGCAGACAACTTGATATCTGGTGGAGGAGGCGGACTCAACACTCCCTCCTCCTCTCCTTGAGGGTGAACAAACCAGGCCCAGGCAATCCAGGCGGCAGCAAATGCAAACAGCAGCCCCTCAAGCAGCAAGAAATCCATCTTCGCAGCAGCGATAACCGCAAAAGCATTCAATACAGTATGCCCAAGAATAGCAACCAGGAGCCAGAGGAGGTTCTTTTCACGGGCACTCTTATAAACAAAAACCGACGCACCCAGGTGAAAGAGCAGGGCAGAGATTCGCTCCCAGGCACCCAGCAACGACTGCTGCCAGGGAACAGCCCAATAGGCATCAACCTGAGACCGGATCAGCTCCACCTGATCTCCCGGAAATCCCGCCAGGACCCCCTCTCCACTCAGGGCTAAGACCTGGATCAAGGCATACAAAGCCAACAATCCGGTCAAAACTGCCTCAACTCCACCATGGCCAATCCCGTATTTCCACGGCGTGGAGGTTGCTAAATCTCCTCTGAGCCAGAAACGAAAGACCAAATAACGCGTCAGCTCCTCAAATAAACCAGCTGACAGACCAACTGAAATTCCCAGAATAACAAGGTCTCCCCCCGCCTGGGCAGCCAAATCAATTCCCACTCGTTCCAGTCCGGGCAACAGCAGGAAACTGTTAAACGGAATATGGCCCACTTGCGAGAGAATAAATCCCGCCACCCCAATTCCAACAGGGCGAAAACCTCCCTCGCCGCGGCGAACGAGATAAAAACCCGCCAGGCAGGGAATCCCTATCATCAATAATCCATTCAATATCCTCAGAAATATTCCCAAACCACTCATCGTCCTCTATGTTTCACGTGAAACATCTCCTCTAGATTTGTCTATAAATCTGTCTTCCCTGATGATAAATTCCCTTTGTTTGATCGTCTTTCCCCGAAATTTCAGGGAAAGATCCTCGGCCGACAGCGCTTATTCCTTCTCTTTCTGGACAATTTTTTCGAAATAGTCTTTGATCTCCTCTGGCTCAAATCCCAGGAAAGCTGCTTTACGGAGGTAATAGCGGGTCAGTGCCTCAATATGGCGGGGTTTTCCCTTTATGCTTGTTGTTTTACCTTTTGGGTTCAAGACAAAAGTTCCTCTCCCGGGCTGGGTGGAGATCAATCCTTCTTGGCTCAGCTTCCGGTATGCTCTGGCCACTGTGTTAAAGTTGATTCCCAGTTTGCCAGCAAGCTGGCGTGTGGTTGGGAGCTGATCTCCAGGGGACAGGCTTCCTTCTTCAATTAAGGCCTGCAGCTGGTGGATGATCTGTTCATAGAGTGGGATCCCGCTCTGAAACTCGACCTCTATTTCCATGGCTGCTCTCCCGTTGATTCCTCCATATAAAAGTTATTTGTATCAATGTATTATTGTATCATAGTATTATTAGATTATATCCTGGATCCGCTCTTTGTAAAGGGAAAGGATAGAATATTCTCGAGGCTTCTGCTCCTCTCCCGGGTTTCCTCTTCTGAGAGGAGGGGCTCCCTCCGTCTGTCTGTCT
>DRBO01000100.1 GCA_011039385.1 Chloroflexota bacterium | reverse complement strand
GTTGCCTCCAAAGCGGCATGTTTCCTCCTTCAAAAGAACAAGTGCCTACAATGGAATGAACTCGTATTACTCTGTAACCGTGACCTAGATCACGGGCAGGATTTGATTGTTTCTCCTTCTTTTAGTGATACCGACTGCCTTGTGTTTAATACATAAGCTGGTTGATCTCTTCCAAAGATTCCGGACTCGGCCTGAGCTGGTCCGCAGCAAGACGGTTGAGGGGTGTTTCCGGCAGATCATAAAGGTCGAAAAGTGATTTTTGTTTAGGATTGATGTAGATCAACCCTGTAATCAACTCATTCCTATCGTTGGCTTCCTCAAGCATCTGCAGCGCTTTGGCCCTGTTCGTGGGCTCGTAATCCTGGGCTAGTTTTTTAAGGATGATATGGGTGCCATCATACAAGGGCACTTCCAGGGTTTCGCCCTGGGCGTACTGCACCTTAATTGCCCGCACGGGCGGCACAAAGGACAGCTCGTGCAAGGCCACTTCATGCGATTTTCCCCAGGCATAGGAATGGAAGGATTCATCCTGGTTGTTGAAGGTCACACAGGGGCTGATGACGTCAATCACGGCAATTCCCTTGTGGTGAATCCCGGCCTTGATAAGGGATTTCAACTGCTGGGGATCCCCTGAGAAGGAGCGGGCGACGAAAGAAGCCCGGCCAGCTATTGCTTCCCAGACGATATCCACCGGGACATAACGGTTCTGGCCCTGTTTTTTCAAAGCCAGTCCCTCCTCAGCTGTCGCAGAAAACTGACCTTTGGTTAACCCATACACACCATTATTGGCCACAATGTAAAGCATGGGCAGATTCCGGCGGGTGACATGCTTAAACTGGCCCATACCAATACTTGCCGTATCGCCATCACCGCTGATGCCGATACCGATCAAGGATGTATCCCCGAATAACGCACCAGTAGCCAGGGAAGGCATGCGGCCGTGCAGGCCGTTAAATCCAAATGAGCGCTCCATAAAATAAGTCGGCGCCTTGCTGGAGCAGCCAATCCCGCTAACCTTGACAAGGCTTTCCGGGGGAATATTCATCTCATAGCAGGCAGCGATAACCTGAGCCACAATTGCGTTATGACCGCAGCCCAGGCACAGAGTGGATGGTTTTCCCTTATAATCCGATTTGGAAAGCCCAATTTCGTTCAGTTTTTGATTATTCTCAGCCATTAAAGGTTTTCCTCCTGCAGGATTGACTCCCTGATCCATTCAGCGTTGAGAGGCAGTCCGTCAATGTGGGCCAGGGATGTCATGTCCGCAGCCTTTTCGGGCAGTTCAAGGGATAGGATGCTGTGCATCTGGCCGTCCCGATTGTTTTCCACGACATACACTTTTTTATGTTTGCGGATGAAGTCCAGCACCTCCGGTGCTGGGGGCATAGCCCGCAAGCGCAGATAATCGAGTTTAACACCATCTTGTTTCAGGTAGTCCAGAGCTTCGGTCACCGCTGAATCGGTAGAGCCAAAGGCAATCAACCCGTTTTTTGCTCCCCGCTGTTTTTTGACCACCGGCTTGGGGGTTTCAGTGCTGGAAGAGTCCACTTTATTCTTGATCCTACAAAGATTTTTCTCCCACTCCTGAGGATGTTCGCTGTAATTGGCGTACTCATCGTGGCCTGTACCTCGGGTAAAATAAGCGCCGTTGGGATGCCTGTTGCCGGGTACCGTGCGGTAAGGGATGAAGTCCCCATCGATATCCTTGTAGCGGCCCCAATCTTCCTTGATCTTTTCAAGGTCCTCTTCCCAGAGGATCTTGCCCCGTTCAATTGGCTGGTCAGGATACTCAAAAGGCTCTGCCATCCACTGGTTTTTGCCCAGATCAAGATCCGAAAGCACAAATACAGGCGTTTGATATTTTTCAGCCAGATCCAGGGCTTTCCAACCAAATTCGAAACATTCGCCGACTGTGCCTGGGATCAGCAGGATATGCTGGGCATCCCCCTGTCCCAGGTAATAGCTCAAATTGATGTCTCCCTGGGCTGTCCTCGTTGGGAGCCCTGTGCTGGGACCCACCCGCTGAACAACCCAGATGACTAGGGGAATCTCCGCAAAATATGCCAGGCTGGTATATTCAGCCATCAAGCTTAAACCCGGCCCGGAAGTCGCTGTCATCGCCCTCAGTCCGGCCCAGCCGGCTCCAACTACCATTCCCAACGCAGCCAGCTCATCCTCGGCCTGGATAATGACATAGGTTTGCTTGCCCGTTTCCGGGTCAACCCGGAGTTTTGGAGCATACTCCAGCATTGCTTCCGGCAGGCTGGTTGCTGGTGTGATCGGATACCAGGACACAAAATGCATCCCCCCGTAAATACTCCCCAGCGCCCCGGCCGTGTTGCCGTCCACCAAAATGGCATTATCTGTCAAGTCTCTAGGTTCAATTCTAAAAGGGGTGTCCAGATCCAGATTTTCCTCTGCCCATTGGGCAGCCAGTTGGATGACCTTGAGGTTAAATTCGATTGGACTTCTTTTGCCTTTAAAATGGAACTCCAAGGCCTGTTCGATCGGTTCCATTTCAATCCCCAGCAAATTGGCCAACACCCCCACATAAACCATGTTGGCGACAAACTTCCGCAAATCCTTGTGAGGTTGCGCTTCCCGGAGAAGCTTCTTGATTGGCATAGCCACCAGGATCATGTCGTCCCGGTCGAAGGGGTCTTTGATATCCTCATCGTAGAGGAACAAACCCCCTTCAACCAGGTCATTCTGATCCTCAGTAAAGGTATCAGGATTCATAGCCACAACGATGTCCGCTTCCTGACGGCGTCCGGCGTAGCCTGCCTGGCTGACCCGAATCTTGTACCAGGTAGGAAGCCCCTGGATATTGGAAGGGAAGATGTTTTTCCCGGAAACCGGGATGCCCATCTTAAAGATGGCGCGTAAAAGGGTCAGGTTGGCAGTCTGGCTGCCTGATCCATTGGCTGTGCCAATATTGATCGAAAATTCATTGACGCCGCTCAGCCTGCGCTGAGCTGGCTTGACTGTTTTGATTGTTTCCGCCATTCATTCTCCTGTAACCCCACCCAACCTGGGATGGGCACTGTAAAAGATAATCGTAACGCAGTAATTTTATCGGACCATCCGGTCCATTAAATCAAAATGCTCCTGCAATATTTCCCGGCCGCGAGCCTTGTCTTTCGCGATGGCAATCTCTACCAACTGTTCATGGTAGACCCAGACCTGCTCCAGATACTCAAAATCGGTGTATACGTTTAAACCCACTGCCTCATAGGCATCCCAGTAGGCTTCTAACAAGCCGGTCACAAAGACATTCTCCAAACGCCTGTAAAAGGCAAGGTGCAGCTGACGGTGTTCCTGGTGAGGTATCCTGGCGGGTTTGCCACGCAGCTTCTCCCAGGCTCTGGCAACTAGTCGGCGCAGCTCCTGGTGGTCTTCCTCCCTCAATAAATCAACCGCCTGGGGAAAATAGGCTAACTCTAGATGTCTGCGCAGGTCCACAAAATCTTCAAAATGATTTCGGTCTTGTTCAATGGCATAACACAAAGAGGCGTCCACAGCCGGCGTAAAAGAATAAGGCTGGGGGCGGATCCCTAAGCGGGGCCGCACCTCCACCAACCCCAGGGCCTTAGCAACCTGAAGCTGTTCCCGCAGTGTGGAAATGCTGATGCCCAACTCCTGGCTGAGAACTTTGATAGAAGGTAATTGATCAACATCATCGACGGGGAATTGCATTAAATAATCCAAGAATTCGGAGTTGCTCATCATTCATCCTGATCTGATTAATGTGATGAATAAGATTAATCCTAATTAATTGTAGCATTATCATTTTTATCCGTCAACAAGAATTTAATTCACCTGAGGAGGAGCGGATAATGCCAGCCACCCCAGGCATCCGGCACGATATGTTAAGTTAACTTGACATTTGTGGATTTGTTAAGTATACTTAACAACATGGCCCACACCATAGTTGGCAACAGCGTGCGAGAGTACCGCCTCAGAAAGGGCATCACCCAGGCCCAATTGGCCGAATTGGTAGGGATTGCCAGGGTATCCATTCTCGCCATCGAAAAGGGACGCCACATCCCCACCATCGAAACCGCGCTGCGGCTTCAAAAAGCGCTGGAAGCCTCTCTCGAAGAGTTATTCTGGTTGAAGGATGATCAATTATGAAAAAGGGATATCTTCCTTATTATCTAACCCGGGCCATTATCAGCATCCTGTTTTCTGCTTTGGTTTTTGGCCTGTCATGGGTAGCCGGGGTCTTCGCCGCCGTTCTGTTCGGTCTGTTTTTGCTCTATTTACACAGCGGATGGTTTGATGTCAACCCTGCCACACCTTTCACTCCCCTGAGGAGAGATCCTCGGGCCAGGGAAATTCAGAGAAAAGCGCTCATCGCTGCCCTGGTGTGTGGAACAACGTTGTTTGTGATTTCCCCCTACCTTTCCAACTGGTTTCTCAACGCAGAAACAAGGCCCATTGTCTTGCCGATAGGGATCATTGTATATTTTGGAGTTCAGTTCTTCTTGTTGTCGAGAACCTAGACTTTCCGTTCGCCATTCCCCCATCCGGAAATCAGTTCTTGAGCAGATTCCACACCGACGCGATAGTTAAGGCTGTACCCGTTTTTAAGGCTTCCTCATCAAAATCAAAATCCGGCTGGTGGTGCTTGGCATCCAGTCCTTGACCCGGATTGGCAGAACCGATAAAGCTGAAACAACCCGGGATACGCTGCAGGAAAAAGGCTATATCCTCGGACGCCATAGTCTGGTACCCTTCATCCAGGGTGACCTCTGGGAATAGATGCCGGGCAGATTGCCGCACAACCGCAGCGATCTCAGGATGGTTCTGAACCGCCGGTGATATCTCTTTCAGGTCCACCTCAGCCTGACAATTGTGGGCTCCCGCGATTCCACTGACGATCTCCCGGAAGCGCTTCAGGACCAGTTCCCTGGTTTCCTGGGTGAAAGTCCTAATGGTGCCTCCCAGGGAGACTTCTCCCGGAATGACATTATGGGCATCTCCAGCGTGGATGGTGCAAACAGAAACCACTGAACTGTCCAGCGGATGAACTTCCCGGGCGGTTAATGACTGCAGGGCGTTGATCACTCCTGCAGAGGCCACGATGGGATCCACTGACTCATGGGGCTTGCCGCCGTGACCACCTTTGCCCCGGATCAGGATTCGAAACGTTTCCGAGGCGGACATCACCGGGCCATCGCTGATTCCCAGCCATCCCAGCGGCTTTTCATTCCAAAGGTGCAACCCAAATGCGAAATCCGGGTGCGCCATTTCAAGGACTCCTTCTTTTATTGTCCTCAGGGCGCCTCCCAAGCCTTCCTCAGCCGGCTGAAAAAGAAAAACCACCTGTCCGGCAAGGTCCTGGCGGCTTTCTGAAAGCAGCCGGGCAGCCGTCAATCCGATGGCCATATGGCCATCATGCCCGCAAGCATGCATCACTCCTTCGTTCTGGGAACTGTATTCTGCTCCTGTCGCCTCGCTGACAGGCAGGGCATCCATATCAAACCTGACCAGGACAGTTTTCCCGGGTTGACCGCCAGTCAAAGTCGCCAAGATCCCGGTCTCAGCGATCCCGCTATGAATTGAGAAACCGTCCCATTGGGATAGTTCTGACAAGATCTTTTCCGCTGTCTGGAATTCCTGGAAACCGAGCTCGGGATGCCTGTGAAATTCTCGCCGCAAAGCGCTGGTGTACGGGAAAATAGCACTCACTCGGTCAAGGATCGGGTTCATTATTTCTTCCGTTCGATTTCTACAACATCAAAATCGATGATCCCCTCTTCGCCCAGGTCCACCGAGACGATCTGGCTGAGCGGGTTCAAGCGGACTACTTTTCCTTCCCCCTGGGGTGTGATCACTCGCTTGCCCCGTTTGGGCATATTCTTTTTCGCCTGCAGATACTGTTCATGTTCATGCATTAAACAGCACCGCAGCCGGCCGCACATGCCAGTGATCTCGGAAGGTGCCAGGGATATTCCCTGTTCTTTCGCCATTTTGATGGAAATGGGAATAAACTCGGTCATAAACTCAGTGCAGCAGCGGATTTCCCGCCCGCAAGCCCCCATACCACCGAGAATCTTGGCGGTATCCCTGGGGCCGATTCGGCGCATCTCCAGATTGGTATCTGGATTGGCTTTTTTTAGTTTTTTTACCAGGCCGTTCAACTTGGGGTCATCCTCACCTTCATAGCAATACAGGATTACCAGGTTTTCTCCTTCCAGGCTGAATTCCGCCGAAACAAATTTCACTTCCTCTAATCCTTTGTCCTCCCTTGCGATCTCCCGGCATTTTTCAAGGATTTTTGTCTCTTTATTCTCCCAGATTTGCCTTAACACCAAGTCTCGGGGTGTAGCGGCTCTCAAAATTGACTTCCAATTGCGATTCTCTTGGTCTGCCTTTTCCAAAAAAGAAACCACCCTGCCCAGCTGTTTCCCACGACTGGTCTCGACAATCACATAATCACCCAAGTGAACATCAGCTACCGAAGTGGCATCGAAATGATATGTTTTTCCACCTGTCTGGAATCGAATTCCAACAATAAGCGCCATCATGAGCCTATTTTACCTTATTTGGCTTAAATATATAGGATACGGTCTTAAGCTGAAACCGTATCCTGTCTGGTCCTGTCTAAAATTAAGTTAAGTTATCCTTGAAGAGCCTGTATGCTGACCTGGCCGGCAATTTTCTCAGCAATCTCGACCATGGCTTTGGAGACAGGGGAATCGGGATGGGACAAAACAACTGGCATACCCCCGTCCCCGCCGATCCTGACCTGGGGATCTATCGGAATAGAGCCGATATACGGCACACCTGTCATCTGGGCCAGCTTTTCTCCTCCACCGGACCCAAAAATATCCATGCGTTCCCCATTCGGGGTTTCCAGATAGCTCATATTCTCCACCACACCGAAGATTGGAACTTTCAATTCCTGGAACATGTTGATCCCGCGCAGGGCATCATCCAGGGAGACCTGCTGCGGAAGCGTGACGATCAATCCTCCCTGCAGCTCCAGGGTTTGGCTTAAACTGAGCTGGACATCACCCGTGCCCGGAGGAAGGTCAACCACCAGGTAATCCAGTTCCCCCCAGTCCACGTCAGAGATAAACTGCTTGATGGCAGAGTGCAGCATTGGCCCCCGCCAGATCAAGGCCTGGTCAGGTCTGACCATAAAACCAATCGAAATCACTTTTACGCCATGGCCTTCACCGGGGAGGATCTTCTTGTTTTCAGTTGTTCCACCCAGACGATCCACTCCCATCATGGTGGGAATGTTGGGACCGTAAATATCAGCATCCAGCAATCCAACCTTGGCCCCTTTTTTCGCCAGGGTGACAGCCAGGTTGACCGCCACAGTGCTTTTTCCCACGCCGCCCTTTCCTGAAGCAATTGCAATCACATTTTTGATATTCTTATACTCTGATTTTTTCTGGCCCACTGGCACTTTGGCGTCCATCTTGATCTGGACATCCTTGACGCCGTCCAAAGCCTGAACAGCAGCCAGGGCACTGCTCCTGATCTCATCCTTCAAGGGACACGCCGGGGTGGTCAGGTTCAGGGTGAAGCTCACCACACTATCTTTGACCTCGACATTCTCGATCATGCCCAGCGTGACCAGATCCTTGCCAAGTTCGGGATCCAGAACCTTCCCCAAGGTTTTTAATACTGCTTCTTGGTTTAATTGCTCTCCTGCCATAAATAACCTTCCTGGTAAATTTTAGCCAATTATGCAGACCTCATTTTAACATGAATACCAACCCAGAATCTCAAATTTGTATTAGAACAGGCGTATAATAATTCCCCTACCATCGAAGGAGACCTCCGAGGTTAAAAACGATTTTCTCTCGGTGGAGCCAGGAAAAATTGATCTTCAACCTCCGAGGTTGTTAGACAAGGAACACAAGATGCAATATAATGTATACGATTGTGCCTTAGGACAAAAGGGAAGGCTATGACAGATAATCAACCCCTATCCCAAGAACAGCGAGAGGTAGAGCTCGTTCCCCATAACCCGGAATGGTCCCTTCAGGCGGATGAGGAAATTAAACGCTTGCTGGAGAGCCTGTCCTTCTCTATTATTGGCATTTATCACATCGGAAGCACATCCATCCCCGGGATCAAGGCCAAACCCATCCTGGATTTTGTAATGGAAGTGGAAAACCTTGAGGATGTGTTCAACACATTGGCGGAATTCGAAGCGCTTGGTTATCAAAACAAGGGCGAATTCGGCATCCCCGGTCGGCAGTTTTTCACCCGCGACACAAATGGAGAACGCTCGCATCACCTGCATGTCTTCCAGAAAGGACATCCAGATATCGAAAGGCATACCATATTCCGGGATTTCTTACGGGCCAATCCTGATGCAGCCCGGGAATATGAAAAACTCAAGGAAAAACTCGCGAAACGGTTCCCGAAGCAAAGCGGCGACTACACTGCCGCAAAATCGGACTTCATCCTCTCTATGGATGAAGTGGCTCGCTACTGGCTTGAGAAGAATCAAACCCAAATGCAGAACAAAGAACCTGAAGATTGAATACCCGCCTGGACAGGCACCGCCGGGAAGCCTGGCCCTTTTACCGCTCAGTACTGTCAGCCATCTGGATAGCAGGAGATTAGTGATAATTATCTCCCTTACTGGACAGTAATTTCGGTAATTTTCGGCAGGCTGGTCATACAAAAAATTCCGAGGATTTGCGGACCGCGGAGTTCTTGTTATTCCACAGTCACGGATTTCGCCAGATTGCGAGGTTGATCCACATCCAAACCCCGCTGGGCTGCTATGTGGTAAGCCAGCAATTGAAGCGGTATCACCGTGGTAACGGGGCTCAACATCCAGGGGGTTTCCGGCACAAAAAGCACCTGATCTGCCAGGGATTGGATCTGCTCATCCCCCTCTGTAGCCACCGCAATCACCCTCCCACCCCGGGCTTTTGCCTGTTCGATCTGGCTGAACATCTTATCATACCAGGGATCACGAGGAGCGATCACCACCACGGGTAATCCAGAATCGATCAAGGCTATTGGCCCATGTTTCATCTCTCCAGCCGGATATCCCTCCGCATGTATGTAGGAGATTTCTTTCAGCTTCAAAGCACCTTCATAGGCTGTAGGCATATTGACACCCCGCCCCAGGTAAAGGGCGTTCTGGGCATCCAACAGGCTTTCAGCCACCAATCTGATCTCCTTTTCTTGGTCCAAGCAGCGGCCAGCCAGATCCGGGACCAATCGGAGATCGTTCACTAGATGACGCTGTCTGGCGGGATCAAGGGTTCCCCGCATCTCACCGAGCACCACAGCCAGCATATACAGGTCCACCAATGGAGCAGTGTAGGCTTTGGTGGATGCCACGCCGATTTCAGGTCCCACCTGCATGGAAATATACCCATCCGCTATTCGCATGGCCTGGGAACCGATGGCGTTGACGATCGACCACAAGGTAGCCCCTTTGCGCCGGCCTTCTTCCATGGCTGCCAGGGTGTCCGCAGTCTCACCAGATTGGCTGATGGCCAGAACAACGGTTTTCTCATCCACAATGGGGTCCTGATAGCGGAACTCCGAGCCGATCCCCACTTCCACGGGAATGCGGGCAATCCGCTCGATGAGGACCTTACCCACCATCCCGGCATACGCCGCTGTGCCGCAGGCGATGATAAAGATCTTATCGATCCCCCGAACCAGTTGCGGGGTCAGGTTCAGCGTTGGCAGCTGGATAGTGGCGGATTCAAAATCCACCCGTCCAGCAATCGTGTCAGTCAGGGATCGGACCTGTTCATGGATTTCCTTGTGCATAAAATGCCGGTATTCACCTTTTTCAGCAGAAACGGGATCCCAGGGCACATTGTGGATTTCTGGATCTACTCTTTTGCCGTCCAGACCCATCACGGAAACTCCCTGGCGGGTCACCACGGCCATCTGGTGGGATTCCAGGAATACCATGTCCCGGGTGTGCTCCAGGATAGCTGGCAGATCAGAGGCAATGTACATCTCATCCTCCCCAAATCCCAGCACTACACCCCCTGCGTTGCCAATGCGGGCCGCGATGATCTTGTCTGGTTCTTTTCTGCTCATCACTACTATGCCGTGAGCGCCCTTGAGATGGTAGAGGGTTTTCTGCACCGCGTCCGTAAGGGAGTTTTTTACCAGGTAGCGTTCGATCAGATGAACAATGACCTCGGTATCGGTTTCGGACTGAAAGCGTGCTCCCTCAATTTCCAACTCTTCTCTCAATGCCGTAAAATTTTCCACAATACCGTTGTGGACCACCACTACATCCCCCGTCATGCCAAGATGGGGATGGGCATTGCGGGTATTGGGTTCACCATGAGTAGCCCAGCGGGTATGGCCGATGCCCAGATTGCCTTCCAGGGGCGATTCCTGGACCAGCCGGGATAAACGCTCCAGCTTTCCAGCATCCCGCCTGACCTCAATCTTTCCATTCTCCAGGACCGCAATGCCAGCGGAATCATAACCTCGATATTCCAGCTTCTTGAGCCCATCCATAATAATGGGCGTGGCATTTTTTGGCCCAATATATCCAACAATTCCACACATTGATTTGCCCTCCCAGGGGTTTGGTGCGCTTTTCCGCCAAGCAGGGACTCTTAATGAGCTGCCCGTATTCTCCTGGGGAATTACGCCCTGAATTTGACCTTGTCACCTGGGATGATCTTGTCCCTCCGGTCGCCCGGGTTTTTTATCATCCTCATTCCATTGGAGGGAAAAACGGAGTGTGACATCTCCGGAGGGCTTCCGCTGATGGTTCGATTTTCCCGACCCCTGTCACCCCCGGCCGGTTAGCCTCCCAGAAGGAGGAACCCTCATCCTCGTCAACTCAGGACTTTTGTCTGTCCTGAGCCCTTGCGCTATTTTCCCAACCCGATTTTATTCCAAAAACCTCCTTTTCTCCGCGAAGGAATCAAATTCAGGATCCCCTCGCGGATGTTATCTTACTAAGGAACAGCTGAACCTGCAAGCTACGCTTTCCCTACACTAGCGAGGCTTTGGAAATCACATCACCCTGGCGAATGGCGTCAACCACGTCCTCACCCTGGATGACCTTGCCGAAAACCGTGTGTTTGCCATCCAGATGCGGCTGAGGAAGATGGGTGATGAAAAATTGAGAGCCGTTGGTATTGGGGCCAGCGTTGGCCATCGAAATTACTTTAGTCCCATGTTTCAGGGGGTTGTTCACCAGCTCATCCTCAAAGCGGTAGCCTGGTCCCCCCCTGCCGGTTCCTGTCGGGTCTCCCCCCTGGACCATAAAATTCTCTATCACTCTGTGGAAGGTGACCCCATCATAAAAGTCTTCCTTAATTAAAAAGATGAAGTTGTTAACCGTTTTAGGAGCATGCTCCGGGTACAGTTCCAGAAGGATCTCTCCCCGGGTTGTTTCCAGTTTGATCTGGTGGGTTTTTCCAGTATCAATCGCCATTACTGGAGGGGTATCCCATTGTTTTGCCATTTTTCCTCACTTTGTTAATCCTGACTGATTGTCTGGCTATTATATCATTCAAAATCGGGAGGCAAGGATGCGTCCAATAGGCGCCAATTTTAGACAAAACTGGCGCCAGGAGCGGATCACACAACCCCAAACAGGAGCGCGATCCCTGCCAAAATCCCTGGAGGGACACTCCCTCCAGGGATTTCTACAGACAGTTTTTTCAGGTCAGTGGGATTTGGATGCGATCCTCACGGGGAGTGTCAATTTCAGGAGCGGGACCCTCCCCTCTCTGGCGGTCAGAGCGGGGATTTCCGGCAATCACCAGGCGGGCTGTGATCTTGCCGTCACTATCCACATATCCGGCAAACCCCACTCGCATGCCCTTTTCCAAGCCGTCAAAATCACTTACCTGGCCGCGGTACCCGGTCCTTCCATCCACGTAAACCGTCAGCACACTGCCATCGCTTTTTTCAAGCTGAAATTTTTCAGCGCCGGGATTGACTGTCTTGATTATGCCCCGGGCTCTAATAATCTCAGGCCGTTCATCCGGGGGAGTTCCAGTCAGCACCACCCGCGCTACAAGGTTTCCATCCTGGTTCTCAAATCCACCCACGCCAGCCCGCATTCCTTCCTTGAGCTCAGAGATGCCGGACGCCTGGCCTTTATAGGTGGTTCTTTCATTCACGAAGAAGGTCAATACCGAGCCATCTGCCTTTTCCAGACGGAATGTTCCAGCCGCCGGATCCACTCCCACGATCAAGCCCTGAGCACGGACTGGTTCCGGCCTTATTCCTGCAATGACCAGAACGGCTGTCAGCTGGCCATCTTCTTCGCGGGCGGCAACCGCGGCCTTCCAGCCTACCTGCATCTCATCCAGGGAAGTCAGCTGCCCCTGATAGCGGGTGTTCTCGTCCACAGAGAAGCGCATCCGTTCTCCCCCTGCTGTCAGGATCTCAAATTTGCCCAGCCGGGGCTCAACCGCCGTGATTTCCCCCCGGGCTTTTACAAGATCAGGAGCATGACCCGCTACCAGGCCCACAGCAATCAGCTTGCCTTCACTGTGTCCCTTATAAACCACCCCGGCGCCCATGCCCTCTTCCAGTTCCTCCAGGCTGCTGATCTGGCCGCCGTAACGCGTTCTTTCATCAACAAAAAAGCGCAGTTCTTCTCCAGAAGGCGTCTCGATAGAAAACTTTCCGGCAGAGGTATTGACCCCAACCACCCTTCCGCGAACCTGGTGGAGGTCCAGCGGTTCTCCGGCGATCACCAGGACAGCCCAGAACTTACCTCCTACTTCCCGGGCAGCAACTCCCGCCTTCCATCCCACCTGCATCTCAGTTAAACTGTCCAACCCGCGAAAAGAGGTGTTCTCATTCACAAAAAAAGTGAAAACCTCCCCTTCTTTGTTCTCAACACGGAATTTTCCAGCAATGGGATCTACAGCGATCACTTCACCGCGAGCTTTGATCCGTCCTGGTTCGTCCCCTTCCGCTGCTAGTGCGGTTCCGCTCAAGGAAACTGCCAGTATAACCGCTGCGATCAGAGGTAATACTACTTTCTTAAACATTTTTCCTCCCATTATTTATAGTCTTGGATTTACTGCGCCTTAAGGATAGAAGATGGTTGTAAGGAGAACTCAAGCAGGATGTAAAATCCATGTAAATATTTAAATTGAAGATTGAAGGTAGAGGGTTGGGAATTTGAGGGAAAACTGAGAGCTGGTTAAATAAAGCAGCCCGTAATAGAACAGCGGGCCGCCCACAGTTAACATCGATTAGATCAGCTAAAACACGATCTCCTCTTTCCCTGTCAATTTCTGCTGGACCAGTTCGGCAACTGTGTCGAGATGATTCTTCTTGTGCACAAAGTCCAGGTCATCGGAACGAATCTTCAGCACAGGGCAGAGATTGAAGGTGTCCATCCAATCATCATAAAAGGAGTCCAGCAAGGTGAGGTATTCCAGAGTGATGTTTGTTTCCATTTTCCGACCGCGTTCTTCGATTCTCCTGAGAAGGATCTCAGGGGGAGCAATCAGATAGATCAACAGATCCGGTTCCGGGAGGTGATCGGCAATCAATTGAAAAACCCGCTGGTAGGAACGGTAATCACGTTCCGAGAGGCTACCTTGCTGATAGAGCGCCCGGGCAAAGATCTTCACGTCTTCATATATACTGCGGTCAGCAATCGCAGATGAATTCCCTCTGACCAATTCAAGGTGCTGCTGGGCCCGGTGGCCCAGAAAATAGATCTGGAGATGAAAAGACCAGCTATCCATATTCTGGTAGAAATCACCCAGGTAGGGATTATCGATCACTGACTCATAGGCTGTTTTCCAGCCCAGCCGCTCACCCAGGCGTTCAGTCAATGAGGTCTTTCCCGTACCGATATTCCCTGCTACGAGCACCAATTTGCCAGCCATCATTATCCTCCTGTTTCACACATTTGGAATTATACCCCGATGATCTTATCCATTCAGCGCTTTTCGACTGCGACCGCGACAATCTCACACCCGCGAGGCGTCATCCCCCGGGAGAATAACCTGCCTGTCCCATTAAAAAAACAAGGCTGCCGTTATACAGCAGCCCCGGATTTTTCCTGTGATAATTCTCCGAATCAGTGTTCCAGCTCTGAGAGCAGGTCAGCCAACTCAGAATCCCCACCCTTGGCATCCATAGCTTTCCGGATGGCCGCTTCAAAAGCTGTGGGGGTTACCTCTCTTTTTTCATTCTCATCTTCTTCAATAGCATATTCACTCACGGGTGGTTCCTCAAGGGCTTTCATGCTCAGCTTGATCTGCTTCTTACGCCGGTTTACCTTGAGCACCTTCACATGGACTTCATCCCCTTTCTGGACGATATCAGTAGGGGTGCGTACATAACCATGAGCCATCTCACTGATATGCACTAACCCAGGGCGTTCTGCTTGAATATCCACAAAAACACCATACTTCTCAATTCGGGTTACTTTACCAACCAATTCCATGTCGGGTTTGACTTCCCGCCAATCCATACCCAGGGGTTCAAGCATGGTCAATTCGATCTTTTTCTTTTCCGGATCAGCACGCTGAATCCAGACCTCAACTTCTTGGCCTTCCGTGAGCACATCTGCAACGCGGCTCACAGACTCCTTCGAAATCTTAGAAATATGGATAACACCAGGAACACCGACACCGACATCAACAATCGCACCTGCCAGGGAAGTTTTCAAAACCTTTCCCGCAACCTTCATCTTAGGTTCTAAGTCCTCAATTGTTTCTGGCGTCTGTAACGTTTCGTTCGCCATAAAACACTCTCCAAGTACACTTCATTTTTCAACAAGGCACAATTATACCTTTGCCAGGATTGATTGTCAAAGGACATTGATGAAATTGGACAGCTCAATACATCACCAAACCCTTGAGTACCGCCTTCAGATCACCCAACCAACCCTCCTGCCCCGTGTCGAATGGCAACCAGACGGTTGATTCCCCAAATTTGACCTTCATGTCAAATTCCCAGGGCTGAGGGAGCGCTTTCCCCTCCGGATATCCAAGGGCAAGTTTACCATACTGGATGAAAATGCTCTCCACTCCCGCCTGTTCTGCCAGTAATTTCAGTTCCAGTTGCTGGAGAAGATTCTCAAGTATCGCTGGCAAAGGGCCAAAACGATCTTTGAATTCGCTCTCTAACTGGTCGATCTCAGCCAGCTGGCTGATAGATGCTGCCCGCCGGTAGAGGGACAAACGCACAGATTGATCCTGGATATAGTCTTCCGGTATGCCTACAGGTAGAGGAAGATCAATCTTTACCAACGGTCGCAGGATCTGAATGGATAGCTCCTGACTGCTTTCCGGGCCTCCCTGATCCGTTTTCATCCGGTTAACTGCATCCGCCAGCAGTCGGGTATAGAGGTGGAAACCAACCGCAGCAATATATCCAGATTGGCGCGTACCCAGAATATCCCCTGACCCGCGAATTTCCAGATCGCGCATGGCAATCGAGTACCCGGCCCCAAGATCCGTGTGCTCAGCAATGGTTTCCAGACGCAGCCGGCCCTCGAGAGTTGATCGACCCTGACGCTCTTTAAAGAAATAAGCATATGCTCGCTGTGCTCCCCGCCCCACCCTGCCCCGGAGCTGATAAAGTTGTGCCAGCCCGAAGCGGTCTGCTCGGTCAACGATCAGCGTGTTGGCATTGGGAATATCAAGGCCGGATTCAATGATCGATGTGGAAAGTAAGACATCAATCTCACCCCGGGTGAACTCCCGCATGCGTCCAGCCAGATCCTTTTCCGCCATCTGCCCATGAGCGATACCAATCCTGGCTTCTGGAACAAGGTTAGCCAGATGGGATCTCACTGCCTGGATGGTCATCACCCGGTTGTGTACAAAAAACACCTGCCCCCCCCGCTCCAGTTCTCTCCAGATCGCCCGCTGAACCAGACCAGGATCGTAGGTTCCCACATGAGTGATTACCGGGAGCCGTTCTTCAGGTGGGGTGTTGATCCGCGATATGTCCCGAACGCCGGTCAAGGCCATGTACATGGTCCGCGGTATGGGCGTAGCCGTCAGGGTGAGCACGTCGATATCAGCCCGCTTGGCCTTGATCTTTTCTTTGTGAGCGACCCCAAAGCGCTGCTCCTCATCAACGATCAGCAGGCCAAGATCTTTGAAGATCACATCCCTGGAAAGCAGCCGGTGGGTGCCAATGACAATGTCCACTGTGCCTTTGATCAAGCCGGACAATATCATTCGCTGCTGTCGGGGTGTGCGGAAGCGCGATAACATGCGCACCTCCACAGGAAAACCACTCATGCGCCGGAGGAAAGTATCGTAGTGCTGTTGGGCCAGGACAGTCGTCGGGACCAGGACAGCCACCTGCTTCCCATCCTGCACCGCCTTAAAGGCAGCCCGCAGGGCAATTTCTGTCTTGCCGTAGCCCACATCACCACAGATCAAACGATCCATTGGCCTGGGCTTTTCCATATCGATCTTGACCTGGGACAGAACCTGAAGCTGATCCTCGGTCTCAATATAGGGGAAACTTGCCTCCAGTTCCTGCTGCCAGGCAGTATCAGGAGAAAACGCATAGCCAGTGACAGTTTGCCGCCGGGCGTAAAGGGCCAGCAGTTCCTGGGCAACCTCAATCACCTCTTCCTTAACACGTGTCTTGGCTTTATTCCAGCGTTCTCCACCCAGACGGTTAATAACGGGATCATGATGGTCTGGACCTACATACCGGGTCAGTCTGTCAGCCTGGCTTGCCGGCACGTAGAGCGTATCCTCTTCCGCGTATTCCACCGCCAGGTATTCACCCTCTATGCCATCCAGTTCTCGAAAGGTCAGGCCAGCAAAACGGCCAATCCCATGATCGATATGGACGACCCAATCCCCAAGCTTAAAATCTGTGTAGTTGATTTCCGGTGACTGGGCCCTCCGGACAGGCCTGCGGCGGGGTTGGATTCGACGCCATCCAAAAATCTCGCTGTCAGAAAACAGGTGGTACAGGCTCCCATCTTGGCCGGTGAAGATCCAGCCTCCTTCTATACTGCCTTTTACAAACCGGGGAGATTGGCCAATCTGAGTGCGTTCTGACCAAACTTCCTCCAGCCGGGCTGATTGCCGGGAGACAATGGCTACTTCTTCACCCCTCTGGATAATTCCAGCCACGTGGCTTGTAAAGGATTTTAGCTCCCCGCCAAAGGGCTGGTTGGGGGTAAAGTGGGCGCTGATCCCCTCCCCGCTCGGTTCCCCAGCTGGTCCCAAGGTCACAATCTGAAACTTGGCCAGGGCACCCTTTAATTCTTCCCAGGGCAGATAAGGGAGGGGGAAATCAGCTTCAATTTGTCCATCCCGCTGATAGCCTTTTCTAAGTGACTCAGCCTGGGCCCCAATTTCCAGGGCAGCTTCCTTGACAGCGTCCCCGTCATCGATGAATACCACCGTATCGGCTGGTAAATAGTTCAGAAGGCTGGATTTTTCCAGATGCAATAGGGGGATATGGTATTCGCTCAACTCGCCAGGTTCCAGATCTCCCGAGGTGGTTTCCGGCAGCAGGAACTCTCTGGCAGGCGTGATCCGGATCTGTTCGACCTGTTCGATCGTGCGTTGGTTTTCTGGATCAAAGCGCCGCAGCATTTCAATTTCATCACCAAAAAACTCCAGCCGGGCAGGAAAGCGGTCGCCTGGGGGCCAGAGATCCAGAATTCCGCCCCGGCGGGCAAACTCTCCCGGCAGGGTTACGATTGGTGCTGGTTGGTAACCACTCCGTACCCATTCCGCTGCCAGGGCTTGCAGGTTATGACTGCTTCCCACCCGGATGGTACGGGATGCCTTTAAAAACGATCTTCTGGGAAGCGTTCGCGTCATCAATCCCCGCACGGGGGCCAATATCAAGGGAGGAATCCCTCCCTCCTGAGCATCCGGAAGCATCAAGTCGGAAAGTTCGGCGAGCAATCTCAACCTCTCATGCCTGGTTTTCCTGCTCCAAGGGACCTCCTCGTAAAATAGGGGGTCAGGTTCAGAAAAAACAGACAGCCGGGTACCGGCAGACCAAAAATTCCATTCATCCTCCAGGAGCAGAGCCCGGTCAGTCTTGTCTGCGATCACCAGTATGGGGCGATTCAAGAGTGCCTGAAGGGCAGACAAGACAGGCACACGGCTAGCCCGGGCCAGGCCCAGCCGGCCAGGAGACTTTCCAGAGCGTAATTCTTCCGCCAGTTTTGTAAACGACGGCTGGCCGGAAAGGAGATCGATCACTTTCTGCTGCATAGCGTGTTGTTAACGGGTAGGCTGCTGATTGTAAAGGGTCATGGCTGACTCCAGGCCGTGGTCAACAAAATGAAGCACAGCTGAGGCCGCCTGATCAAGTACGAAGGGGAGCATCTCTTTGTCAGAACCGGAAAAATCCTGCAGCACATAATTGCTTACCGGTGTGCGGCCGGGCGGCCGGCCTATACCGACTCGCAGGCGAGGAAATTCCTGGGTGCCTAATTTCTGGATGATGGAGCGGACTCCTTTCTGTCCCGCATCCCCCCCATCTGGCTTCAATCGCAAAGTCTCAAAAGGCAGATCCACATCATCATATACCACCAGGATATGCTCCAGGGGCAGTTTGTAGAAACGGACAAATGAAGATACCGCCTGTCCGGAAAGGTTCATGTAGGTCTGGGGTTTGATCAAAATCAGGCGTTCATCGCCGCGGCGCACCGCTGTCATCAAGGCATTCATCTTCACCCTGGAAAAGGAAGTCTCCATACGCTCCGCCAGCCGGTCAAGCACCATATAACCAACATTATGCCTATTACCGCGGTATTCGCGGTCAGGGTTGCCCAAGCCTACGATCAGATATGGTTTAGATTTACGAAACATAGAACATACTCACCTGGTTCTGCTGGTTAAATACCAGTAAATCATACCAACTAAAAAGGATCCTGCCACCACAAATCCACTGATCAGCACTACCCGCTGGAGGTCGCCAGCTCGCACCTCAGCTGGATTAGGCGGCAGCGGTGTGGGTGTTTTCTCTGGTTTCAGTGTAGCGGATGGCAGCAGGGATGGTTCAGCGCCGTTCCCACCAGTAAGTGGGGCCGGGGTCGCAGTTTCAATAGGGGTATGATTGCGGATCCGTATATTGGGGACCATCTCAAAAATCGCTGCTCCCCCGCTGTATTCCGCAACCACCCTCAGATCATAATCCCCATCAGTGATCTGGGTTGTATCCCATTCTACCTGGAACGGGGTTTGGGAACTGTCTTGATTCTCGCCTTCAATGTCTCCTATCAAGAACCAGGTCCGTTCCTGAGCATGAGAATCACTGTAGCTGAAGTGGATCGTTCCTTTGATCAATCCTTCACCGCGTATTTTCCCTTCCAGGATTTCCACCCCCTGCAGGGCTTGTCCTTCCCGCGGGCTCTGGATGAAGATCGATTTCACGATCGTAGCCTGGGGGTTGGGACCAGCCAGGACAAGGTCAGGCGCCCGAAGGCAGGTCAGTGCCAACAGAGGAAGGAAAGCCAGGATGAGCCAGGTTGTTTTTCTCACGAAATTGAGTATAGCATAAGAGGATACTGGGTAGGGCTGCGGATAAGCGGAGATTGTCACCAACTGTCATTGCGAGGGAACGCAGTGACCGCGGCAATC
>DRBO01000069.1 GCA_011039385.1 Chloroflexota bacterium | reverse complement strand
TTATGGCCAAATGGCTGTTAAATGTACTGTTCCCAGATTTGGTACATTGCACTGTGTGCCTTGCGCGGTTCTTTATCTGGGCTGCTTGAGAAATCCCAGCATTTCAGGTCACATAGACTATTGATGCCCTGAGATGAATTCATCATAAAAATAATCAGAAATCGAAAAAACTGTTTCGCCCTTGAAATATGTTTCACTACTACTTATACACGATTTACCATATTATTGCCCCTTCTCTGCGATCACGCTCGCCGGGTATGGATCATCAGTCCTTTTTCCTGGAAAGCATCCACAAAGGCCAGGAACTCATCCAGAGCTTTCAGCACCCCAGATCGCCATAAACCAGCACCCCATCGCGGAAAGCAAACAGGGCTCCCTGCGGCAGGTCCACCCAGGTTTCATCGACCGTCAACGGATGGGAGGCAATCACAAATCCGTGCTGATCAGGCTCCCTTTCCTCCGCAAAGTCCACCTGCCAATCCTCATCCATAAGGCTGACCGAATGAAAGGGCGCAGCCCTCTCCACCAGATGAAGCCCATTGTGGCTGCTTTTATCCTTGTAGCAGTACAGCGTCTCCCCATCAGAAAAGAGCAAGTTCATGGTCCCGTTCTGATTGAATCCGGCCAGGATCTTTTCGATTCGCTGAAAATCATCCAGGGGAAGATTCTCCCGCTCCAGGAGGGTCAGCAGGGCACAAAGGATGCCCTCAGAATCGGTTTCCCCTACCCTGCTGTAAAGCAGCTCATTATCCGGCAGGGGCTTCGTTTTCAGGGTGCCGTTGTGAGCCAGGGCGATCTCCCGTCCCTGAAAGACCCGGACAAAGGGATGAGTATTGGCTAAAGTATGGGCGCCCAGGCTGGCGTCACGGACATGGCCGATAAAGATCCGGCTCTGAAAGGCTTCATAATCGCGGATGAACTCCGCCAGGCGGCTGTCCTCTGCTTTTCGCGCTTCTTTAAAGACCTGGCAGGCTCCTCCATCATAGCGGGCAATGCCCCAGCCGTGAGCGTTCTTTTCACTGCGGTGCCGGAAGCCGCGGAAGGAAAAGGAAGCGGAAACCGGGTACTTGAAATTGAGTCCGAGCAGTTCACACATAAGCATCCTGAGTATAGATTTTCCCTTAACCGTAAACCGAAACCTGTCTAACTGCAACTGCCATTTGTAATTAATTAATAGCACGAAGTTAATTGGCGGCTGTGATCAATAAACGGGTATTCGATCGAGGAATTACCGGAGCCAACCCCCAATCTTCAATTCATTTTGTCACCGGTCTTCCTACTCCTCCCAGACGATCTCAGCCCAATGGACGGGATGATCCGTCGCTGATTCGGGGGGCAGGATATACACTGGATTCCGTACTGCCAGCCCTGGCGAGAAGAAGATATGGTCAATCCGGTTATCACCGGACATGTCAACCCCGTCAGGACCGATCTCTGAAGGATAATTGCTTACCCAGGCATTGGTAAACACCCCATCGATCAATTGATAGGCATCCTCATAGTCCCTCAGGTTGTAATCTCCCAGGGCGATGACCTTGTTATTGTCCTTGGATCGTTCCAGGAGCTCTTTGGCAAAAACCAGCATGGCGGTGTCCGAACCATCAGGATGCACGTTGTAGATAGTGAAGGTCTGCCCAGCAATCTCAATCTCAACCTCGGCGGTGCCGATCTCATCCTGATCGCTGAAGGTGAACACCGATCGTGTATTACTCAGCGGATATCTGGAGAGGATCGCCGTCCCGTAGGTGCCGGTTGTGGTCGTTGGTCCGTAATAGGAGTAGTAGCCCAGCTTTCCCGCGTAATAGCGCACAATATCATTGTTGTTCAATGAGATCCTAGCAGAATCTGACTCCTGTAAAGCAAGGATGTCCGGGGCGACTTCCCGGATCAGGGCCAGCTGCCCGCTGTAAGACCTCTCGCCAAAATCATCATTCGCTTGCTGTATGTTGTAGGTCATGACTGCGATGGCCCCTTCCCGGGGTTCAAAGGTCTGGACTCGAGTGGTGAGCAGGGCGCTGCCAGCAGTTCCCAAAAAGACGGCTGCAAGGATTCCCACCCAGACCCAGGAGTTGGTGCGTTCCGAACCCGGCTGCCCATTCGGGGCGCTTGACCGCTTCCACCCGACAAGGAGGGTTATCAGCCCGGCCATCAGAGTGAAGGGCAGCCAGAATTTATTCCGAAACCAGGGGCTGACCGGCTCCACGTACCCCCAGACATTGGTGAAAATATGCATGAAGACCAGGATCACCAGGGTGAGACTTCCCAGTAGAGTCCCGGGGATTAAGTCCCGGGGTCGGGGATTGGCTTCCCTGACCCGGGCAGAGAAAACCCGCAGATCCAGGTAAATTACTGGAAAGAGTACCAGCATGGCAGCCAGCGGCAGCCCCTGGATCCAAGTCGGAGCGCCAACCACAACGGCCGGGGAGTCTGGTGTCGGTGGAAAGGGCACCCGGTTGACAAGGAGCGTCAAGGTCAAGGAGGTTGTGAACAAAAGGTTCCAGATCAGCAGCCCGGTGGGAGAAATCTTATTAATCCATTTCGGCCTGAACAGGGAGAGCCCCACCCAGGCCAGTGTCAGGAGGCTGACCACGATGACAATCCAGCTGTAATCGCCTTCCGTCCAGCGGGAGATCACTGATGGCGCGGAAAAGGCAAACCAGGCCAAGCCAACGACCAGGAAGATTCCGGTCACAGCCAGAGCAACCGGCCTGGCACGGGTTTGGCCCTGGGCCAGGGCGCCCCAATCCAGGGTGGTTAACAAAAATCCCAGCGCTCCAGCCAATCCCCAGCCCAGCCAACCACCTTCCGGGAATAAAGAATAATCCAGGCTGTAATTGGCCGTCCGCAAGAGCACAGAAAATCCCACTGCCAGTGCTAGCCCGGCCGAGATCCAGGATGCGGGGATAGGGCGGGACTCCCCTTTTGTTCTGGCGGTCAATAACAACGGGAAGAGGGTCAAGGCAGCCCCGGTGGCGGCCCCGGAGGCCAGCATACGACCCAGAGTAAGCAGGTAGGGTGCCAGGCCGCGGGCCAGGAACAAGATCCCAAACAGGATCCAGACGGTCAGCGCCGGACGTTTCCCCCGATAGGCAAACAAGAGGACTGGAGAGAAGAAGAACAGCAGCCCGAGGACTTTTTCATCCAGGGAGGTGTTCATCAGGTCAAGGATGTAGATCGATTCCACCAGCGTACCTGCCATCTGGATCAGCAACAGAAAGAAAATCCCCAGGGCAATCACAGCTAGATATGTTTTTTTCATGGCTGAACTCTCCTATGTGTCCGATTTGAATTTTGTTATCCGCAAAATAAAGAGGTGAATCAACATTACCGGGTGATTCAGTGAGCAGTGAGTGGTAAAAAGGCAGCAGGATCAATCCCAGCTCAGCTCTAATTTACTTCTGGAATTCATGATTGGTGACTTCGCGTTTTTTCATTTTATATCCTTTGGGGGTGTTAATCATCCCTGTCATACTTCATTTATTATGAGTTAAGGCGTGAATTATACGAAGGGGCCTTAAGGCCACCTGGTTCCGGGGCCAGATGTTAATGATTATAGATGAGAAATGAATACAGGGAGAAGAACTAGACCGGCCTGCATGCCTGGCTGTCAAGTACGCGGGGGTAAAAGAATATCTGGGAGCCATCGGGGCAAGACACCTGCTATGGGTCGGGATTGCAGGATTAAATTGACGCTGCCACTCGTCTCGCCAGCTCGATGAATTCTCTGCTTTGTGCTACTGAAGGCGCCTTTCCCTGCACGCTGCCTGAGTGCATCGCTCCCACGTTGCATAGGACCGCCACCGCTGCATCTGCACCTTCAATCCAATACATCGAACCGGTAAACCCCAGCACATCCCCGTTATGCCCGATAATGGCGAGACTATCCGGATACTCGACAAGATACAGGTTATGTCCCACCTGCACTCCCTCCTCAACGGGAAACCATTCGGTCATAAACTTCATGCTCTGTGACGAAAGCAACCGCCTGTCGCGCAAAGCTACTGCGAAAAGCACCAGGTCCCGCACCGAAGCCACCATCCCGCCAGCTGTCCATTCAACAGAGAGATTTGAGCGGCTTACGTCAATCAATCCCGGGCGCACCTCAGGGAAGGCCGCGTTCACTCCCGCATTTTGGCGAAAGGCCGGAGTTGCCCAGTGGTAGCGGTGTGGCATTTGGCCCTCTGGCACGGGCTCGAAACCCTCAAGGTAAATGTTATTCAGGCCGATCGGCCTGAGAATTCGCCGGTGAATCTCGTCCACCACATCCTTGCCAGTCACCTTCTCGATGATCATTCCGAGCAGGGTGAAATTTGTGTTGGCGTAGCTGAATTTCTCACCCGGGTTGGCCAGAGGCACATGTCCTTTGATATAAGTCAGCGCGGCTGTTTTGTCCCAGACGCGGCTCACATCGAGCTGTTCACCCCGTCCGTCCCGGATCCAGTCCGGATCGTCCTCCCAGCTGGGTATTCCGCCTGTGTGGTTTAGTAACTGCGCGATCGTCGCCACGTCTGCATTTGGAATGCCCTCCACCGCCTCCTCCAACAGGCTCTCTGCTGTGGCGGTGAGATCCAGCCGCCCTTCCTCAACAAGTTGTAGGATCACAACTGCTATGAAGGTCTTGGTGATACTGCCGATGCCGAAGAGCATGTCAGGGCACAGAGGGGTATCGGTCTGCAAGTCCGCCTTGCCGGCAACGCCTGTCCAGACAACCCCATCTCGTGTTGCAACAGCAGCGGAGATGCCGGGAATCCCTTCTGCTACGGCCTGATCCAGCAAAGCCTGAAGTTCGGATGCCGCGCCCTGGTGGCCAGAAATGGTTTTGGAGTTCTGGGTGGTGCAGGCATACGCGGCCAGCAGGCTGGCAAGTGAGGGCAACCACTTTATTATGATCACGATTTCTCCGGGAAATTTCTGGTTCTACATATTTCGATAATGAAAACGCCCCCTAACGGAAGAGCTTTGAGAAGGGTCCTTCAGGGCACTCGCAGCCAGATAGTTTTTCCTGGTCTTCCGTCTTCCTGCCCTGAACGGACCCCGAGCGCATTCGGGGGGGGGACGAAGGATCCGCCCCTGCTGTCAGGTGAGCAGTCGCAGTTTTACCTGCCAGGAGGTGGATCCCGAGATTTATCCCCTGACCTCTTGAGAGCCGCAATTCCAATGACTACGCAAGCAGAACCAAGGTAGTAGGTCGAGGATTGAACTCCAAAATCCATCATGGCAAACCGGAATTGACCGATGATCGTGGAACGAAGCCACATCGGAAAAGGGCCAAACAGTGAAAGGTATTCTCCCACCACAAACAGCCCGCAGATCAGAAAGGTGATGGCTGCAAATCGACTGCGGGGAAGGAAACGCAATGCAAGCCAGGCTAAAGCGAGAATCCCGGCGACGACGACTGGAGGGATTAGGATCGAGATTAAGATCGCGGGCCTGGATTGAAAGGTGGTACCAGCGTACTCTCGGAGTCGCTGGAAGGAAGCATCAAGTGTATAGGCTAGGCCGTAGGCTATAGCCAGTGAAGCAACCGTGATTGGTCCAGGAGTCCTAAGCCAGGATTTAACGGATCTGTTATCCATAAAAATATCCCTCCAATCTATACAGCTCGGCAGATGAAATCCCGTTCAGACGGGGCATCAATACAGGAGATTAATCGACCCCATAAGGGTCAGGTGAATCCCGAAAATTCTGTCTGAATGCTTAGTAACAAAATCTTGGTTTCGCTCCTACATAAAACAAAGAACCATGGTTCAAAATGGCGAAATCGCCATCAGCTCATTCCTCTTTAACGATTCTGATGAGGGAGACTTTCCCTCTTGTTTTGCAACTCGGGCACTTGACCCACAGCCATGACCCTTCTTTATCCACGCCATGGGGAGAAATCAAATTGGTTATGAACCTGATTTCAAATTCGTGTCCACATTCCCTGCAGCGGTAAGCATAATTTTTGTTTTGATTGAGGGTGAGCAGCAATGTGCCCACAAGTACTAATGACAACCACCAAATCCAGTGATCAGGGATCAATAGGAATGCCCCGATCCCGATAACACCCAAAAAGATAACGATCAAGCCAATACCAATGATCCAATCTTTTAGGGTTGGGTTTTCATATTTCTTCTTGGTCTGGATCATGATGCTCTTTTCGATCCTTGTAAACAATAAGATGTATATTCTCTTCTTCTATTTGAGAATACCATAGGGATTGAAATATCAGGAATTCCCAGTGAATTTTATTATTCACCCCAAACATTGCTGTTCATCGGTAGATGCGCCCTAAATGAACTGAGTATCTACTTTTTCGTTTTCCCCAAATATCCCTCTCGCTTCCGAGCTTCCAGTGACACTTTTCCACTTGGTCCATCTCCTCTCGCTACGGAAACTGCCACATTGTCTCCAGCAACTTCCACAATTTCTGCCACATCGCTGTGAGTGAACCCTGGACAGAGAAGCACAGAATCAATATTCTCCAGCTCAACATAGTTTTTGCAAACCTCAACCGCTTCTACCTGATTCTTCACCACAACCGTGAACAGCTGATACATCCCTGTATCTATTGCGTTCCTGTGTTTCGCTGTCTCCGCATCCGGTGCATGAGCAAGAAAGAGCACCCTGAAAGCCATTGTTCACCTCCTGTTTCCAATGTCCCATCTCATTGATTCCAGCAATCCAAGTTATCAAATAAAGCGCCTAACGGATGAGCTTAGGGGTGCGATTCCCAGCATCCGCTGGAGCAGGAGCTAGCCAGTCCAAAACTTCCATAGACAATGGAGCAGATTTTCGATTCCAGATCAAATTTCATTCTCGGCGATTGTGGTGCCAAACAAGCCTGTTTCCTTCTGGGTTAGAGAAGCAACCAGGTGCCAATGCCCATTTCTACGGCGCGATGATAAATTGTTGGGGCTACAGCCATATCATCCAGCGCTAGACCAAGATTACAGGCAATCGTTCGTTCTTCAGCCGATTCACGCCCAGGTTTCAGCCCGGCGACCAACTCGCCCAGGTCAGCGTGGACAGGTGGTACATCCTGAAAATAACCGGCCTTTTTGTAATACTCAAATTGCTTCACATCATCAGTGCAGAATTTGTCCACTTCCTTCATCGCGGCTGGCTCCCAATAGGAATCAAAATCCACGAGTGATGCAAAGGCACCTTTATCAAGCCATCCTGCTTGGATAGTTTTGTGCGGTTCTTTTAATATCGGGCCTGCGGTCACAACCAGATCGCAGCCTGTGACCGCTTCTTGGGGCCTTCGCACAGGAGTAACCTTAAGTCCCAATTTCTCCTGTGTTATTTGGGCAAATTTCTCGATAGCTTCAGGGTTAATATCATAAGCAAAAACTTCTTCAATCGAAAATGGCACGCTGAGCGCTTCGGTGTTAGACATGCCTTGCACGCCACAACCTAGAATACCCAGCTTGGCCGACTTGGGGCGCGCCAGCCTTTTCGCTGCAACCGCCGTTGCTGCCGCAGTTCGCATGGCGGTGATCCATTTACAATCCATGACAGCTAGCGGGATACCTGTTTCAAGGTCATTAAGAATTAGAAGACCCGTGATATAGGGCAATCCTTTTTTTGCATTCTCCGGGAAACCACTGACCCATTTGATACCTGCCGAATTGAGTGCAGGAATATAAGCGGGCATGGCGTGGATGAAGTTATCACCATCGCCGGGATGGATGCCAGGTTTGGGCGGCATTTCAATCCGACCATGTCCTTTTTCATTGAAAGCCTTTTCGAGTAGTTGAATTATTTCTGCCATTCCCAAGTCAATTGAAGCCACATCAGCTTGCGAGAGATAAAGGATCTTTTGTTCTGTCATTGTGGAACTCCTTGAGTTTTCAATAAAAAAGATTCTGTGTGTTTCATACTGCCTAAGGGGTGAGCCGTGCGTAGGGTCCTTTAAGTCACCCGCCCTGGCGATCTGCCAAAACACTTTTTCAATCAACGAATAAGTTGGAAACGGATCAGGGAGTCCTGCACTGGTATTGTACTACTGCTTGGGTGTGCAAGGATTTCATTTCGGCACAATGGGACTGGTTCCAAGTCTGGCTGCTGAATACCATTTACTTTTTAGTTTTACCAGGCTGATGAGATTGTCGCGGGTGCTTCGCACCCTGGCAATGACGGAAAGGGGAAAGCTAATCATGACACTGAGAACCTCACGCTCCCTCTTCACTTGAGTTTATTCCGAGCGATGAAGAAGGCAGAGCAGAAGGGACCAGAGTCCGTGTCCCTCGATTTCTCTCGGGACAGGCGCAATGACTGGAGGTGGAAATCTTCTTTCAGCGATATACGTTATGAGAAGCCCCGGGGGATTCCCGGGGCTTTGATTGCACTCCTTCATCGGACCTGGGACGTTGCTCTCACCCGCCCTGCTGTTTCTCAATCTTCGCCCAGCTGTCCCGCAGGGCGATGGTGCGATTGAAAACCAGCTTCTCCTCGGTGGAATCCGGATCCACGCAGAAATAGCCCACCCGCTCGAACTGGAATCGATCCCCCACTTTAGCATCTCCCAGGCTGGGCTCTACCTTGGCGTTTTCTATCACTTCCAGCGATTTGGGGTTGATGTAATCAGTGAAGTGGCCCTCCGCTTCCATCGGGAAGGGGTGGATAAAGAGCCTATCGTAAAGGCGCACCTCAGCGTCCAGGGCTTGTTCGGCGCTGACCCAGTGCAGGGTGCCTTTCACCCGTCGTCCGTCGGGGGCATTGCCGCCCCTGGTCTCGGGGTCCACCGTGCAGTGCACTTCCACGATCTCGCCCTTTTCGTCCTTCACCACATTGGTGCAGGTCACCAGGTAGCCGTAACGCAGGCGCACCTCGCGCCCCGGCGCCAAGCGCCAGAACTTATTGGGCGGGTCCTCCCGGAAATCATCCTGCTCGATGTACAATTCCCGCGTGAAAGGGACTTTCCGGGTTCCCCGCTCGGGATAATCCGGATGGTTGGGAAATTCCATCATCTCTTCCTGGCCTTCGGGGTAATTGGTCAGCACCACTTTGAGTGGCCTCAACACACCATTGACCCGGTTAGCGCGCTGGTTGAGATCATCGCGCACAAAATGGTCGAATTTGCTGTGCTGGATGGTGCTCAGCGATAGCCCCACCCCCACATGTTCGATAAAAGCCCGGATGGCTTCCGGGGGGATCCCTGCCCGGCGCATGCCTGCCAGGGTGATCATCCGGGGATCATCCCAACCCCGCACGTAGCCGTCTTTGACGATCTGGACCAGCCGCCGTTTGCTCATCACAGTGTAGGTCATGTTGAAGCGGGCGAACTCGATCTGCTGGGGATGGAAGATCCCCAGTTGGTCCAGGAACCAGTCGTACAGCGGGCGGTGATTCTTGTATTCGATCGAGCACAGGGAATGGGTCACCCCTTCGAGCGAGTCGGACTGGCCATGAGCCCAATCATACATGGGGTAGATGACCCACTGATCACCTGTCCGGTGGTGCTCCTCATGTAAGATGCGGTACATCACCGGGTCGCGCATGTTAATGTGGGGATGGGACATGTCGATTTTGGCCCGCAGGGTTTTTTCACCATTCTGGAACTCCCCTGCTCGCATGCGTTTGAATAAGTCCAGGTTCTCTTCCACGGAGCGCTCCCGCCAGGGGCTATCCTTCCCGGGTTCGGTCAGTGTCCCCCGGTATTCGCGGATCTCCTCGGCGCTGAGGTCATCCACATAGGCTTTTCCAGCCTTGATCATCTGCAGCGCAAACTCATAGAGCTGTTCGAAATAATCCGAGGCAAAATACAGGCGGTCTTCCCAATCAAATCCCAGCCAGCGGATATCCTCCATAATAGCCTCGACATACTCCTCCTCTTCCTTGGCGGGATTGGTATCGTCGAAGCGCAAGCTGCAGATCCCTCCGAACTGCTCCGCTACGCCGAAGTCCATGGCCATGGCCTTGACATGACCGATGTGCAGGTAGCCGTTGGGCTCTGGTGGGAAGCGGGTCTGGACCCGATCGAAGCGCCCTGTGGCCAGGTCTTCCTTGATCATGTCGCGGATGAAATCAGACCGTTCATTTTCTGTGGTCATAAAATTCTCCTTAATCCGAGAATCAGTCTCCTGTGTGGTAAATCTATCTCCAAATTTTACCATCCCCCCATAGAAAGGCGGCCTATCTTCTTCTCCCCGGCTGGAAGGAATTGACGCAAGCAGGCGTAAATGATAAAATGCCTTGGCTGGTGGGGGCTCGTCTAACGGTAGGACAGCGGTCTCTGGAACCGTAAGTCGGGGTTCGAATCCCTGGCCCCCAGCTTACAACCCCGATAACCCAATCGGGGTTTTTTTTTATTTCCCAACCAATTTAGATAATATAGTAAAATCATAATTAAGGCCAAGTTACAGACCCATGCAGGAGGAGAGAGAGATGGGAGACGTTATAGAATATACGATTTACGGCGACGATCTGCAAATGGTGGAAATCCAGCTTGATCCGGAGGAAGGCATCCGGGCCGAAGCCGGCACCATGTTATACATGGAAAAAGGCGTCCAAATGCAGACTGGTACCGGAGGGGGTCTCTTCAAGGGTGTCCAGCGGATGTTCACAGGAGAAAGCTTCTTTATCACCACCTTCCTGAACACAACCAGCCAACTCAAACGGGTGGCTTTTGCCGCCCCTTATCCAGGCAAAATCGTCCCCCTCGACATGACCGCACTGGGTGGGACTTTTATCTGTCAGAAGGACAGCTTCCTGTGTGCTGCCCGGGGTATCGAGATCGAGATTGCTTTCAGCAAAAAGATCGGTGCCGGCCTCTTCGGCGGGGAGGGTTTCATCCTCCAGCGTCTGGTAGGAGACGGGCTGGCTTTTGCCCATGCTGGCGGAACCATCATCGAGAAGGACCTTGCCGCAGGCGAGGTGCTTAGGGTTGATACCGGCTGCCTGGTAGCTTTCTCCCCCACGGTGGACTATGATATCGAATTCGTGGGCGGCTTCACCAACGCCCTCTTCGGCGGTGAAGGGCTCTTCCTGGCCAAGATGACCGGCCCCGGCAAAGTTTTCCTGCAGAGCCTGCCCCTTTCCAGGCTGGCGGACCGCATCGCGGTGGCAGCCAACCTGCGTAACGTGGGTGAAACCAAGGGCGCGGCTGGCCTCGGCGGACAGATCCTGGGCGATATCATCAGTGGACTTTAAAATAAGGACTTCTACAGGATATGAGTGAAACTGAAAAGCAAAGTCGAATTTTGATGTGGGGTGCCAGAATTGGCGGATTGATCGTCAGCGGCTTCTGGATTGTGAGCCTGATCCTCAACACCTTCAGGGAAAGCGGGGGGAACGCCTTTCGCCTGACTCTCGAGGGATCTCTTTTAATTCTGCTGGTGATCAGTTCCTCGGCAGCTGCGATTTATGCCTGGATTGACCCCCTCTCGGGCGGAAAATTCACCATAATCAGCAGCCTTTTCTTTAGCATCTTTGCTTATTTTTCAGCTACCCAGGACCGTCTCATGGCTGTAGCCATCAGTGGTTTGCCCTTCTTCTTGATCGGGCTGCTTTTTGTACAATCTCAGAATACGGAAGAGGAAGCCAGTTAACCCTTGGGGAGGTCCTTATATTCCTCCCAGAGCGCATCCATTTCTTCCAGACTCATCTCAGACAGCTCGCGCCTCTCGGCGCGGGCTTTTTCTTCTATGTATGCAAACCTTTCTTTAAAGCGCTGATTAGCTCCCCGTAAAGCGCTTTCCGCGTCTACCCTCAGCCAGCGGGCCACGTTCACCACTGAAAAAAGCAGGTCTCCGATCTCCTGGATCTGCCTGATGCCGTCCTCGCAATCCCGGAGCTCATCGATCTCCTCCGGGATCTTGGCCAACACCCCTTCCAGGTTTTCCCAGTCAAACCCCACCCGGGCTGCCCGGTTCTGGTACGTTTCCGCCTGGGTCAAAGCTGGCAGCGAACCGGGCACACCGTCCAGCATACCCTTCTCCTCTCCATTCTCCTGGCGTTCCTGAGCCTTGATGGCCTCCCAGTTTTTGATCACTGCGCCTGCTTCCCCCAGGTCCAGGTCCCCAAATACATGGGGGTGACGCTGGATCAATTTGGTGTAGATCCCGCGGATGACATCACTCAGGGTGAATTCACCATATTCGCTGGCTATTTGGGCATGGAGGACAATCTGCAGCAGCAGATCACCAAATTCCTCCTGCATGGAAGCGGGGTCATCTTTGTCTATAGCTTCCAGGGCTTCATAAGCCTCTTCCAGGAGGTTAGGCCGCAGGCTCTGGTGGTCCTGCTCTCGATCCCAGGGACAGCCTTCCGGTGCCCGCAAATGGGCAACGATCTCCAGGAATGATTCTATCGAGGAACCCTTTGCCAGGGGTGGCAGGTACAGGGCGGTTCTGTTCCCGATCCATGGACTGCGATCCAACTCGTACAGGGGAATATTCTCAATCTTAATTTCTGGCGTGCCAGCCTCATGGATCAGGGAGACCAGGTGGTCATTCGGATACACCGCCATCAGGGTCAATTTGAGATCGGAAGCAATGTGTGGGGAATAGACCTGGACGATCAGGGCTGGCTGGTCTGGCGGAAAAGATGGATAATGAATCGAGGTCAATTCAAGCGCATCAACTACCGTCACTTGTGGCAGCGGGTCATCTTCCAGGGCTGCGAAGGTGGGCTCAAGAAAGCTCACTCCGTGAATTACCTCAACGGAAAGACCAGCCTGGCGAGCCCTTTCGAGAATCAAAGCCGGGGTATCCTCGGCAATAAACGGGTCACCTGGCACGGCATAAATTAGAGGGGAGTGGGATTGGGCCAGGGAAATCACTTCTGCGGCAATACGCTGATAGACTGTCTGAAAATCATCCTCTTCCTCGTAGATCCAGTCAAAGGAATGGGTGATCAGGCCTTCCGGTAAACCGTCCACGGTAGGATGCTGTTCTGTGCGCAGGTAGATCTCTTCAGAGGCAGTCAGTACCTCTGCCGCCCGGACGGTCAGATAGTCCGGGTTTCCAGGACCAAGTCCGAGGATGATGATATCAGGCTGCTGATTGTCCATTTTCATGAATGCCCATCCCTTGTCAAACAGCAAAACGGAGAACACGCGCTCCTGCCGGGTGCTCTCCGTCTTGAATTTCTATACGGCGTACCTGCCGGATCTACCGACAGTCTTTAACGCTTGGTGTAGGTCGGAGCCTTACGGGCACCTTTCAAACCTGGTTTCTTGCGCTCTTTTTCGCGGGCATCCCGAGACAGGAGTCCGGCGTGGCTGAGTTCCATACGCAGCTCCGGGTCCATTTTCAGGATCGCCCGGGCCAAGCCCAGACTGACGGAATCCGCTTGGCCGATCACACCACCGCCCTTGACAAGCACGCTGATATCGTAATTAGCGTTGCTGCCAAGAATACTCAGCGGTGCGGTGACGGTCTTATTATCCCGTTCTGTCGGGAAATATTCTTCCAAGGTCTTCTCGTTGATGATAAATTTGCCGGACCCTTTGGTAATCCGCACGCGCGCGGTGGCTGATTTTCGGCGTCCGACGCCTTCAAAATACTCTGCCATAAAAATACTCCTCTAACTGTAATTCCTATTCATCCCAGGACTGTCTTTTTACAGATTGGGGTACAGTTCCTCAACTGGGACAGGGTGCTGTGCCTGGTGGGGATGATCCGGTCCGGCATAAACCTTAAGCTTCTTATTGAGCTGGCGGCCGAGACGGGTATGAGGGAGCATGCCTTTGACAGCATGTTCGATCACGTACTCGGGCCGTTTTTCGAGCTGATTCCGGAGAGTGGTCTTCTTGAGACCGCCCTGGTATTTGGATTCGCGGTAGTAGTACTTGTCATCCATCTTATTGCCGGTGACTTCGAATTTTTCCGCATTGATGACAACCACAAAATCGCCCGTATCCACACCGGGGGTGTATTCCGCTTTGTGCTTGCCAAGGATCAGCTTGGAAATCACTGTGGCCAGTCGTCCCAGGTTTTTTCCCTCGGCGTCTACCAACACCCATTTCCTGGTGATATCTTCAGATTTTGGATAAAATGTTTTCTTCACAATCTTGTACTCCACTAATTGACAATTGATTGCCCGACTGAGCCGGACTTTCAATCTCTGTATTCCACCTTCACCAGGGACAATCCCCTGGCGGGTGCTAAACCCTGCACGGGAGGACCGGATGGGGTTTCCAGGTAGTCCTCGATCCCGCTGCCCGGCTCTTCGCGCTTCCCAATCTTCACCAGGGCAATCACGATCCGCCGGACCATATGGTAAAGGAAAGCGTTGCCCACAATCTCAAAAATCAGGCTGTTTCCATTTTTATACCAGCGAGCACGCCTGATCTCTCTCACCGTGCTGCCGCCTGGCTGGTGGGGAGTCCCCAGGGCAGCAAAATCATGGCTGCCTATCAGATACCGGGACTCTCTTTTCATCAAGCGGAGATCCAGTTCGGGCCAGACTCTCCAGCAATAGCGTTCCTGGAGCGGATCTCTCGTCGGGCTGATCAGAATCCTGTAGTGATATTCCCTGGACAAAGCCTCATACCGGGGTTGGAAATCGTTCCTTGTCCTCAGGATCTGCGTCGCCGCGATGTCTGGCGGTAAAACCGCGTTTAATGCCCTTGTTAATTCCTCTTCTGTGTGGCTCCAATCAAGATCGAAAGCAGCCACCTGTCCTGCTGCGTGCACACCGGCATCCGTCCTGCCAGCGAATAATACCCTTTTACCCTGCCAGCCAATTTTAGCCAAAGCCCCTTCGAGTTCTCCTTGGACTGTCCGCAGTTCCGGTTGGTACTGGGAGCCAGAAAAGTCCGTGCCGTCATAAGCCAGTAGAACTCGGAAGCGGTCGCTCATCAGCCGTTCGGGGCAACCCCTTTACTCTTCCACCAGCTCAAGGACAACCATTTCAGCAGCATCGCTGGTCCTGGGGGGCAGTTTGAACATACGAGTGTAGCCGCCCGGGCGGTTGCTATAGCGGGGAGCCAATTCATCAAATAACTTCCGGACAATTTCCTTGTCATGATCCAAACGGGAAGCCGCAATCCTCCGGGCATGTACCTGGCCAGCTTCATCCAAATCCTGGGCTCGTTTGGCCAGGGTGATGAGTTTTTCGGCAGGCTGTCGAATGAATTCTGCCTTCCCGCGGGTGGTCTGAATGCGTTCGTGATCAAACAGCTGCTTGATCATGGTGCGCCGCAGAGCTGCCCGCTGACCGGAATTCCGTCCTAATTTCTTTCCTGCTACCTTGTGTCGCATAATCCTTACTCCAACTCAGTATTTATTTCCAGGAGGTAGCCGTGTTCTTCCAGCTTGTCCTTTAACTCGGTGAGACTCTTCACACCAAAATTACGGATGGACAGCAAAGCGTCATCTCCTTTAGTGTTTAATTCCATTACCTCACGGACGGTGGTAATGCCAGTTCGCTTGAGCGAGTTGAACACCCGCACCGAGAGGTCAAGCTCTTCGATAGGGATATCGACAATTTCATCCACCCGTTCCACGGGTTCTTCTTCTACCACCATGGCGGCCAGCGATTCCGCTGTCACGCCAGCTAGGTGCTGTAGATGACCCATCAGCAACTTGGCGCTTCTACTCAACGCTTCTTCAGGCTCCAGGGTGCCATCAGTCCAGACTTCGATTTCCAGTTTGTCATATTCAGTGCTCTGCCCGATCCGTGTTGAGCCAACCTCAAAGTTGACCTTGCGCACCGGGTTGTATATGGCATCAATAGGCAGTTCACCGATCGGCAGTCGGTCCTTCCGATCATCCGTGGGCAGGTAACCCCGCCCCCTACCAACAGCCATTTCAACGGTGAGTGGTTTTTTCCTGTTGTCCACTGTCATCAAGTACAGCTCTGGATTAACGATTTCCACCTCTGGGGGCGTAATGATATCCGCAGCCGTGACCACACCTTCTCCTTTAACATCGAGATGCATGTTGGCGAGATCGCCTTCATGCAGGATCAGGCAAAGTTTCTTGACGTTGAGCATCAACCGCAGCACATCTTCCTGGACGCCGGGAATGGTGTCATACTCATGATCCACTTCCGTGATCCGTATAGATGTCACCGCTGCCCCTTCCATGGAGGAGAGCATCACCCGGCGCAGGGCATTCCCAAGGGTAATGCCGTATCCGCGCTCGAGGGGGCTGATCTCGTACTTACCGTAAGCCCGGGCTTCAGCGACTTTTTCAATTTTTGGTGTTACCATATTATTCATTCCAAGCACGGTTCACCTCTCCCTTATCCTAAGTTACTAATCTGCCGGATCCTGATTACCGGGAGTAATACTCAACAATCAGTTGTTCATCGAGATTACCGTCAATCTCAGATCTTTCTGGCAAACGAACTACACTACCGGATAAAGCATTAAGATCACGATTGACCCATTCGGCGGGGTTCCTGCTTTCCGCTTCCTTGGCCAGGTTCTTAAAATAAGTCCGCTTCTTGGATCCTTCCCGGACGCTGATGCTGTCCGCGGGGGTGACGATCATGGAAGGGATATCCGTCCGCCGGTTGTTGACGTTGAAATGGCCGTGGGTCACCAACATCCGGGCTTGGGCGCGGCTGGCGGCATAACCAAGGCGGTATACCACATTGTCCAGCCGGGATTCCAAGATTTGCAGTAAGTTCAAGCCAGTCAAGCCGCGGCGCTGCTGGGCAGTCGCATAATAGCGTCGGAACTGGCGCTCGGATACATCATAAATGCGGCGGGCTTTCTGTTTGGCCCGCAGCTGACGGGAGTAGTCCGACTCGCGGTTGCGGCGGTACTGGGCTCCCTTGCCATGCTGTCCCGGAGGATAACTCCGGCGTTCAAAAGCACATTTTTCAGTGAAGCAGCGTTCCCCTTTCAGGAACAGCTTCTCACCTTCACGGCGGCAAACTTTACATTTTGCCTCACGATATCTCGACATAACAACTTCCTCTTTTTCTCTCTAGCAACTTCTCTGCCACGCTTGTTTGATCTTCCCGGAGGAGCGACCAACTTAAACGCGGCGTTTCTTGGGCGGGCGGCAGCCGTTATGGGGAACAGCTGTGGTATCACTGATCGAGTTCAACTTCATTCCCATGGCTTCAATAGCCCGCAAGGAAGCTTCCCGACCTGGTCCGGGTCCGTTGATGAAGGCATCTGCCTCCCGGATCCCCATGCCCATGGCTTTTTTGATGGCGTCTTCAGTGGCCAGCCGGGCCGCAAAAGCGGTGCTCCGGCGGGAACCCTTTAACCCCACCGCACCCGGGCTGCTCCAGCAAACGGTGTTGCCCTGGTGATCGGTGACTGTAATAATTGTGTTATTAAAGGTCGCCCGAACGTGGATCTGACCAGAAGCCAGTGATCTCTTTTTTCTCCGTCCGCCTTTGGGGCGGGATGATTTTTGAGCCATGTTACCTCTTCTATCCTATTTTCCTATTCTCTCTATCCACCAGCTTTCTCTTCACAGCCGCAGGGAGGAAAGGCTCCCATAAGAAGACACAAGCCAGAAGGACTGTTTCCACCTTGTGGTGGAAAATCCATTCAAATGATGCCTAGGTTTTCTGCATACCACGGCGGCGTCCGCGTCCAGCCACAGTTTTCTTGGGGCCTTTGCGGGTGCGGGCATTGGTGCGTGTCCGCTGACCATGAACGGGTAAACCGCGTTTGTGGCGCAGGCCGCGATAGCAGCCAATTTCCACCAGCCGCTTGATGTTCATCTGAACTTCACGGCGCAAGTCACCCTCTACTTTAAAGTTCTTATTGATATATTCCCTTAATCCAGTGATCTGGGTATCGGTCAGTTCCTCCACCCGGGCGGAAGGATCCACACCAACAGCTTCCAGGATCTCTTTTGACCGGGTTAAACCAATCCCATAAATGTAGGTTAAGGCAATTTCTACACGTTTATTACGCGGTAAGTCTACACCTTGAATACGAGCCATACTTTTTACCCCTGCCTCTGTTATGCTTCGGATTTTCACAAATCACGTAAACGCGTCCCTTGCGTCGTACGATCTTGCACTTTTCACAGCGTTTCTTTACTGAAGAAGACACTTTCATGATTACACTTCCTTAACACACACTGTTCTTTACTCAAATCCTGCTTTCCAACAAAAGTACTATTATAACTGATGAGTATTTACCAGTCTAGATAATTTCCCTTTCAGCGCTCCAGGCGCTGTGTCAATATCAACGGGCCATTCGACGTAACTGCCACGGTGTGTTCGTAATGCGCCGTTAGCGAATGATCAGCGGAGATCACCGTCCACTGGTCCGGGAGCACCCTGGTTTGGAATGTTCCTACCAGGACCATGGGTTCTATCGCGATGGTCAAGCCCTCACGGAGGAGCATCCCCTGCCCCGGAATGCCGAAATTAGGCACCTGAGGGGGTTCATGCATCTCTCTTCCGACCCCGTGTCCGGTATACTGCTTGGGCACATGATAGCCTGCAGCTTCCACATACCGCTGGATGGCAGCGCCCACATCTCCAACATGTTTGCCGGGCCGCATTTGTTCAATCCCCTTGTAGAGGGATTCCTGAGTGACCTGGATCAAACGCTTTTGTTCTGTCCCGATCTCACCCACCCCGACTGTAAAAGCGGAATCCCCGATGAATCCATCCAGGGTTGTCCCGCAGTCTACTGAGACAATGTCCCCTTCCTTCAGGACACGTCCGCTGGGGATACCGTGGACCATCTCCTCATTGATGCTGATGGTCAAGGTAGCCGGGTATGGATATGGTCCCGGATAGCCTTTGAAGGTGGGAATCCCGCCGTGGTCCCGGATGATCATCTCCGCAGTCTCATCCAGTTCCCTGGTGGTTACGCCGGGTTTGATCAATTTCTTGACTTCTTCCAGCACCAGGGCATTGAGGCTACCAGCTGCCTGCATCTTCTGGATTTCCAGCTCAGTCTTGACCAGCTGTTTATTATAAGTAATCATCATCAGTATCCAGCGCGGGTTGGCCGTCCAGCCCGTATTTTATTCTTAATGTACTAACAACTTTTCATCATAACCATGCAGTTTTAGCTCTGCATCGATATTCTGGAAAGTATCCCTCACCACACCTACCACAATCAGCAAACCCGAGGAGGTAATTAACATCGTTCCCGTACCGCCGGAACTCAGGGCGGTCAAACCAACAGCTTTGAGGACCATACCAATCAAAAAGGGCAATACAGCAATGCTTCCCAGGAAAAACGCGCCCGGGAAAGTGATCCGGCGCAGCACCTTGGTCAAATAACGCTGGGTAGGCGCACCCCGGCTGACTCCGGGAATTTGGGCGCCAGCCCTCTTCAAGTTGGAGCCGTAATCCTGCTGGGCAAAAAGCACATCGGTATAGAAGAAAGTAAAACCGATCACCATCATGAAGTACAGCAGCCAGTACCAGGAAGATTGTCCTCCGAACAGGTTCTGGGCTCCCATGGCCAGGTTCCGGATCCACAGCCTTTCGGAATTAATGAAGAAGCTGGCCACAATGGCCGGGAAGGTCAGCAGCGACTGGCCAAATATCAGCGGAATCATGCCTGCCATATTCACTTTCAAGGGCAGCGTGCCCTTTACGGGCATGGATTGGCGGTTGCCAACCCTGCGCCCGGGATACATCACCGGGATGTTACGCTGGCCCTGCTGGACATAAACGATCGCGTAGATGATCAGGATGGTGATCATCAACATGACAGCCAGCGTTACCCAGCGGGTTTCAGTCAGGCCCATGATCGAAGCAAAGTTCTGCGGGATTCGGGAAACGATA
>DRBO01000047.1 GCA_011039385.1 Chloroflexota bacterium | reverse complement strand
TTATAGACTGATGAACAAAAAAACATCTACCAAGTAACTTCGCGGGGAGGACTGGAAAACCAGGTCCTCCCCTCTCCACTTAATTAAGGGATTTTATCCGCAAACGGGGCAAATCATGAAAACCAAATACATTTTCATAACCGGCGGTGTTCTCAGTTCGGTAGGCAAAGGCGTTACAGCCGCCGCTCTGGGCCGCTTGTTAAAAGAAAGGGGCTACAGCGTGGCTATCCAGAAGCTGGATCCCTATATTAACGTCGATCCCGGAACCATGAGCCCCTACCAGCACGGCGAGGTTTTTGTGCTGGACGATGGCTCCGAAACCGACCTCGACCTGGGCCATTACGAACGTTTTATCGATACCAGCCTCAACCGGGTCTGCAATGTCACCACCGGCCAGGTTTATGAAGAAGTCATCAGCCGGGAAAGGCGGGGCGATTATCTGGGGGGCACCATCCAGGTCATTCCCCATATCACCAACGTTATCAAGGAACGCATTCTCCAGGTGTCGGAAACCACCGGGGCGGAAATTGTGCTGTGCGAGGTAGGCGGCACAGTGGGCGACATAGAGTCCCTGCCCTTCCTGGAAGCCCTGCGCCAGATGCGGGGCGATATCGGCCGCAAAAACAGCTTTTATATCCATGTTACCTGGCTGCCTTATATCGGCGCCACCGGGGAGCTCAAGACCAAACCCACCCAGCACTCTGTCCGAGAGCTGCGCTCGATCGGCATCTCTCCCGATATGATCATGGCCCGCTCGGACCACCCGGTCCCGGAAGAGCATCGGGAAAAGATTGCTCTATTCTGCGATGTCCACAAAGAGGCCGTGGTGCCGATGGAGACCACCGATACGCTTTACAACATCCCTCTCATGCTGGAAGAAGCCGGCGTGGGCGACTACATATACAAAAAGATCAAACTCCAGGAGCGCCAAAAACCCGATTGGGGTGCCTGGAAAAAGATGGTGGCCAGTATCCGCTGCGAGAAGGAAGAGATCAAGGTCGCCGTGGTAGGAAAATATATAGAGCTGTTGGACGCCTATATGAGCGTCCGGGAAGCGCTCTGTCATGGCGGCCTGGCCAACGAAGTTGATGTTGATATCACCTGGATCCATTCTGCCAGCCTGGAAGGCGATGCCGACCTGAAGGTCCTGGAAGGTTTTGATGGCATTCTGGTCCCGGGCGGCTTCGGAAAAAGGGGCATTGAAGGCAAGATCCGGGCTATCAAATTCGCCCGTGAAAACAAGATCCCCTTCCTGGGCCTGTGCCTGGGTATGCAGCTGATGGTGGTTGAACTGGCCCGCCATCACTTCGGAGAGAATAGCCCCAACTCAACCGAATTCAACCCGGACACTCCTCACCCGGTGATCGACCTGATGCCGGACCAGCGCGATATCACCGATAAGGGCGGCACCATGCGCCTGGGCCTGTATCCCTGCCATTTGCAGCCTGGTACCCTGGCTGCCGAAGCTTACGAGGAAAAAGTGGTCCAGGAACGCCACCGCCACCGATTTGAGTTCAGCAATGCCTACCGGGAAGAGCTGGGCAAAGCCGGCATGGTCTTCTCTGGCCTGTCCCCGGACGAGAGATTGGTAGAGATCGCCGAGCTCAAGGACCATCCTTTTATGATGGGAACACAGTTCCATCCGGAATTCCTGTCCCGCCCCTACCGGGCTCATCCACTTTTCGCGGCATTCATTAAAGCCTCACTGGATAACTCAAAAGACTGAAAACTGTACCATCTCTAGTATTTATTAAACGCACCTGATAGGCTACAATAGGCGCGGTACTAATATTTAAGAATTGGAGAAAACATGTACACAAGTATAGAAAAGATCACCGGCCGGCAGGTCCTGGATTCTCGCGGCAACCCCACTGTGGAAGTGGATGTGCAGCTTATGGATGGCAGCCTGGGTCGGGCGATCGTACCCTCCGGCGCTTCCACCGGCATTCATGAAGCACTGGAACTGCGAGACGGCGACAAGAAGAAATTCCTCGGCAAAAGCGTATATGACGCAGTCAACAATGTTAACAGCAAGATCTTTGACGCTCTGGTTGGCGAAGACGCCACCCGCCAAATAGCAGTTGACGGCATCCTCCTGGAGCTGGACGGAACCCACAACAAAGCCAAACTGGGCGCCAACGCCATTCTGGGCACCAGCCTGGCAGTTGCCAAAGCGGCAGCAATTTCCCTGGAACTTCCCCTCTACCAGTATATCGGCGGCATTTACGCCCATGTTCTGCCCTCCCCAATGATGAATATCCTCAACGGCGGCGAACATACTGATTGGCAGTCCACAGATGCCCAGGAATTTATGATCATGCCTTTAGGCGCTCCGACCTATTCCGAAGGCCTGCGCTGGGGTTCAGAGATCTACCACACCCTCAAAACAGTCCTCAAATCCCACGGCTACGCCACCCTGGTGGGCGACGAGGGCGGCTATGCCCCGGCCCTGGGGTCCAACGCTGAAGCAGTTGATATCATCCTTGAAGCAGTAGAAAAAGCCGGCTACAAACCCGGAGAGGACATTGCTATCGCTATTGATCCGGCAGCATCCGAATTCTACGAAGAGGAAACCGGCCTGTACAACCTGCGCACAGAAGGCAAGAAACTGACCAGCGCTGAAATGGTGGCCTTCTGGAAAGACTGGGTAGATAAATACCCCATTGTGTCCATTGAGGACGGCCTGGCCCAGGACGACTGGGACGGCTGGAAGTTGATGGTGGAAGAAATGGGCGACAAGATCCAGATCGTGGGCGATGACCTTTTGGTCACCAACCCCGAACGGGTCCGCAAAGGCATCAAGGAAAAAGCGGCCAATTCCCTGCTGGTGAAAGTCAACCAGATCGGCAGCCTGACCGAAACCATCGAGGCTGTGGAAGCCTGCCACCGGGCCGGCTGGACCGCAGTCACCTCCCATCGCTCCGGCGAGACCGAGGACAGCACCATCGCAGACCTGGCAGTGGCGCTCAATACCGGCCAGATCAAGACCGGCGCCCCCGCTCGCTCTGACCGGGTCGCCAAATACAACCAGCTCCTGCGCATCGAAGAGAGCCTGGGCGACATGGCAGAATATGCCGGATGGAAACCGTTCAAGAAATAGGGACAAAGTCCTTTAAATAAGCTAAGGACCAGGTCCCTGATGAGGGATTTGGTCCTTTTATTTTGGGACACGCAGGACTTCGTCCCTTTTCTTCTTAAATAAGGATGCGGGATCCTGAGAAATCAGTGATCCCGCATTTTTTTATCAATTAATCTGATACCTTTAGGATCCCGCATCCTAAGCGAACTTTATAGCTGGTCGATCAAATCCTCATCCGACATCTCTTCCAGCGGGACGGTCGGTTCGTCTGCCAGATCATCTTCCCAATCCTCTTCCACTTCCTGGATATCCACTGACCGGGCAGCTTCCGTAAATGTCAGGTCCTCAATGCGTTTACCTGGCTCGGGAGTTCCGCAATAAGGGCATAAACTCCAGGGCAGCTTCATTAATTGGCCGCAGGAATGGCAGGGTTTCATGAGCTTGGTATAACAGTTGGGGCAAACCACCCAATCTTCCCTGGTATGCCGGCCGCAGCCCGGACAGGCAGAACGTTCCTCGATGGCTTGCAGCAGGGCTTCTTCCTCGAGCATATGCTGGTATTCATCTTCCAGGGTGCGAGGGGGGCGCAGGATCAGGTAAACTACAATGCCTGGTAAAAACAACACCGCTACCACCAGCACTGCCAGGATGCGCACCAGGGGATCCTTGACCCGGTTTTTGATGTCCCGGTAGGTCCAGACCATCAAACTCAGCCACAAAGCGGCCAGGAATGCGCCGCCAAAAGCAGCTGCAATCAGCAAGAAGTTATTCAGGGATGAAGGGTCAAAACTCATAAACTGTCTCCTCGGCTCGATTATACCCTTTTTTCATTCCAGATAAAAATCACCCACCTCTTGTCTCCGGAGTTACTTTCATTTATAACAAAACAGGGGAGGGAGAATGTTGGAACGTTCTAATTCGTTAACATACTATCGTATGTATTTGTGGGGGATATATAGTGAAAGTGATGAAGTTCGCCCGGGGACGGGCAAACGAGCACCACAAGACTGAGCTCGAGGGGGAGCGCCAGCTCGCCCAATTACTCAGCAAGCTCCCGTCCTAACACTATGCTCCCGCTCCCGTCCCCGGGAGCGGAATGTTCCAAAAAGGGAAATCATCAGGTTCGCCCGGGGACGAGCGAACGAGCGTCGTTACAGAGGGGGAATGATGAGAGAGCAAAGTTCAAAATACGGCATCAAGGATTTGGAAATAGCCGAACGGCCCCGGGAAAGGCTGGCGAAAATGGGCGCCGGGGTCCTGAGTACTGCTGAACTGCTGGCTATCCTGCTGCGGGTGGGTGTGGAAGGCGAGAACGCCATCCAGGTTGGCCAACGCCTGCTGAGTGATTTTAACGGCCTGGCCGGTCTGCAGAAAGCCACCTACACCGAGATCAAAGCCCAGCACGGTATTGGGGAAGCCAAGGCGGCGGTGATCAAAGCCGCCATTGACCTGGGCCGGCGACTGGCCTCTCAATCAACCGAGGACAAACCCATCGTTCACAGCCCGGAGGACGCTGCCGACCTGGTCCAATATGAAATGAGCGCCCTCGATCAGGAACAGCTGCGAGTGGTCATCCTCAATACCCGCAACCATGTCCTGGGAGTGAAAACCATTTACCAGGGATCCTTGAATTCCTCCCAGGTGCGGGTGGGCGAATTGTTCAGACCCGCCATCCGGGAAAACGCAGCGGCCATCATTATCATCCATAATCATCCCAGCGGGGATCCATCCCCCAGCCCTGATGACGTGGCAATCACGAAAGCCATTATCAGCGCCGGTAAACTGCTCGATATCCAGGTATTGGATCACCTGATCATCGGCCAGGGCCGATTCATCTCCCTTAACAGAAGAGGTCTGGGTTTTTCAGAGGATTAGAGTGTAGGGCGGATGTCTGGAGAATTTGTCTAACTGGATTGACATGATAATACAAGATATGTATAATATACACACATAAAATATACACATTAATCATACATATTACACATACGTACAAGGAGGTTAGCCATGGAGAAGGTAAAGCAGAGCACACGGCGCTTGAACATCGTGGTCAGCAAACCACTTCATGACCAGTTGATCGAGATGGTAGACAAAAATGAGGAAACAAAATCAGATTTTGTGCGACTTGCGTTAGAGCGCGAGATAGAGCGCAGAAAAGTAGCGAAGCTTGAAAAAGCTGCAGCTGAGCTTGCTTTCCTCTACGGAACTGATAAGGAACTGCTGGCCTTTAATAGTCTGGATGGAGAGGAATTCTTATGAAACGAGGAGAAGTTTGGCTTGTCAATCTGGATCCCACAATAGGGGCCGAAATTAAGAAAAGCCGCCCCTGTGTGATAGTGAATCAGAATGCCTTGGCTTCTCTCCCGTTGAAGATCATAGTGCCCCTTACCACTTGGAACGATCAATTTGAACACGCTGCCTGGCACGTCAGGATAATGCCTACGCGACAAAATGGATTAAAATCAGAATCGTCCGCAGACACATTCCAGGTCCGATCTATTTCAGAAAAAAGGTTGGTCAAGAAGTTTGGTGAGCTTTCCCCCGAGGTATTAGAGGGTATCAATCAAGCAATTTCTATCTCACTTGCCCTAGACTAGAAAAGAGATAATTCAAAATAAATCCCCGTAAATATCTATATTTTTCGCGGGGATTTTTTATTTATTTATATAGGTAGTTACCGATATCTTTTAATTATCCGTAACCCTCTTTTTCTCTTAACAGAAGAGGTCTGGGTTTTTCAGAGGATCAGAGTGTAGGGCGGATATAAAAGGAGCCAAATTCACCACTGGCTTCCTGCAGATTGGTTTTAACTTCTCTTACAGCTGAGGAGTTGGAACCTCGCTCCAGTGCCCGCACCAGGGTTTTCAGTATTTCTATTTCCCCCTCGGCAATCACTTCCACCGAGTCATCCTTGCGGTTGCGGGCCCAACCTACCAAATCCAGCTCGGCCGCGGTGTTCAATACATAGTAGCGAAAACCAACTCCCTGAACCCGGCCGTAAACCCGGGCATGAAGCCGCTGTTGATCAGAGGGTTTCATGTTCGTCCCAGTCTCCTTCGGACGGATCATTTTTTGTTTTATAAATGATGAATACAGTCAGGGCCAGAATGAGGACCAGCAGCAAGCCGCCCAGGAGATAGATATATAGCCTGAGCGTGCCCTGGGCGAAGGTATCCCGCTGCCAGTTTTGATCGAGGGTCTGCAAATTAATTCCAAAAGCCATTTCTACCCCGCGTTCACAGCTGACCCCCTGATCATAGGCATTGATCAAAGACTGCAATCCCGGCAGTCCATATTCCTGCTGGATATATTCAACAAGGGCATCTGACTGGGCATAAGCCAGCCGGGCCAGTTCAGGATCAGACGGGAAAGCCTGGCAGAGATGCAGGAAGGGGATCAAATCCCGACCTTCATAAGCTCGTTCAAGGATCAGTTTATATTCCGGCAAGCTGTAGATCTCCACCTGGGAGGCGAAACCTTCGTTCAGCCAGGCCGGTAAATAGGAGAATTCAGCGCCCAAAAAACGATAAAGCAGGATATGGGCGATTTCATGCGGGATCAGGCGCTGGATTTCAAGAGGTTGGTCTACAGCAGGCGGTAAGGCAACCACAACGGAACCCCTGGTCGGATCTGCATATCCGCTGACCCAGGTCTGTCCTATCGCGGTGAGTGAGGACTGAAGTTCCTCAGCTGAGCTGTAAATAAAGATCACGATCGGCTGCGAATCAGGCGGCTGCTCCAATATTTCCAGGGTTTTGGTCTTGCCGTACAAAGCTGCATCAAGCACTTCCTGGGCCAGCGTGATCTCACCTTCATACCAGTAGATCTTAAATGGCTCATCAATCAATTCCTGCCAATTGTAGCGGTTATCCAGATAGGTGAAATCATACTCCGGTGATTCCACGATCTCACCACTTGTGAGTATGAACTGGTAGTCATAGCTGATGCTGGCAAAAGCTGGCAGCGGCCGTTCTGAAACGGCATAGACAAAATCCCCTGCCCCAGCTCCAGATCTGGAAACCGCACCCACAAAAGTCGGCAGCCCCGGGGAATGAATGCTGAGGGTTATGCTCTCGATCGGCTGCTCACTTTCATATTCGATCTGAAAAGTGATCTCATCACCGAAGCTGTATTCAACCGATTGATCTACAACCTCAACCAGGCCGTCTGCCCGGGCGGAAGTAAGGGTCGGAATGAGAACTATGGCAGCTGCGATTAACAGGAAAGGGATAAACTTCTTCATAATCTTTCTACTCAGGTTTGCATATAAATGGGGTTCGGAGATTACTCCATCCAGAGGTCATCATCAATGTCAAAATTCTCCAGGCCGATATCATCCTTATCAAATTCATCATAACCATCCTGCTGATAATCATAATCATCCAGGATGATATCATCGTCAGAGTTAAGGAGATTAAACATGGACAGGTTGATTCCCTCATCGAGGAAATCCAGCCGTTCCAGAGCCTGCTGGATCAGCTCCTCTTCGTCACTGCTGACATCATCATCCAGCAGCCCGTGAATGGCCGGTCCGGCATCTTCTCCTCCGATCTGAGATAAGGTCCAAATGGCTGCCTCCCGGATATCCGGGAGATCTTGCAGCAGATCTATGATGACCGGAACAGCGTCCTCCAAAGTCAGCTCCCCACTGGCCCGCACCGCTTCCAGGCGCACCTTGGGTGAAGTATGCTGCAGCTTCTCGAAAACCAGCTCGCTGTACTGATGGTCAAAGGAGCGGCCCATCGCAAATAAAGAGCTGGCCACCCACTCGTCCATTTCACTCTTATAGGCCTTTAGAATGTGGTCTCTGACCTCTTCCCGAGAGGAATAGCTGACAGCCTCCAGGGCCCGGCGTTGAATTTCCAGGGGATGGTCTTTATCCAGGATCTCCAGAAGGTGGTCCTCAATATTTTTCTTCAGCTTATAACTGATCTTATCCAGTTCTCCCCGGTAAACGTATTTACCCAAAACTGAAGCCGTCACAGCTCGCAGGTCAACTGATACTTCTTCCTTTAATACAGATAGGAAATAGGGAATCAGGTCATCAGTATCAAAGATCTCAATCGCCCGGGTGGCGAAAAAACGCACCTGTTCATCTTCATCTTTCAAAGCCAGCCGAAAGATTGGCTCAAAAGACAAAAGAGGATTGGTATCGGTTATATCCTCAAGGTCTTCCACTAAAGCTCTGCGCCTTTCGAGGTTGATCTTGGTCCAGATCTTCTGAATTTCCGCTAAGTTGTCCGGTGAGATATCCGACAGCTTGAACAGGTTCATAGGATCCAGAACCTGCTCCTCATCCAGCAGGGCAATCAGCACCTCGCTAAAAGGCAATTCATCGAGTGGAGAAAATAACTGTTCTTCCATTAAGGTAATTGTACCGGTGAAGTGAAATCCAGAACATTAAAATATATCAACAACAGAATCACCGCGAAAAATCCCACCATATTGACCACATTCTGAATTTTCTGGGATATGCGCCGTCCGGTGATCAGTTCCGGGAGCACAAACAGGATCCGGCCGCCATCCAGCGCTGGAATGGGCAGTAAATTCAACACACCCAGGGAAACCGTGATCGAGACCAGAAATAGCAGCACATTGATATAGGCTGGCGTGCTTGGCAGCAGTGCGCCTTCTTTTGCGCCGGTAAAGATATCATACATGCCCTTGTAGCCAACAGGGCGTCCAGCGGGGCCAGCCGTTCCACGGATCAGCTCTCCTGGAAGCTTCAACACTGCCAGGCTGTGCTGCCCTGTGGCAGTTGTCGCTATGGGTAAGGCCTGAAACCAGTTGATCTCCCGCACCGGGCTGGTCATTAAGATGCCGATTGCGCCCTCATTTTCAGGCGGGTTCTCTCTGGGTACTAATGAGACCTCGGAGGTCTCGCCCTCCCGGTCGACTAAAATCGTGATCTCTTGCCCGAGGTTGTCATAGATCTCACCCCTTAAGGCATCATAGCTGTCAGAGTCTACGCCATTAATGCTGAGTATGGTATCTCCCACCATCAAACCTGCTTCAGAAGCTGGCGAATTGGAGACTATATCACCGATCTGGACCACGCTGCCATCTGGCATACCCAGCTGACTGATAATCACCGCGTAGATAATCACGGCGGCCAGCAGGTTCATCAACGGGCCAGCGATATATACTCCAATCCGGACCAGGGGCTTGGAGGCCGCCAGCCCACCTTCCATCTCGGGTTGGGATTCGCCGCGCGGTTTGACAAAACCACCCAGGGGTATCCAGTTCAAGGTGTACTCGGTACCGCGCAAGGTAAATAATTTTTTGATGCGGGGGGGGAAACCAATTCCAAATTCCTCCACTTCCACGCCAAACAGGCGGCAAGCGGCAAAGTGACCCACCTCGTGAAGGATGATCATCGAAGCCAGGACACCGATAAATTGAAGCAAATTTACAATCAAATCAAGCACATTTTCAATCATAGTTATATCCAATTTTAATTCAAAACCTGTAATGGTTTTTTCCTTTGAAGTATCAAATTATACACCAGTGATTTCTGGTTCGAGAAGGCGGGCAGGCCCTCCCGGGGTGCATGTTAATACCGATTTTACATTTACCAGGGCGCTTAATTTTCTTTTTACGGCCTCGGATGCCTGTGCCGGGCAGATCAAATGTAAATTTGGACCAGCATCAATTGTAAAACATACCGGCAAACCTTCCGAGCGCCAGCTTTGCACCGCAGCCATGATCTCCAGAGTGCCAGACTGCCAGTAATACAGGGGCGGATCGGAGGTCATCATCACACTGTGCATCATATTGGAATCCAGCTCCACGATCCCGGCAAAGGTCTGGAAATCCTTTTCCAGCACAGCCTTTCGGCAGATATCCAGACGCCGTTCAGTGTCCGCTACCCGGACTTCCTGGAACGGACTTGTATCAGCAATCCGGTGCCCCTGGCTGGAGCCGGTCTTCTTATGTTCCTGGCTGACCAGGACAATGAAATCCACCAGAGCCCAGTGCTCCGGGGGTGCGATGGTTTTCGCAAAGGAAGAATCGTGGTCAGTTCCGGCCTGCCATTCTACAAACCCACCCGGTATAGAGCGGCTGGCAGATCCAGACCCGGTGCGGGCCAGCTGGGATAGTTCTTTTTCAGTAAGGCATAAACCCAGGGCGGTGACCGCTGACAGGGTTAGTGCCGCAAACGCCGAGGCAGAGGAAGCAATCCCTGTTCCAGTTGGGAAATTATTCTCGCTCAAAACCTGGGCCCTGGTTTCGATCTCCGCTAACTCGCGAACCCGGTCCAGCAGGGAACTGACACGGTCCAGAGCCTCTTCTCCGCCTGGTTCGCCGTTGAGAATTAGTTGGTCCTGATCCAGAGAGGTATCAAAACTGACCGTGGTCTGGGTTTCAAGGCCCTCCAGGTTCATCGACAGGGATCCGTTGGCAGGAATTCGCAGATCATGGTCCTTGTTGCCCCAGTATTTAATGAAGGCGATATTTGGATGCGCAGCAGCTTTAGCAGTTGATTTCATAATATTTTATTCCGCTGGCAGGTTCATGGTTGGGAAGAGGCAATAAGACGCTGCCTGCCAGGGTCGGGTAAAGTCTAACGGGGTGGTGCCGTTGAGCTGCACATGTCCAGAAAATCCTTCCAGGAAGCGCTGCAGGAGTTCATTATGAGCCGGGAAGGGAAGTATCTGGCACAAATCGTGGATAAAGAGAGCCTGGTTGGACTGCACGATCAGCCGATTTTCCACACTATATGACAATCCGGACAGGCCGACCGAGTTCAGGGATTGATACTCCGGATCAATCTCCGCCAGGATCAAGCCTATCTCGTTCAAAACAGAGTGGTCCAGCAGCAAAGTCTGATGCCAGGACAAATTCCTGTCGGATAGAATGGTCAAGAACTGCTGGGAGGGCTGGCTGCCATCTTCAAGCCAGAACGCGCCTCGCAGGTTCAAGTCCCGCTCCAGGCCGTCATCAGCCTGGGAGGGGAAGATCGGGAAGAACATCGCTCCTGCCCCACCGTCAGTTGAGCGGTGCAGCCAAACTCCCTCCAGCAGGGGGCTGAGTGTTTCCAGGTCATCGATCAGGATAATGAGGGTGAAGGGGTCCAGGGGAGCAGGGTCAGCCGCCTGTTCCTGGATCAAAATCGGAGCGTTGGTAGTTTGAAGATCTCTCGTATAAGGTTGGTCTTCATCAAAGACAACCTGACTGGCCCTGATCCCCAGGAACAGGAACAGGCTGAAACACACGAAAAAGATCAGCAGCAGTTTTGATTTCATATCATGCAATTTTCAAGCTAAAAACCCGGCTGAAAACCATTTTTCTGCCAGTTTGTTAACTCTTCGCTCTCTGCTTTGAATCATACCACCAGATGAAGGGGAAACCCTCACTGTGAGGGATAACAAATCGGCAAAGCTTGTTAGATTTGATCGAAAATTCCCTCTTGACAAAGGCTCCCGCCTAGTTTATTATGTTATCATGTTTAGATTATAAACATGTCTAACTTAGTAAATTGGAGCTGAAATGAATGAAAAATTATCAGAACAAACCAAACAGTTAAGAAAGCAATATGCCCGCACATTCCATAATGACGGCCTGCTGGACTTCTTTGTCGGCTGGGGCCTGGTATCCGCCGGAATCTATCTGCTGACCAGTTTAACGATCTTTTCTTTTGCGGGTTGGATGCCAATAATTTTAATCGCGCCCCTTAAGAAGAGGTTTGTGATCCCACGCTTCGGCTATGCCAAATTTAATCAAGCGGCTGCCATCCCCCGCCCTATCCTGATCGGCGCTGGCACTGTGATCCTGATCGGTACTCTGCTGGTCACTTTTCTGGGGAACCAGGGATTCAGGGTTCCGGTAGTCGTAGCTTTACTTGGTCTGTCCCTGCTCTTCGCGCTTAATAAGGGATTTAACCGGGTCACCGTTTATGCCATCTTCATTCCGGTGTTCTTTATCGTCGGGTTTGGTTTGAATGTACTCACACCCACAATCGTGATCCTGGTCGGAGCGGTGCTGATGGCGCTCGGACTTTACCTTTTTGTGAAATTCCTCCAGAAATATCCCCTCGAACCCGAAGAAGAGGACGGCCTTTCATGAAAGAAGACCATCCGCTCGACCCCCGGGAGATCTCAGGGCTGGATCGAGTCGTCCATTCCCCTACTCGCCTGAAGATCATGCTGGTGCTGATGAGCGTGGAAGAGGCTGATTTCACATTCATCTCCCGAACAGCAGATCTCACCCGCGGTAACCTGTCTGCCAACCTGACCAAGCTGGAAGAAGCCGGCTACATCAAGATTGAAAAGAAATTCATCGAACGGATACCAAAAACCATCGCCAGCATCACCCCGGCAGGAAAAAAAGCACTTGAAGACTACAGCAGCACCCTGGGGCCAATTCTGGATTCGCTGAGGAAGTAGATAATTTATTCATTCCTCACATGGAATAAACTTGATTAAAACGTTTTCCATTAAATATAAATCGGGTTGATTCTCCCCCCATCAAAGGAGCTTCAACCCGATTATGTTCTTTTTAAGATCAGTTTAATTTATATACACTGACAAAATACCCAGCAGCACGCCCAGCGGGAACCCCAGAATCGATAAGACCAGGTAAGGCGTGGCTTCATCCCGCATTTCCCAGATCGCCTGGACTTTGGGCAGGACTTCGCGGATCCATTGAGATTCATCCAAAACCTTAATGTGGAAATTCCACCAGTTGTATTCAATGCGTTGCAGAATTGCTTTCATGATCTTTCTCCGTTTATTTTGAGGTGGAGATCTTTTTGATCTTCCCATTTTCGTCCGCTACAGCCCGTACAATGCGGTTGATCTTCTTCCCGCCCGGTCCCGAGACAGATTTGGAGTAAATCAATAATGTATCCGAGGAGGTGTCCCCTTTACGGGGAGTGATCTGGGGCTTAACTCCCTTCAGATCCGGGTGTTTCTTATAAACTTCCTGAGAGATATGATCTATCATTTTCGCTTTCACAGCTTTTGCTCCTTTGCGGCTTATTCTCCGAATGAAATATCGGCATAAGCCCGGCGGCGCATAAAGGCCGGCACATCCAGGGGATCGCGGCCCATATCAAATCGCTCGGCCAATTCCTCTTCCCCTTCCGCTTCCTTTTTAACCACTTTGCGCTGGATAGGAGCGGGAATCTCCCGGTCCTGTCGGGTGAAGCTAGAGAACACATCCTCAAAGGTTGTGGCGCCCAAACCGGTGACGATCAAATTGACCTGCACCTGGCCCTGTGAGTGGCTGTTCTGGGTGGTGCCAAAGATCAGCTCGGCATCAGGGGGAATCTGCTCCTGCAGATAATTCAAGGCATGGCTTATATCCATCAGGGTCAGATCTGCACCGGATGTGAAGTTCACGATCAATCCCGAGGCGTTGGAAAGGGAAATATCTTCCAGCAGCGGGTGATAGAGGGCTTGTTTGACAGCGTTAAGGGCTTTATCCTGTCCGGATGCCTGGCCGATACTCATCAGGGCTCCGCCGCCCAGCTTCATAACTCGCTCAATATGAGCAAAATCAACGTTGATCACACCGGGCTGGGTGATCAGCTCAGTGATGCTCTGAACCGCCTGGCGTAAAACATCATCAGCCAGATGGAATGCTTCCGACAAGGTTGCCTTTTCAGACACAGTTTGCAGCAGACGTTCGTTGGGTATGGTGATCAGGGTGTTGACATGGGGCTGCAGTTTCGAGAGACCTTCGGCAGCGTTCTTCTGGCGTCCACCTACCTCAAAACCAAATGGTTTGGTGACCACGGCGATAGTAATGATACCCATTTCCTGAGCAACCTGGGCTGCCACGGGCACGGATCCTGTTCCGGTGCCGCCGCCCATACCGGCAGTCAGGAAGACCATATCGGCGCCTTCCAGCGCCATGGCGATATCGCCTTTGCTTTCCAGGGCTGCGGCTTCTCCCACACTGGGATCTCCGCCGGCGCCCAGGCCGCGGGTCAGTTCCGGGCCAAGCTGAAGTTTAACGGGAGCATGACTGAATGCCATGGCCTGGCGGTCAGTATTAGCAATGATAAAATCGACCCCGGTTAACCCAAAATGGATCATACGGTCAACAGCATTGCTGCCGCCTCCACCCAGTCCCATCACCTTGATGACAGGCATATAAGGGGGGTTTTCTCCCCAGTCTCTTAGTCTTTGATCTAAAAGATTATCGTTAAACATAGTGGCCTCTCCTTGCTTTAAACCCATTCACGGGGCAATTGTTGATCAGGTTGTTACTTAGATTGCAGCCAATAATGATGCAATTTTTGTACCATCTCCCTCAACTCGCCGAACCACAACTCCCTGGTTGCGCAGTTTAGTGAGATCAGATTCTGAAAAGTGCTCTTTCCCACCCACCACTGTCACCTCCTGGGCCTGGTAGGCCTCTTCCAGCGAGAATCCCACTGTAGGACGGTGGCGCTTGATAAAGGGCCGGGTAATATTCAAATGCCAATCCGCTACCCCCCACTCAAAGCTGGGCAGCAGCAAATAATGAGCGATCCGGAAATCACCTACCGCTTTGGCCTGGGGCTGTTTTTCATCTTCTTTGGTGAAGGCGATCACGACTGGTTTTGGTGAACCTTCCAGGCTGAACCAACTGGATTCATCAATTCCTGTTAACGTTTGAAAAGCGCCCCCAATTACCTCTTCCGGAAGCGGTTTAATTCCCTCAATTTCCTGGCGGGCGATCAGGCGGGCTCCATTGATCAGGTACTGGTTCAAATCTTCCCCTTCTGGCGCAGGTCCCTGCACACCAAGCAGCAATATCGGCAGCCGTTTTTCCAGGACCGTTTCGGAAAGGGTCAAATACCATTCGGCGATCCGGAATCCCATCTGGTCCTGGGAATTTTCCGGGGTGTAATAAGGCTGGGTCTCAGGCCAGCTCTGCGGTCCGCCAGCACCCCAGGAAAGGGGTTTACTGTTGATCCGGGTATAGGCAGAGAGGATCAGGCGGGAGAGCAGCGGTTCCGAGGCCCGGCGTTTGATCCCGTCCAGGGCGCCGCGCAGGAAATTCGTATCCCAATAATCTCCGCCCGGTTCCAGGGGGCCAAAAACCGGCACCAAACCCACAGCCACAGCGGCTTCCGCCAAAGGCAGAAATCCATCCAGAAACCGTTCGGTAAGATCCGACTGGGACCAGGCTTCTGAACCCCAACTTTCCTGCATATTGGCTTTGTCAAACAGGATGACGTATTTCACACCCCAGCGTTTGTAATTTTCAAACAGCAGCAGCATCTCATCCACAGCCGGCAGGTCTTGGGGAGTGATCTGAAAATGTAAAACCGGTTCAATGGCTTCCATTTTCAAGGTGGCGATGAATTCCTCGGGGATGGCCCTGGTAACAGGCGCATTTAAAACGATCCAGGAGGCATCCAGCTGCTTTAGACGCGGCAGCCATTGTCCCAGGTCCTTGCCGGAGTAATGTTCGCTGTCGGAACGATAGTGAAAACCAACTTTATCCATAAGGTTTATCTCTTTCTGATTTTTCAGGTATCTACTAGGATGCAAGGTTTATGCCAGCAAGCCTTGAATTCAAGGGTGAATTCCGGTTTATTTCAGAGGATGCTATAATGCGGGAGATGAAGAAAATCCTGCTTACCGGCGCCACCGGCTTTATCGGCAAAGCCCTCACCCGCCATTTCTTTGAAACCGATTACGAGATCCGGGTCCTGATCCAACCCACTAGAAAATCCCCCGATCTACCTAAAGGCATCCCTGTGGAAGCGGCGGTCTCAAGCTTGAATGATCCCAGGGGGCTGCGGGCTGCCCTGGTGGATGTGGATATCGTATATCACCTGGCCAGCCAGGAAGCCCTGGGCGCCAGGGGAAATTTGCTGGAAATCGACATCCAGGGCACTAAAAACCTGGTAGAAGCTGCCCAGGAAGCAAGGGTGGATCGTTTCTTTTATCTCAGCCATCTGGGCGCGGACCGGGCTTCGGCCTATCCACTGATGACAGCCAAAGCCATCGCCGAGGACCACATCCAAAAAAGCGATTTGGATTACACGATCTTGCGCACCGGGATCGTTTACGGACCCAATGACCGATTTTCCACCGCCCTGGCCCAAATGATCCGTTTCATTCCCTTGATCTTTCCCCTTCCAGACCAGGGCGATACCCTGCTGCAGCCGTTGTGGATCGAAGACCTGGCCAATATCCTGACCTGGTCCCTGGATAATCCCAAAACCAAAAGGGAGCTGTTCGAAATAGGGGGCCCGGAACAGCTGAGCTTCAGGGATATCATCATCACTATGCTGGACGTTATGGGACTGCAGCGTTATCCGGTATCATTCACTACTCCCCTGATCCGCTTTGGGACTGTTTTTGCGGATTATCTAAACCTGCCCATTCCCACAAATATATTCTGGCTTGATTATCTGGCCACTAACAGAACTTGCTCGCTTAATACTGTACCGCATGTCTTTAACTTGCTGCCCAGCCATTTTTCGAAACGTATAGAATATCTTCGGCCCCTGGAAAAAAAGGAAATCGCATGAAGCTGTATGATATCTCGCTAACAATCGCGGAAGATCTGCCCGTCTGGCCGGGTGATCCGAAGATCGAACTTAAAAAGATCAGTCAAATCGATAATGGGGAAGAAGCCAATGTGACCCATCTCTCCGCCTGTGTCCATATTGGCACCCATGTAGATGCGCCCGACCATTTCCTGGGCAACGGAGAGACCGTGGAAAACCTGTCCCTGGATCTGCTGGTCGGGCCAGCCCTGGTCGTAGAAGTCCCGGTTGAAGGGCAGATCACTGCCATGGATCTGCAATCCATTACCATCCCGGAGGGAACGAAACGCCTGCTGATCAAAACAGCCAATTCTCAAATATGGGCTGAAGGCTTGAAAGAATTCAAGGAAGATTTCATCGCCATCGAAGCAGATGCCGCAGAATACCTGGTAAACCAGGGAGTGGAGGTTGTTGGCGTAGATTATCTGTCTGTCGCTCCATTTGCTGATCCGGCGCCCACTCACCAGATCCTGCTGAAGGCAGGAACCTTGATCATTGAAGGCTTGAATTTATCTGAGATCGTCCCAGGAGAATATACCCTGTACTGCCTGCCACTCAAGATCAAAGGGTCAGATGGCGCACCAGCGAGGGTCCTGCTTCAAAAAGACTGATCCATCCCTGTATTTTCCAGCCTGAATAAGATTTCATATATAATGAAATAAACCAAAGGAGGATTGGATGTCAAAACAGCTATCTATTTTGATCCTGACCTGCTGTCTGGCCCTGATTGCTGCTGGCTGCGCACCCGCCCCCGAACCTGCACAAGAACCTGTTCCCGTGATGGAAGAAGAAGCCGTGGAAGAGGTGATCCCCACTGATACTCCCTTGCCTCCCACTGAAAAACCAAAAGAAGATGAGGCTGTCACAGAAGAAGAGGAGACTGCCATGGATAAAATGACCCTGACCAGCCCGGCATTTGCTCAGGAAGAAGCCATCCCGCTCCAGTTCAGCTGTGATGGCGATGACCTGTCACCAGAACTGGCCTGGGCCGGCGTCCCTGAGGGAGCGGCCAGCCTGGTTCTGATCATGGATGACCCTGACGCGCCGGTCGGCACCTGGGACCACTGGCTGCTGTTTGATATGCCGCCTGATCTGGAAGGATTAGCACAGGGTTCCACAGCCGGAACAGAAGGCAATAACAGCTGGAATCGAATCGGTTACGGGGGACCATGCCCTCCGGGAGGCACTCACCGCTACTTCTTTAAGCTGTATGCCCTGGATACCACGCTGGACCTACCGGCCGGCACAGCCAAAACCACCCTGGAAGCTGCCATGGAAGGCCATATCCTGGGCCAGACCGAGCTGATGGGAACCTATACTCGCTAAGAAATTGGATGTGTGATCCTCGCTAATAAGAAGTTTAGGATTCCAGTTCTTATTACGAAATAGATATAACTCAGGATCACGCATCCTGGTACCAAACGGCCAGCATCACTGACAAAATATGTACCGCTGGCTTACCAACCACCCTCCATTATCGTTCAACATGCCATTCAAAGCCCTCCAACACCCTCCCGGGGATTTACCGGATCTATTTGCTTCTCATTCAAATAGATCAAATCTGGAGGAAAAATGAGTAAAGGTTTAAAAATTACCCTGATTGTTATTCTCGTTCTAATTGCAGTCATTTTCATTGTCTTGGCAGTGATGACTCGCGGCATCGCGCTGGACATTGTGCGGCATCCCCTGGCAGAAAGGCCGGAAATGGAGGAAACCCCTGCCAACTACGGGATGGATTTTGAGGTAGTCAGTACAACTACGGAGGATGGACTGGCCCTGTACGGCTGGTTCATACCCGGGGATAACGGCGCCACGATCATGATCCAGCACGGCTCTCCGGGCGGTCGGCAGGATGGCCTTTACGAAGCCCAGCTTTTAAATCAGGCAGGGTACTCGGTATTATTAGGCAGCTTCCGAGCCCATGATGAATGTGATGGCGAATTGATCAGTTTTGGACATTATGAACAACGCGACCTCAGGGCCTGGCATATTTATTTGATCAACCGGGATGACCTAGACCACACCCGGATCGGGTTATTTGGAGAATCCATGGGGGGTGGGACAAGCATCATCTACGCCGCAGGGGATCGGGGCGTGGCAGCTGTTGCAACCGGCAGCGCCTTTGCCCTCACCCAGCAAGTGGTTGAAAAGTTCATCGAGTTCGAAACCGATATTCCACCTGCCTTGATTCCTCTGCTAGCTAAATTCATCGTCTTCTGGGCCGAAGGAGCAGCAGATTTTAAGGCTGAAGCTCTAGATACAGAATCAGTGATTGCTGATATCAGTCCGGTGCCGATCCTGATCATTCACGGCGGAATGGATGACAAGATCGGGCCTGAGGTCGGCAGACAGCTTTTTGCCGCAGCCGCGGAGCCCAAGGAGTTGGTCTGGATCGAGGAAGCCGGACATGTTAATTTTCAGGATTTCCAGCCAGAACTTTATAAGAAATCCTTGGTGGATTTCTTTGATAAACATCTTCTTGGTCGCTAAGAATTTGGATGCGTGATCCTGTAAGGAAATCGTGATATTAGAGGGACGGAGTCCTTTAATAGGACTTCGTCCCTCATTTTTGTGGTATAGTGGGGGGGAGTATATAGGAACGAGGTATAAATAATGCCCATTTACGAATACCAATGCCCCAGCTGCGGGGAAATCTTTGACAAACTGATGCGCTTTTCGGAAGCGGATCAGGTACCGGTTTGTCCCCACTGCGGTGAAAAAGAGACCCAAAAGAAGATCACTGCTGGAGCAGTGATCGGCGCTTCCTCCGGAGGAAGGAGTTCCTCTGTTTCAAGCGCACCTGCCCCCCGCTTCACTTGAGCGGGAGGATGTTAACCCCAGCCGTGTGCTGGATCAAAACATGAAAATTGAGAACCAGGAAACCAAAGAACAGCTGATCAAACGCCTGAAGCGGATCGAAGGTCAGATCCGGGGCCTGCAGTCCATGCTCGATGAAGAACGCGACTGCCGGGAGATCATGCAGCAGCTTTCCGCGGTTTCCTCAGCGATCAAATCCACCAGCCGGACCTTCTTCCAGGATTACGCCGCCCTGTGTTTAACAGACCTGGGCGAGGACCCTGATGCCAACCAGGATCTTTTAGCTGAGATGATGGCCCTGCTTGATAAAACCCCCTAGGTATTTAATTAGGAAACTGTTTCCTCAACGACCAAGGTCTTTTCAAAGAATTGGCGGGGTGCTATAATTTTGCCTGCATAAGGGCGCGTAGCTCAGTTGGTTAGAGCGCACGGTTCACATCCGTGAGGTCGATGGTTCGAGTCCATTCGCGCCCACACAAAACGAAACC
>DRBO01000068.1 GCA_011039385.1 Chloroflexota bacterium | reverse complement strand
CAATGGGGAATTGGGGCCCTGGGATCCAAGTTAACGAAGCATTTCGTGTCTGTGGACCTGGTTGGGAAGGGCGCAGAGGGCCGGGTTTCAGGCATGTTCTTCGCAGATCAGGAACAGCATCTATCCTATAACACCTTGCAGCGCCACCTTGCTCCCTGGACAACCAGCGACTTACTCTTTAGAGGTGCTCTGAATGGTAAGAGCCGTTCTGTTTGGCGGGGGATGATCTATGTGGCGGAGGGAGCACAGCATGTTGATGGTTATCAGGCCAACCGCAACCTTGTCCTTGATCCAGGTGCTCGTTCGGATTCCATTCCGGGATTGGAAATATTAAATGATGATGTCCGCTGCACACATGGCTCCACTATTGGAAAGATTGACGAGGACCAGCTGTTTTATCTTCTATCCAGAGGACTCCCGCGAGTTGAAGCGGAGCAGTTGGTGGTTCAGGGATTTTTTGATGATATTTTAAAGCGGTTTTCGATCTCAGCCGTGGGAGAAAATCTCTGGGAAAGGATTAGAGATCGTTTAATGAGCTACGCATAAAATAAAATCAGCCTTAAGCATTCACTTTTTGGGGAAGACTGATAGAATTACTTTGTTAATCTCAAGATTCTGGAGGTTATTTTGGCAACAATTCCATTTTCCGCTCCGCCCGATAATAATAAGGATTATGAGATAGGGGATCACGTAGAAGTACTTTGTGACCATGACCAGGAAGATGATCGCGTACGAGATTGGCTGGAAGGCGTGGTTGTAAAAAAAGGGCATAAAAAAGTTGCAGTTCAGTTTCACAAAAACGTTTACCTGACAGACGGGTGGATGGTTCCAGATCGTGTATTATGGTGCTCTGTTGGGGCCCATAACATACGCCATCCAATGAAAAGGCGGCGGGCGAAATCTTGATAAACAACCCTGCAGCCAGCCTTTCTAAGGAGCGCAATTCCATGGACCCCACTGCAAGCGCAGGTTTTAATGTCCAGCAAATCAGGGAGGATTTTCCTCTGTTAAGCCGCGAGGTGCGGCCTGGAGTTCCCCTGGCATATCTCGATTCTGCTGCTACCAGCCAGAAGCCGACGGTTGTAATCGACGCGATGGACCGTTATTACCGGGAGATGAACGCCAATATCCACCGCGGGATACATAAGCTGGCTGAGGAAGCTACTCTTGCCTATGAAAACGCCCGCGAGAGAATAGCGGATTTTATCCATGCGCCTTCTCCAGAAGAACTGATTTTTACTCGAAATACCACAGAATCCATCAACCTGGTAGCCAATTCCTGGGGAAGGGCTTTTCTGAAAGCAGGGGATATGATCCTGCTTTCAGAAATGGAGCACCATTCAAATCTTGTTCCCTGGCAGATCCTGGCCACACATTTATCACTTAGATTGGAGTTCATCCCGGTTACTCCCCAGGGGCTGCTGGACCAAGATGCGTTTCAAGACTTCCTCGAGCAGGAACCGAAATTGCTAGCTCTCACGCATATGTCCAATGTGCTGGGCACTATCAATCCCCTGGAGGACATGCTGGCAAAAGCAAAATCCGCCGGGGCGGTGACGCTGGTTGACGGTGCCCAGTCCGTCCCCCATTTCCCGGTTGACATATCCACACTCCAGGCTGATTTTTATGCTTTTTCTGCTCACAAAATGGTTGGGCCAACAGGCATCGGTATCCTGTATGGCAGGCGTGAGCTGCTGGAGGAGATGCCCCCATTTCTGGGTGGGGGTGAAATGATCAAGAAGGTCGAACTGCGATCCTTCAAGTCCAATGATTTACCACATAAATTTGAAGCTGGAACCCCAGCTATCGCTGAAGCGATTGGTTTCGGAGCCGCGGTGGATTATTTGTCCCGGATCAGCATGGCTGAAGTTGAAAAGCAGGAAAGGATCCTGACCGGATATGCCTTGGAAAGGTTGTCCGGGATTCCAAATCTACATGTGTTAGGTCCTGGGATTGAGGAGAAAGGCGGGGTGGTATCTTTTTATCTGGATGGGATTCATGCTCATGATGTGGCCCAGATTCTGGACAGTGAAGGAATAGCAGTCAGGGCTGGCCATCACTGCGCCCAACCCCTGCACACAAAATTTAATCTTCCGGCGACATCCAGGGCTAGCTTGTATTTCTACAATACACCAGAAGAAATAGACCGACTGGTTGAGGGGATATACAAGGCCAAATCTATTTTTGACTGAAAGGCTGCGAGGGTGAGGGTATGGAAGATTTTTATCGGGAATTGATCATTGAACGGTACAAAACGCCCCATTATCAGGGTGTGCTTGATCCAAATGATATCAGTTATGAGGATGATAATCCGGCCTGCGGTGATCACATTCAAATCGATATTCGTCTGGATGAGAACGGTGTAGTGACGGAAGCCCTTTTCAGTGGAGAGGGATGCGCGATTTCTCAGGCTTCAGCAGACCTACTTGTGGAATCCATCATCGGCAAAAACACAGAGGAGATCAAGGCCCTTGGAAAAGAAGATGTCCTTGATAATTTGGGAATTGAGCTGGGACCAGTGCGTTTGAAGTGTGCCCTGCTGCCCTTGAAGGTCCTCAAAGCCGGGATTTACGGTCTGGGTGATCAGAAAGCAGAGGATTAACGACTGACAATAAGCCGGGGAAAAGACCTCATTTTCGAATGAGGTCTTTCTGTTTGGGGTGGACCTGCCTTAACCAATTTGTAAAACTCAAATACCTGTATTCTGGAGAAGTTTGGTTTACAATCGGATTAGGTTGTGGGCTGTGCGACTGAGGTGCCTGGTCAATAAGGTATAATCAGGAAAAATTTAAGGAGAAAGGAAAATGCCGTTTATCATCGGGGAAAATGTTGGTCCCTATCGCCTGGTCGAAAAACTGGGAAAAGGGGGTATGGCAACGGTTTTCAAGGCTTACCATCCCAGTCTGGACCGATACGTAGCGATTAAGGCGCTGCATCCGGCATTTATGGAGCACCCTGGATTTCTCGACCGCTTTGAACGGGAAGCCAAAGTGGTTGCCAAGCTTGAGCATCCCAATATTGTGCCCATTTATGACTTTTCGGAACATGAGGGTCGTCCCTACCTGGTCTTAAAATATGTTCGCGGTGAGACGTTAAAGGCTCGTCTGGAGAAATCCAAACTGACTTACAAGGAAAGCAGGCGTATTTTCCGGGTGATTTCTTCCGCTCTGGCTTATGCTCACAAGCAAGGCGTACTGCACCGGGATGTCAAACCTTCCAATGTGCTGCTTGATAAAGCAGGTGGCATTTACCTGGCAGACTTTGGTTTGGCCAGGATCACTGAAACCAGCCAGACAACTCTCTCCGGACAGATGATGATGGGAACACCCCATTATATATCCCCTGAACAGGCGAAAGGTCTGGGGAATCTCGATAGTGGGACGGATATCTATTCCCTGGGAATAATGATGTATGAGCTGTTGGTGGGGCAGGTACCCTTCCAAGCGGATACACCTTTTTCTGTGATCCATGACCATATCTACAGCCCGCTTCCACTCCCCCATGATGTCAACCCGGACATCACTGAAGAAATGCAGCGGGCATTGCTCAAGGCGTTGGCGAAAAAGCGGGAAGATCGTTATACCAATATCTCGGAGATGATGGCCGCCTTCTTAAAGGCGTTTGAAGACCTGATCCAAGAGCATCCTTCTGAAGGTGAAGCGCCAACGCTGACCCTGGATGCCGACCAAAGGCGGGCAGATTCCATCCAGCGTGCACAAGAAGCGGGAGAAGAACAGCTAACGGGAGAGTCCGCTCCTGTTAAGAAGACCAAATCCAGGATACCGGGATGGATCGCCTGGCTGCTGATCCCAGCATTTATTCTGCTCTGCTTGGCTTCAGCGGTGGTGAGAAATGCCAGAGCAGTCCCTGGACCTGACCTGATCACAGCGGCGACGCTAACCCGGGAGGCGAATTTTCTGAACGGGACGGAAGATGGTGAGATCCTGGCCCTTAACCAGCAAATACGAGAGGACCCGCAAGATCCCTACCTTCATTATCAGCTTGGTGTTGCGTATATGAACGCAAACCGCCCCCAGCTTGCCCGAGAAGCTTTCCAGAAAGCCTATCAGCTCGCAGAAGGGAACCCTGAGACCATTCTGGAATTGGGACAGCTGTTGTCCGAAATCGATCTCTGGACCTATACTGCATACAGCTATTTAAGGGTGGAGCAGATTGGATCCCCCATCCCTGCCGAAGAGCTCCAGATGAGGATCCGCGAGGCGCTATTTTATGCGGCTTATGAGTTCATCTCCGTGGAAGTGTTATCTGAAAATCCGGATGTGGTTATCGAGCCAGCCCTGGAGCAGTTGATGAAAGCCCGGAGAGCGCTGCAGAGTGGAAAAGTCACACGTGCCAGTGAGATTGTTGATCGGATCCTGGCAGAGCGACCGGATTTACTCGAGGCTTATTTGATAAAGATTGACATTCTCTATGCCCAGGAGCGTTATGAAGAGGCCGCCTCTTTGCTGGTAGAGCTGCAGGGTAGGGAAGATCTGCCGGAGTGGATCCGGCGAGCCTCTGGAGAAGAAACTGAACAATATTAACTTTGAAGGGAAGAGGAATAATGCGGAGACCGTGTGTTGCAGGAAATTGGAAAATGCATCTGACAGTGGCGCAGTCCCTGGCACTTGTGCAAGAGCTTTGTCCCGGCCTGGCTGAGTATAAACCAGTGGATTGCGTGATTTGCCCCCCGTTTACAGCGCTGGCCAAGGTGGCGGAATTTTTGGAGGGAACGGATATTTCCCTTGGCGCCCAGAATCTCTTTTGGGAAGAAAAAGGGGCTTATACCGGGGAGATTTCCCCCTTGATGGTCGCCGAATTGGCTGATCATGTCATCATCGGCCACTCAGAGAGAAGGGCTTATTTCCAGGATACTGATACAGCCGTTAATAAAAAGATCAAGGCGGCTCTGGGGGCTGGTATAAAACCGATCCTTTGTGTTGGGGAGACCCTGGATGAAAATGAAACTGGTAAAACTGGCGAGGTGGTTATAAGGCAGCTGACATCGGCTCTGGAGGGCCTAGAGGAAGCCCGTGTCCGCAAGATGATGATTGCCTATGAGCCCGTTTGGGCGATTGGAACGGGCAGGGCCGCGACGCCAGTTGGCGCCAACGAAGTGATTCAAATCCATATCAGGGAGGAGATTGCCCGGCTGTTATCTCCAGAGATCGCTCAGGAGATGCGGATTCTCTACGGTGGCTCAGTAAAACCTGAAAACGCCCGAGAATTTTTCCAGCAACCAGATATTGACGGTGCGCTGGTAGGTGGTGCCAGCCTTAAGGCAGCCGCCTTTATTGAGATCACAAAAGTGGCCGCTCAAGGATAACAAGGTCTGGAAAACCAAAAGGGGCACCTTAGGAAGCCCCTTTTAGTTTGATGAAGGGAGCGGATTTTTATCCTGTGCCGAATTGCCTGTCCCCGGCATCACCTAAGCCAGGCACAATATAGCCATGTTCGTTGAGATGATCGTCGATCACTGCCAGATGAAGCGGGACATCCGGGTGCGCGGATTGCATCGCTTGCACTCCTTCTGGAGCAGCCAGTATCCCCAGGAATTTGATCTTCTGGACACCCCATTCCTTGAGTATATCTACTGTTGCCACGGCGGATCCCCCAGTAGCCAGCATCGGATCCAGGACCAAACAGACGGATACAGTAGGTTCCAGGGGCAGTTTGTTGTAATATTCTACGGGTTGGAGGGTGCGTTCATCGCGGTAGAGTCCGATATGCCAGACTTCTGCCGAGGGCATCAACCCCCAAATTCCCTCCACCATGCCCAAACCGGAGCGCAAGATGGGGACCAGTCCGATGGGTTGTTTGAGTTCCATCCCCTCAGCCATAGCCAGCGGCGTTTCCACCTGCATGGGGGCGATTTCCAGGTCGGCGGTTGCTTCATAGGCTAGCAGAGCGGAAACCTCACGTACCAGTTCTCGAAATTTCTTGGGCTCTGTATTTTTATCCCTCAGACGGGTCAGTTTATGGGCAACAAGCGGATGGCTGGATTCAAAAATCGTATTCAAGGAAACCTCCCTGTATCTGCAGTTAGTTCATGCTGATTATATCCTGTTGACCAGATTTGTCCCACATTTCTTCGCATTTAAAGGGGGACTTCGGTATAATCGTAGACATGGATGACCAACAGCGAGACCGCCTGGTGAGTTCTGATTCAAAACCCGGTGATTCCCTTGATCATGCGCTTCGCCCCCAATCCATTCAGGGTATGGTGGGGCAGGATACTATCCGCGAAAATCTGGAGATATTAATCACCGCTTCAAAACACCGCCAGGAAGCCCTCGACCATGTGCTGTTTTATGGCCCACCCGGGTTAGGAAAAACCACCCTGGCCCACATCCTGGCGAACGAGATGGGCGTTAATATCAAGATTACTTCCGGTCCTGCCGTGGAGCGAGCAGGTGATCTGGCGGCTATATTGACAAACCTCAATCAAGGAGACATCCTTTTTATTGATGAGATCCATCGCCTGGGCAGAGCCGTTGAGGAAGTCCTTTATCCCGCAATGGAGGACTATTCCCTGGATATAGTCATCGGCAAAGGGCCGTCTGCCCGTTCGGTCCGTCTCAAGCTGCCGCGTTTTACCATTGTGGGGGCTACAACCCGCCTGGCACTGGTCACCGCTCCTTTGCGAGCCCGATTTGGAGCAGTATACAGGCTGGATTATTATACAAATAATGCCATCAAGCAGATTATTCAGCGGGCTGCCAAGCAGCTCCAGGTGCCATCTGAATCTGCGGGGATCGATGAGATCGCCTCCCGGTCACGTGGTACACCCCGTGTCGCGCTCCGGTTGCTCCGACGGGTGCGTGATTTTGCCCAGGTCAGGGGAGATGGAAAAATCACAGCGGATATCTCCCTGCGGGCGCTGGATTTGTTGAAGATCGATGACAAGGGGCTGGATTCCATGGATCGGCGTGTGCTGCAGGCCATCGTGGTTAAATACCATGGCGGACCTGTGGGATTAAAAACGATCGCTGCCTCGATTCGGGAAGATCCCGATACGATCATGGATGTGGTTGAGCCGTATTTATTGCAGCTGGGGTTCATGCAAAGGACATCGCAAGGCAGAGTGGCTACCCGGCAGGCATATACCCATCTTGGCTTAGAACCTCCGAAAGGCACAGAACAACCCAGACTCATCAATTAGCGAGATAATATGGAATTATCCCTGCTGGCCCGTATCGTGGCCCTGTTCGGTTTGTTGCTTTTGATCGTTGCTGGTATTCTTTACCTTCTTGATCAGCTGGACCTGCCCCTGGGAAACTTGCCAGGTGATATCAAATTCAAACGCGGAAATTTCACTTGCGCGGTGCCCCTTGTTTCTTCGTTAATCATCTCAGTCGTATTGACAGTGATTCTTAATATCGTGCTGTATTTCCTGAATAAATAATAAAAAGAAGTGCTTTTTGAAAACCTCTGATTTTTTCTACCACCTGCCAAAGGAATTTATCGCCCAGCATCCCGTTGATCCCAGGGATTCTTCTCGTTTATTGGTATACGATCGAGCTAATGACTTGGTCGAGCATAGAATATTTACTCAATTAGTTGATCTACTGAAAGAGGATGATTTATTGGTCCTAAATCAGACCAGGGTTATCCGGGCTAGGCTGTACGGAACGAAGGTCCCTACCGGGGGGAAAATTGAGCTGCTATTGCTGCGGGAAGTGGAAAAGGGGCATTGGGAAGCTATGGTAGGAGGAAAGGGGATCAAGCCGGGGAGCAAAATCCAAATCAATGCTGGACCGGAGGGCGTGATTGAGAAAGACCTGGGAAGATCCTTGCGCCAGATCCATTTTCGCACTTCGATTGAGGAAGTAATTGAAAAGACCGGTGCTGTCCCCTTACCGCCCTATATTCACGAAACGTTGAATGAACCGGAGCGTTATCAGACGATTTATGCCCGGGAGATCGGTTCTGCAGCGGCCCCAACAGCCGGCCTTCACTTTACTCCCGAGCTGCTGGAAAGGATCCGCGGCAAAGGAGTCAGGGTAACTGAGGTGACTTTACATATTGGACTGGATACTTTTGCGCCCGTCCATGAGGATGATCCCCGGGACCATCAAATTCATACCGAATGGTGTCAGCTCACTGAAGCGGCGGCAGCGGAAATCCGCCAGACTCGCCTGCGGGGTGGGCGGGTGATTGCAGTTGGGACAACCTCTGTAAGAACCCTGGAGACAGCAGGATTGCGTTCTGAGGACCCCCAACACATTCGGCCCTATGAAGGACCAACAGATTTATACATCTTGCCGGGCTTTCAATTCCAGGTTGTGGATTGCCTGTTGACCAATTTCCACTTACCCGAATCAACCTTGCTGATGATGGTGAGTGCTTTTACTGGTCGGGAAAAGATATTGTCTTTATATCAATTGGCTATGAGGAATAAGTACCGATTTTATTCCTTTGGCGATGCTATGCTGCTGATTTAGCACTCGGCATGAGGAGAACACATTGGCGGATGAGCGTAAAATTACCCCGGCAGGGCTGATTAACCTCTTTGCGGTGTATTTTATTTGGGGGAGTACCTATCTGGCTATCCGGATAGGCATCGAGGAAGGTTCTGGCTTTCAGCCTTTCTGGTTTGGCGGATTGCGGGTTCTGGTTGCCGGCACGATCCTTGTTCTGTGGGGAGCGCTGAGAAAAAAGAAATTCCTTCCCAGCCGAAAAGACTTGCTGGTGCTGGCAGCATCAGGCTTCTTGTTCTGGATCGGAGGGAACGGGTTGGTGATCCTGGCGGAACAGCACCTGGATTCAGGGCTGGCCGCCCTGGTTATAGCCATCACCCCGATCTGGGTGGCTTTATTTGAATCGGTTCTTGACAAAAAAATGCCCTCATTCCTGCTGATCATCTCCCTGATCATTGGATTTGGAGGTATATTTATTCTCAGCTATCCTTTACTCTCCTCAGGAATCCGGGCAGATGTTCTCTCCATCCTGGCCTTGTTACTGGCCAGCTTGAGTTGGTCCTGCGGTCTGGTGATCCAGGCACGGAAGCCAGTATCTGTGAGCAGAGGGGTCAACTCTGGCTACCAGCAGCTCTTTGGGGGTTTGTTTTACACCCTGATCGCCCTGTTGATGCGTGAACCTCTCCCTGCCCCAACCCAGGAAGCCTGGATGGCCTGGGGATACCTGGTAGTCTTTGGTTCGATCATTGCCTTTACCTCCTTCGTGAGCGCACTTCAGCTGCTGCCAGCCAGCCTGGTCACTACTTATGCGTATGTGAATCCAGTGATCGCGGTGTTCTTGGGTTGGTTGATCCTCAGAGAACCGATCTCAGGATGGACGGTTGCTGGTGGATTATTTGTCCTGCTTGGCGTCAGCGGAATATTCCAGGTGAATCGAAAAAAAAGGAGACAGGACAACCAACAGGCAGAAGTTTCACTCCGGTAAGCCTGTTACCAACCAGCATGTCACTTACGGTATAATCTAAAATTATTGTCATAGTCAACAAGTCTGGGAGCTGGTATGCGCGCTGTAGATATCATTATCAAAAAAAGGGATGGGGGGGAATTAACCCGAGAGGAAATTGAATTTTTTGTCCAGGGCTTCACCGAAGGCTCCATTCCTGATTATCAGGCTTCAGCCTGGACTATGGCTGTTCTGTTAAATGGGATGACTCCCCAGGAGACCACTGACCTGACCATGGCCATGGTCAGATCAGGAGAGATTCTGGATTTATCTCCAGCGGTTCCCCTGGCGGTAGATAAACACTCCAGCGGTGGAGTAGGGGATAAGACCACGCTGGTTGTTGAACCCCTGGTGGCTGCCTGCGGATTGCCTGTAGGAAAAATGTCAGGCAGGGGATTGGGTTTTACCGGTGGTACTCTGGATAAGATGGAATCCATCCCCGGATTTAGGGTCAATCTTAGCCAGGAAGAATTCCTGACCCAGCTGGATGAGATTGGCCTGGTGCTGTCAGGACAGACCGCAGTGCTGGCCCCCGCGGATGGAAAATTCTACGCTTTACGTGATGTGTCTGGCACAGTGGATTCCATTCCGCTCATCGCTTCTTCCATTATGAGCAAAAAGATCGCTGCTGGCGCTCAGGCGATTGTCCTGGATGTCAAGATCGGCTTGGGTGCATTTATGGAGACCCAAGCCGAAGCCCGGGAGCTGGCGCGATTTATGGTGGATATCGCCCATCTGGCTCACAGGAAGGCTGTTGCCTTGATCTCGGATATGAACCAACCCCTGGGGATCGCTGTTGGCAATATCCTCGAGGTGAAGGAAGCCATTGCTACCCTCCAGGGCGGGGGCCCACAGAGTTTTCTGAACCACTGTTTGGATGTGGCTGAACAGATGCTGGTGCTTGGGAATGCCGCCGAAAACCTGGAGGATGCCCGGAAGATGGCTCAGAAGGCTCTCCAGGATGGATCAGCCTGGGAGCGCTTCCTGGCGCTGGTTGAAGCCCAGGGTGGGGATGTGAGTTATGTCAAGGATCCTGATAAATTCCCGCAGGCAGCATTGATCAAAACGATCCCTTCCCCTGAAAGTGGATACTTGAGCCAGATCCATGCCCGGATTGTAGGGGAAACCTCAGTCGATCTTGGGGCAGGCAGAGCGAAAAAAAGTGATCTGATCAATCACACAGTCGGGATTGAAATCTTAAAGGAAGTGGGAGATTTTATTAAGAAGGGACAAGACCTCTTTATTATCCATGCGTCCTCCCTGGCAGATTTGGAGCAGGCCGAAAAACGCCTGCTGGAAGCCCACCGCTGGAGTGACCAGCAAGTGCCGGCCCTTCCTCTCGTGTATGAGATTATCTGTTGAGGGCTCGATCTGCTTTAAATGATTTCAGGTCTTTGAGAAAGAGGTCCGGCAGGTCCTGATATCTGTTGAGGGGGATCTCTCCAGCAATTAACCCCAATAAACAGTTGGTTAGAAAATGATTCACCGGTGTGGAGATCCCCAATTGGTCTCCGGCTCGGACAACAGCGCCGTTCAGGTCCCCAACTTCGCTGTTTCCTCTCCCGCTGTAAAGGTCAATATGAAAAGAGGGCATCTTCTCTCCCCGTCCCCCGCCGATTAGCCTGGACAATAGGGGCTGGGAAAGGGATGCAGGCAAGCATCGTACAACCGCAGCCAATAATCTCACCGGTACCCCAGGGAGATTGACGGCTGGAATCCGCTGTTTTCTCATCACCTCTAATCCTTCCCGGATCTGTTCCAGCTCCATCTGAAAGAGTCCAGGATGGGCATAAATGGCTGAGGGGGGAAGGTTGAGGATCGCTGAGCTGGCATTTCCTAATAAGTTGATAAGCAGCTTGGACCACTTCATCGCCTCAGCCCTGGGGTACACCCAGCAGTTCAGCCCTGCCTGGTTGAAAAGATCCTGGAAATCCTTCAGCTGGGAGTGATTTCCGGCGATGCCCATTCCCCGTGACTTCTGAAGTATGACCTTTCCTTTATCCAAACGGTCCACAGCGCTGGTCACTGTACCGGGGATAACAGAGCCGACTCCAAGCGCGTCAGCAAGCTTTTTTTCGCTGTCAATCCCGTTTTGCAGGCAGAGCAATGGAGGAAGCTGATCTTTTCGTCTGATCAGTTCAGGCAAAATAGAATCCAGGTGGTAGGTTTTCAGGGCCAGGATCGCCAGATCAAAATTCTTCCTGTCGAGGATATCAAACCCGCTACAGAACTCAGCACCGAAAAGCTGGAATTTCTCATCTCCCCGGGACATTTGCAAGCCCCGCTGCTGCAGGGAGGAAATATCAGCCTCTTTTTCGAGAAAAGTGACCTGGTGTCCCTGGAGGACCAAACTGGCCCCAATAAAGGTGCCAATCGCCCCCGCTCCAAAAACCAGAAAGCTCTTATTCATCGTCTGGGAAGGTAGTTGTCAAAGATCCTTGAGGTGACTGATATTATTGTGTTCCAGGATGATCCAGGTATTGTGGCCTGGATCGTATTTGATCCGGGTGTAGCCGGTATTGGAAAATCTGAAATTAGGTCCCTGGAAGTTGGGCTGGGGAACTACTCCGATCAAGGCATGCATGACCATGTTTAATAAGCCCCCATGGGAGATCACCAGGTAGCGGCCAGGAGGCAGTTTCATTAATTGATTCAGGGCCGCTCCCGCTCGTAAATACAGTTCCCATTGGCTTTCGCCGGTACTGGCGATAGGTTCATAGAGGGGTATAAAATCCGGAGGCGGCAAAACCTGGAGGGCCTGTTCATACAGCAGACCAGCCAGCTTCCCGTTGTCTCGTTCCATCCAGATCGGATCGTAATCCAGATCCACTTCCAGCCTTTCAGATAATATCTCTGCAGTCTCTTTTGCTCTGCTCAAGGGACTGGATAAAGCCTTATCAAATTTCCATCCCCGGGATTTCCAATCTTCCGCCAGGGCTTGGGCTTGCTGGATTCCCAGATTTGTCAGTGGATAATCTGCCTGTCCTTGGTGCCTGTTCTCTGCGTTGCCGGTTGATTCACCATGCCGCAATAATATGAAAGTGGAAGGTGTGGGTGTATTTTGATCCCGGGTCATAATTGGATTGTTTCCCTTTTTTTACTCAAGACTTTCCCCAGGAAGGAGTTCCATTGAGAAATTCTTCTCCAGAGACTGACCTCTTTCCGGCAAGCTGAAGTTGTTCCAGGACCAGGATGCCTTTGCCGGTTCCTATAGCCGGTTTGCCTTCAAATCTAGTAAACACGCCTGCCCCCGGGGAGGTTACGGAGATACTGGAAGATTTATGGATCAGCAACCGTTTTCCTTCCCAAATGGTGAACGTACCTGGCCAGGGAGAATACGCCCGGACCTTACGGGCGAGGTCTCCCGAGGGTTGGCTGAAATCCAGCTCCCCGGCTTTCTTTTCTAGGAGAGGCGCATAAGTTACCAGGTCAGGATCCTGTGATCGGGGATTGAGTTCCCCCCGCAAATAGGAAGGGATGGTTTTCACAAGCAGTTCTCCGCCTAGCTCAGCCAGCCGGTCCGAGAGGGTTCCAGCGGTTTCTTCCGGTTCAATAAGCGTAGATGCCTGGGCCAGAATGGGGCCATCATCCAGCCCGGGTCCCATTTTCATGATAGTTACTCCGCTGTGGGAATCTCCAGCCAGGATGGCTGCATTGATGGGGGATGCCCCTCTCCAGCGAGGAAGCAGAGATGCATGGACGTTGAGGCAGCCGATTTCTGGCAGGGAGAGCAACTCGGGTTTGAGAAGCTGCCCAAAAGCGGCCACGCAAATTAGATCCACGTTCCAACCCTGGATAACATTCAGGAAAGATCCCGCGTTCACGTCAGCAGGCTGGAAAATCTCCAACCCTAACTCCTGGGCAGTAATTTTAACCGGGGGCGAAATTAATCTTTGTCCCCTGCCGGAAGGACGGTCTGGTTGGCTGACCACCCCGGCGATGATGAAATTCTCAGCCAGTTTAGTCAGGGAAGGAACCGCAAAATCAGGTGTGCCCATAAAGGCAATGCGAAGGTCCATACAGGGATTTTAGCATAGCCGGAGTATACCAGGGTTACCTGGGAATGAATTTGATTCAGGATTTCCTGCAAAAAAGGGATTAGCTTTCAGGGGAAGGCGTTCCAACCGCCACCTGATCCCTTCCACGTGCCTTAGCCCGGTACAGGGCCCGATCTGCGATAATGACCAATTCATCTGCACCGGTAGTGTGGTCCGGGATGGTGGCTATGCCTTGCGAGATGGTGGGCTTTGGGATGGTTTGCCCTTCTACGTCAAAAAGGGGAAGCTCTGATAGTGTCCGCCGGATTCGATTGGCAACCATATTGGCTTGTGTGATGGTGGCATTGAGCAGCACAATGCCAAATTCTTCACCACCCCAGCGGCCAACAGTATCTGTTTTTTTAATGTGAGATTTGATGGCCTGTACAGTGAGTCTGAGTACCTCATCGCCTATCGTATGGCCGTAGGTGTCATTATATATTTTAAAATGATCGATATCCAGCATGATCAGCGAGATTGGCATCATGGCAGCAAGAGCTTTTTCTGTATCCTGATGGAGGGTTTCAATTAAGTGCTTGTGGTTGCTAACGCCGGTAAGTGAATCCAAATTAGCTTGTTCTTTCGCTTCCTCATAAAGGCGAGCATTTTGGATGGATAGGGCGGCTTGCTGGCTGATCTGCTCCATCAGCAGCTGATCGGATTCATCAAAAAAGTTGGGGGCGTAGCTGGATACTGCCAGCAGTCCTATCAGCTCCTTATCAGCAAGCAGTGGAACCCCCAACCAGGAGCGGGAAAGATTCTTCTCTCCCACGAGGATCGGTTCAACCGGCAGGTCTTCAAGTTCTTTGTGAAGATCTTTGATCAGAAGGGGCTTTTTATGTTCCACAATCCAGCTTGATAATCCCCGGCTGGCGTCCACTTGTGTGGCAGGGTAGCGTTTTCCCTGATCGAATAGGATGCGGATATCCAATTCATGTGTTTCTGGGAGGTAGATAGCGACAAAATAGGCATCACTGGTAATCACTTTGGAAAGCTGGCTGAAGATCAGTTCCAGCAGGTCATCAATTTTTAATGTGCTGGTAATTGCCTTGCCGATCTCATACAGGACTGTCAGGCGATCTGCTTGATTCTTGAGGTCCCTGTTGAGAACGTGCGACTCCGTATTATCATGGAAAATGATCGAGTAGCCTATTAACGATCCCTGGACATCGGTCAACGGGATCTGATTAAGCACGAAAACCTTGTTATTAGAGCCTTGATCGATAGTGATGATCTTTTCAGGGGTTTCTCCTTTCTTGGAGGAAGAAATCCAATCTGTTAAATCCCCTAATATCTCCCCGATTGGGTTCCCGATCACTTCGGCCTGTGAACCTTGAACGATTCTTTCCCCTACCGGGTTAATATCTACAATCCGGTCATTGAGGTCAACAACAACGATGCCATCACGCATGTTTTCAATGGTTGTATCACGAGCGATGGGGATGATATCCAGTAGTTGATGGAAGTAAACAACAAAAACAATCACCAACCCCATAAACACAAAACTCAAAGGGGCAAGTTTCAAGGGAGGGAAAAGATCCCCTGTTGAGAGGATTATGAAGTTAGCAATCCCCGGAACGAACCCGGCCAGGATGATCAATAGGGTTTCCTGCCTGAGCGCGCGGGGTGTGCGGATATAGTTCTGGATGAGCATAACCAGGCCAGCTATATACAACGAAAGTGAATATAACGCATTGACCCAGAACCAGACACCATAATCCTGGTGGACCACGTTGATCCCCCGCACAGCAGACAGGTGAAGGTTTGACCAGACCAGGTAGTGATAGGGATTGGTGAAGGCCAGGATAATGGTGGCGATGGGTATCCAGGAAAATATCAGGTAAAAACGCACAGTCGTAGGGCGCTGCCGATTTGTGTAGCGCAGGCAGAATAACAACCAGAAAACAGTTATCCAAGCAATGCCCAGGTATTGAAGTTGAATCCAGAATATTTTTAGTTCCAGCTGGGTGAGGACAGTTTCAATCGCTGACCCAATCGACCAGATCGCTATTGAGATGAACAACAGGGTCAAGGGCATGGCTCCGGGAGCAGCGCGCAATTTCCAGAGCCTGACCACTGCGAACAGGGACAGGAAACCTGCCAGGGCTGTGGGTATGATTGCGGAAGAAAGTTGGATATGGTCCATGATAAGAATATTCCCTGCCCTTGATAACTGTTAGATTATTCTATATCTAACCTTGGGCAAGCGAGGTCAAAATAAAATGTGGCTCCTTTCCCTTTTTCAGAATCGGCCCAGATTTTCCCTCCATGTTTGTTAATTATGAGTTTTGCAAGGGTCAGCCCAATCCCTGTTCCAGGTTGATTCTCAGGGTAGCTCAGTTGTCGAAAAGTTCCAAAGATTAAATCCTCGTCTTCTGGATCGAATCCAATGCCATTATCCTGGATATAATAGATCACACGATCAGGATCTTGGTCTGGCTGATATCCGATCTGAATCTCAGGGTGCTCCTCCCCGGCGGAGTATTTTATCCCGTTGCTGATCAAATTATCAAAAACCATCTCCAGGAGCTTACGATCACCGCGGCAAAGTGGCAGCTCCTTAACGATAGTTTTAATCTTATGCTTTTTGATTTCTGCGGCATACGATTTGAGGATTTTTTTAACAAGTTTTCCAGGATCGGTTTCCTCGATCTGCAGGCTCTGCTGACTGAGCTGGGATATCCTCAGCAGATCATCAATTTGCTGATTTACCTGCTCCGCGCTGGTCCGGATTCCTTGAACTGCATCCAATTCCTTCTTGTTGAGTTTTTTGGAAGTATTTTTATAGAGCTTCTTTGCGGTCTCTTGAATGTTCAGAATCGGCTTGAGCAAGTGCGTAGAAAGGGAGTAGGTCAGCGATTCCAGTTCCTGGTTGGCCGCAGATAAATTATCTCTCAGGATAGATAGTCTTTGGTTGGCAGCCTGATAATCATCCAGGATATTCGTGAGCGCAACGTTCAAGCGCTCCACTTCAGTAACCCGCTGATTGAGTTCTTGGGTTCTGTCCTCGACGATATCTTCCAGCTGAAGCTGGTAGTCATTTAATTTTTCCTCCACAGCTTTTTGAGCGCTGATATCCGTGTGGGTGCCAACAAACCGGAGGGGGTTCCCGTTTGCGTCCTGCTCTGTGATCTTGCCGCGTCCCATCACCCAAAGCCAGCTTCCATCTTTTCGAAGGAACCTGAATTCAACGTTGTATCTGTCGATCTCCCCAGAGAGATGCTTTTCAGCCTGGCTGAAGACCCTTTCGACGTCGTCAGGGTGGACCCTCTTCCTGAATTCTTCCAATTCATGAGGGAATTCATTGACTTCATATCCGGCCATTGTGTAGTAGCGGGGATCGTAAGTTACCTGGTCTGTCTGCAGATCCCAGTTCCACAGTCCGTCATTGGTTACCAGGGAGAATATGGACAGGGTTTCTTCACTCTCCCGGAGGGCTGACTCCACGGAAAGCAGGTCTGTCAGGTCTGTGGCAATGGTCAGGAACAGGGCCCTGCCATCTGCCAGGGCAGGCAACCTGGTCCAGCGGGTATACCATTTCAGGGTCTCTCCGTTTTGGTTAGAAATATCAAAGAATCCATCCGCCCCGGTAACATCGCCCCTAACCAGTTGGTCAATGATGGCTAGCACCTGGGGGCTGTTTTCTCTGAACATATGATCCAACCAATCCCCGAATCCGGATAGTTTTTCAGGAGAGTAACCGCTGTTTTCAATCCAGGCGGTGTTCACCAGCAGTACTTCACCGTTTTCAGCATGGAGCATAGTAGGATAGGGGGATTCCATCAAGGCAGATTTCAAGCGGCTTTCACTCTGCTTAAGGAGGGATTCAGCTTTCTCCCGGGCTTGAATTTCTTGCAGTAGCTCCAGATTGGCCTTTTCCAGGGTTTCTTCTTTGCTGACCAATTCCCTGAAATTTCTTTCTTTATGCACCATTACGATTAATAACACAATAGCGGCCAGGAAGAGGTTAACTGTGTTGATCAAGATTAATGCGATAGGTGTAAATTCGAGCAGGACATCGGGCGTTAAGCCCCGGGCTTCAAGGAAGAATAGCAACAGGTAGGCAATAACGCTGATGCCTGCCAGATAGAAGGTATACATCTCTCCCAGGATCAAACCACCCATGATGACGATGGAGATGAAGGAGGAAAGGATTTGGCTGTTAAAACCACCGCTGAAGAGGATCAAAGCGATGTCAATGATCCAGACCGTGGCGATGAAAAGCCGGGAGGAGATTTGGATATGCCCCCTGCGATTGAGGATCTGGATCAGGAGGATGAGGGCCATCATTCCAATCGTGATGCTTATGCCCCTTACCAGGTTCGTGTAAATAAATGGCGAAATTGTCAGCGTGCCAAATCCTATCACCAACACCACGGAAGATAGGACATGGATGATTTCGGCTTTCCTTTGCTGGCCAAGATCATCGTAGCGGGGTGTTTTTACCCAGCTTTCCAGGGTCTGAATGAATTTCTCAATATTGCTAAGCTTGGCTTGTTTCTTATTCATGTGTCCCGTTGATCCCATTCTTCAATGGGTCCTTTGCTTCAGGAGTGATACCATGGTCAAGTAACTGCTGGCGGAGTTCCTTAATTACCTCTTTCAACTCTACCATCCGGATTTCACGCCCGGTCATAAGCTCAACCATCTTGGTGAGCTCCTTGGTCCTAGTTTCAATGCGAGATTCCAGCGTCTCTGCGTAGTGGGTCACCTGTTCGTAAAGGCGGGCATTATGAATGGCCTGGGCGGCCTGGGAGGCAAATATATTGGCCAGCTTGGCTTCTGGAGAACCGAAAGCAGATTGATCGCGGCTGTCCATGGTGATATAGCCGATAAATGTATCCTGAATGATCAGCGGCACCCCCAGCCAACCTTTGACATGGTGCATCTGGCCCCAGCCCTGGAAACGGGCATCCCGCATGGCATTGTCGATGATGATGGGTTTTCTATTGGTGTAGATTTCCTGGAAAAGGGGGTTGGAAGTTGGAAAAGTCTTGCCCACTACCAGTTCTGGGTGAGGATGATTGAGAACGGTTTCAACGCGCAGCTCCCCGTTTTCGTACAGGAAGATCGAGGCACTGTCAAACGCCAGGGTTTGTTCCAGTTTCGCCAGGATCAAATCCAGCAGTTCATCCAGCGAGAGGGTCGAAGACAGCGATTGGGTGATGGTGTGCAGGGCTTCCAGCTGGTCTGCGTATTCCTGGATCTCCTCGCGGACCCTCACTTTTTCAGTGATGTCCTGGGTAGTGCCTGCCATCCGCAGTGGGGACCGGTCGCGATTCCTTTCTACCACCCGGCCCTGATTGAGGATCCAGACCCAATGGCCGTGTTTGTGCTTCATGCGCATCTCGGCCTGGTAGTGATAGAGATCGCCGGCAAAATGCTTGAGGAGAAGTTTATTGGAAGCTTCTAAATCTGCGGGATGGGATAGTCCTTCCCAGTCTTCGATAGTGAGGGGTTCCAGTTCGGCTTTTTCATAGCCGATCATGTCTGCCCAGCGGTCATTGATCTCAATCGTGTTGGTTCTCAGATTCCAATCCCACAGCCCTGTTCCTGTGAACACCAGGTCAAGATTTTTTCGGCTATGCTCCATTTGTCTCTGGGTTGAGATCCGATTCGTGTTGTCCCGGATTGTGCCCTGAAAAGAGACCGTCTCCCCACTTTCAGAGTGGATGGCTGTGGTGGTTAACATGGTATGAAGAGTGTTGCCATTCTTATCAACCATGTCCACCGGCATGTCCATGATGAATCCGCTGCGTTCAATTTCCTCTAATACCTGTGAGCGCTGTTCGGGATTGAGGTACATCTGGCTGACCGGGATTTGAAAGAGTTCTTTTTTGGAATCATAGCCAAAGAGCTTGACAGTAGCTTGGTTGGCATCCAGCCAGCGGCCGTCCTTGGAGGTGATGAAGGCTGGGTCCTTGGAGGTTATGAAGAAGCGCCGAAGTTTTTCTTCACTTTCCTGGAGGGATCGGGAGTGTTTCCGGAGCAGCCGGCGGAGTGAGATGGTGTAAACGATTAAGATCACCACCAGGCCCGCGGCCAGAGATACGCCCAAGATCAGCCAGGGCGATTCCGACTGGAGGGGAGAGAGAGCAAGAATCACCTCGGCACTTAATCTCTCCCAGTATGGGTGGATCAAATCTCGAAAAAGAATACTCTTCATATTCGCTTTATCAAATAGCAAGCTCCCTGGTTATCCAGGTTTCCTTATATTATAGTTGAAGGAAGGAAAAAACCAAATGGAGAATATCTTACCTAACCGAATTGATGAGTCAGGAACCTGAAAACTCAAGTCCCAGGGCGCTGGATAACAAATATGTAGGTTGAATTCGGGGTGGAGAATGCTGCTGAACCCAATTTACAGATGTTGAGCCAAAATAAAAAAAAAGCAGAGCAAGCTGCTTTCGAGAGAGAGAGAGTAGGGCGGGTGGGACTTGAACCCACATGGTGTGAACCGGGGGATTTTAAGTCCCCTGCGTCTGCCAATTCCGCCACCGCCCCGGACTCTGTCGTGCCTTAATTGTACACTCCCTCACAT
>DRBO01000106.1 GCA_011039385.1 Chloroflexota bacterium | reverse complement strand
GTATAGTTACATCAACGAAAACCGGGGAGGATTCTACCGGGAGGTAAGTTGGATTCTTCCGGGAAGAAAAAGCCAGAAAAATGGAAATTGAGGCTGAGACAATAAAGGCCACCCACAATCCCCGCCTTACCTTATCAGTCTTATTTTCAGTTGGGACACGGTATTCTTGCATATTATCGAAAAGTACCCTTTTATTTCTTTTATACCAGACTATAATAGCTGTCGATTGTCAGTTTGGGGTCTGGTCGGGATTATAACACGGCAAGCCTCCTGGCACCGCCGCCAGTCAGGCGCGTAAAACCATTATTGACTACCTATCCATACTGCTATGTCGCTAATTACTACCCAAGGATTATCAAAATCATACGGAGCTGATGATATTTTCAGCGGCCTGAACTTGACCATACCGCCCGGGGCAAGAATTGCCCTGGTTGGAGAAAACGGGATCGGGAAAACCACCCTGCTCAATCTTTTGGCGAATCTCGAATCACCGACCGAGGGTAAGATCCAGCGGGCAAACCAGCTCAAAATCGGCTATCTGCCCCAGAAGAGCTCATTGGTCTCCGATAAAACCCTCTGGGATGAAATCTTGTCTGCTCTTGAGGACCTGATCCAGCTAGAAAAGGAGCTTAAGGCGCTGGAAAAGCAAATGGGCCAGCCTGGCGGGGCGACAGAAGAGCTGCTCTCCCGCTACGGGTCGCTCCAGGTGGATTTTGAAAACCGGGGGGGGTACACCTATGAGAGCCGCATGGGGCAAGTCCTGTCCGGCCTGGGATTTAAGGTCGAGGATTTTCACATGCCGGTTAACCATCTCTCTGGAGGGCAGCGCACCCGGGCCCTGCTGGGAAAACTGCTGCTGAGTTCCAGCAATCTACTGATCTTTGATGAGCCCACCAACCACCTCGATATTGAAGCCATCCAATGGCTGGAAGGATACCTGAAGAATTTTTCTGGAGCAGTGTTGCTCGTATCCCATGACCGCTATTTTATCGACCAGGTCTGCAACCAAATCTGGGAGATGAGCCGGTCCGGGTTTGAAACCTACCGCGGTAACTACAGCGCCTACCTGGAGCAGCGCCAGGGACGATGGGAAAGGCAGCAGGAGATCTTTGAGGCCGAAAAAGCCAGATTGGAGAATGAGCTCGACTTCGTCAAGCGCAATATCGAAGGGCAGCGAGTCAACATGGCCAGGGGAAAACTCCGCAGGCTGAGCCGCCGCATCCAGGCCATTGAACAGATGGGAATTCAGGCAATACAGGGAAAATCCTGGTCACGGATCAGCCAGGAAGTGCATACGACCACCAGCATGATGAGTCCCCAAGAAGCCCATCGGCGCATTGCTGCCTTAAAAAATCCCTCCAAAAAACCACAGCTGGTCAATTTGAAATTTCAGACCAGGAAGCGGGGAGGAGACCTGGTAATCCGGACCTCCAACCTTGTGATCGGCTACCAGGACGGCGAGAAGGCCTTGTTCTCGGTTCCCGATATCACGCTGCTGAGAGGAGAATGCGCTGCCCTGATCGGCCCCAACGGTGCGGGGAAAACCACCTTTCTTAAGACTATCCTGGAAGAGCTGCCTCCCTTATCAGGCGAAGTGAAGCTGGGTGCCAACCTCGATGTGGGTTATTTTGCCCAGGCCCACCAGGACTTGAACGAGGTCAACACTGTACTGGAGGAAATCCTGAGCGTTGGAAATTTCCAATCAGAAAACGCTGCCCGGAGCTATCTGGGAGCTTTTTTGTTCTCCGGTGACGAGGTTATTAAAAAAATCAGCGTTCTATCTGGCGGCGAGCGGGGGCGGTTAGCACTGGCCAAACTTTCTCTCTCCAACGCCAATCTCTTGCTTTTGGACGAGCCCACCAATCACCTGGATATCCCCTCCCAGGAAACACTGCAGTCTGTGCTTTCCTCTTATCCTGGCACCATCCTTCTGGTATCCCATGATCGCTACCTGATCAGCGCCCTGGCGAGTCAGATCTGGGAAATTGATGTCAGCGGGGAAAGCCTGCTCGTTTACAAAGGTAATTATCAAGCCTTCCTTGGTAACCAAGATCAGGAAGAGGAACCCCAAGATCTGGAGCCCGATCTGAAAATTGAGGAAGGGGATAACTACCAAGAAATCAAATCCGCCAAAAACAAAGCCCTGGCTGCAGACCGAAAAAGAATGGCCCGTCTGGGGGAAGTAGAAGATCGCATCAGCGAATTGGAAGCCGCCCTGGAAAAATTGGGGAAGAAATTAGCCTCCCCTCCCGATATTCCCGATCAGGTCGCAGCCCTGGGGCACGAATATCGGGAAGCTGAAACTGAGTTGGAAATCCTCATCAACGAATGGGAAAGCCTTCAAAACGAAATCGGAGGCCGAACAGAATGAACCCGGTTCCCGGAGTAACCCAATCTGGCCCCGGCAAATCATTTACTGGAGCGCATCACACCATGTCCGAGATCCCTCTTTTTTGGCGCAGTTGGAGCGAAGAGCAGCTGGCGGCCTATCAGCAAGATCAAGGAACCAGCAACCACTGCGCCAAATACGCTGCGGCTTCAGCGCTGAACATACTTTTTGGGATCGTCCTCACGGGAGCCGATCTGACTGACTGGGTTGAGTCCCGTCCACTAAAAGGCACGGGTAGATACACCATCTTCGGCAACCATAATGGCAGCCTGGTTTTTCAAACGGCGAACCTGGTCCGGGAATTGGGACGGCAGGCGGGGCTGCCCATCCTGGTTAAAAGCAAGATCGGACAGGTGCCTGACCTGCTAGAAGGGCTCGCTGATGAAAACAGCCTCGCCCTGGTCACCCTGACCTATTTTAAGGAAAAGGAACCGGTCATCGCCAGAGGAGAAAACACCTCAACCTCACTGGCTCCAGACGGGTGGATCGGGGGCCATGTCCTGATCCCTGTAGCTTTCGACCCCGGACACCACAACCAGGCTGGCCTCAGCACACCCTGGGGATTCTTAAGTTCCTGGGGCTCAACAAAGCACATCTACTGGATGACAGACGAAGATTTCAGAAGAAGCTGGGGCCGCCTGTCACTATTCAACATGGTCACCATCACCCGCACGGATATCTGACACCCGGTCCAATTTACTTCTCCCACTTCAGTATCCTCAGCAGCTCCCCCAGGTTCTGACACATCAGATCCGGCTGGCGGGGCGCATCCGGCAGATCGGCTTTTTCGGTTTCACCGCTTAACACCAGGACGGTCAGGATACCGGCCTGCCCCAGGGCGATATCTGTATAGATCCTGTCTCCAACCATGGTAAGCTGGTCGGGAGCATATCCAGTCAGGGTCACTACCACCTCTACCATAGGGGTATGAGGTTTGCCGATTATCAGATCTGCCTTCTTCCCGGTAGAGGATTCGATCATGGCCATCATGGCCCCAATATCAGGCATAAATCCTGTCGGGGTTGGGCAGTTGATATCTGAATGGGTAGCGATGTAAGGGATACCACCGGCAACAAAATCCGAAAATTTCCGGAGTTTATTATAGGTCAGGGTAGTATCGAATCCGAGCACAGCAAAATCCGGATTTTCATCTACTAACTGGAATCCGTTGGCTTTGAATTCCTCCTCAAGCGAAGGAGTGCCCACTAGATATATCCTGGCGGAAGGTTTCTGATCCTTCAGGTAAATCACCGTGGCCACCCCTGAGGTAATAATCCTCTCCCTGTCCGCGAACAATCCAAATCCGGCCAGTTTTTGAGCGTAATCTTCCCGGGAGCGGGAGGAGTTGTTGGTGAGGAAAAAGTAAGGCGTCCCGGTCTCATCCAAGTATGCCAGGAGCTCTTCCGCGCCAGGCAGGAGATGATCTCCCAGATACACCGTACCATCCAGATCAAATAAAAAACAAGCGGTATTTTGGATACCGATGGTACTCATTCCGTCCACTTATGGCGTCCTCTCTTAATCTTCCTGGAATAGCTTCGCCAGGTGTTCTGAATAAGGGGGTTTGATAATCCCTGCTTCGGTGATGAAGGCAGTGATGTACCTGGCAGGCGTGATATCAAAGGCCGGATTGCCAACCGGGGTGTTTTCGGGTGTGATTTGCCAATCTCCAACGTGGGTAATTTCTTCCGGGGGTCGTTCTTCGATCACAATTAACTCCCCGGACGGTATGCTCCTATCGATGGTTGATTTGGGGACAGCAACATAGAAAGGGACTTCGTTTTCATGGGCTACCACGGCAAGATTATAGGTGCCAATCTTATTAGCCACATCACCGTTAGCAGCCACCCGGTCCGCCCCCACAATGCACAGGTCCACCCCCCCGGATTGCATAAAATGTCCCGACGCGCTGTCGGCGATGACCTGGAAAGGAATCCCATATTGCAGCAGCTCCCAGGCTGTCAGCCGCCCACCCTGCAGGCGGGGACGGGTCTCATCGACATAAACAAAAATATCTTTGCCCCCTTCGTGAGCCAGGCGGATCACGCCCAGCGCGGTGCCGTAATCCACCGCTGCCAGGCTGCCAGTATTGCAGTGATGGATGATCACTGCCCGATCGGGAATGAGCTCCTGGCCGAATTTCCCCAGAGCCAGGTTAACGGCCACATCTTCTTCAGCGATCCGGTTAGCTTCTTCCAGGACCAGGTCGCGGATTTCAATCGGGGATGAAAATGAGCGGCGGTGAACCAGGTCCAAGATCCGTTCCAGCGCCCAGACCAGGTTGACGGCCGTAGGCCTTGACCGCCGGAGCATGTCTGCTGCATCTTCCAGCTTCCTGATGATCTCCTCAGGAGTATCACTTTCAGAACGACAGGGAACAAGAGCCAGACCATAGGCGGCCGCGACGCCAATTGCTGGCGCTCCGCGTATAACCATATCCCTGATGGCTCCCGACACGCCCTCAGGGGTCTGATAGGTGTTGTAGACAACCTGGTGGGGAAGCAGGCGCTGATCAATCATGCTCACCGCGCCTTCCACGAGCCAGCGTATCGTGAAGAAATCAGACATATCTCATCCTCCCAGCGCATGCCCCCACCCAGCTGATCCGGTAGAAAAACAACTGTTCCTGATCAGCAGTGTCTAAGAGTAAGGCCCGGTCATCAAGAAAACAAGTCTCGAGCTATCAAGCTATCTTTTCCAGCCTGTCCACTGTATCTGCCAAGAATTTAAAACCTGCCTTCACAGGCTCAGGACTGGTGAGATCAACCCCTGCTCGCTGCAAGGCATCAAGTGAATACAAGGAGTTTCCTGCCTTTAAGAAATCAAGGTATTCCGCAGCCGCTGGTTCCCCTTCAGCCAGAACCCTGTTCACCAGGGCATTGGCACCTGAAATTCCGGTGGCATATTGGTAGACATAAAAATTGGCATACATGTGCCCAAATTGGGCCCAGGTGATTCCGATCCTGTTTTGATCAAAAACCACCTCGTCCCCATACCCTTCCCTGAACAGATCCGCGGTCAGTTCTATCATTGATCGCGCATTAATCGGTTCCCCCCGCTCCGCACGTTCGTGCATCTCAATCTCAAATCGTGCCAGGGTGGGCATGATGAAGAAATAGCGGTGATAGTTAGACATGGTCTCTTCAATCAGCGCCATTTGCAAATCCGGGTCTTTCTGGGTTTGGAACAGATACTCCCTGACCATAGCCTGGTTGAAATTAGAAGCTACTTCCGCCACAAAAAGAGAATAATCCCCATAAATGTAGGGTTGGTTCTGCCAGGTGTAGTAGGAATGCAGGGAATGTCCCAGCTCATGCGCCAGGGTGCTGAGGCTGAAGACATCATCCGCGTAACTCATCATGATGAAAGGCTGGGTGTCATGCATGCCCCAAGAAAATGCGCCCTGCCCTTTATTCTTGTTGAGGGCTCGATCGACCCAGCGATCCTCCAGGCATCCTTTCCGCAAGATCTCAACATACTCTTCGCCAAGGGGGGCCATGCCTTCACAGATCCAATCGACCGCCTGCTGGTAAGGAATAAGAGGCTTGGATGTTGTTAACGGGGCTTTGATGTCATAAACGTGCAGCTGATCATACCCCAAGATCTCTTTCCTGATTCTCCAATAGCGGTGCCAGGTAGGCAGGTTATCCTTAAATACCTGGATTAGGTTATAAAAGACCTCAGTTGGGATATTGTTTGGAGACAAGGATGCTTCCAAAGAGGATCCGTATCTCCGGGCACGAGCCCGGAACACATCCCGTTTGAATACTCCTGCCTGGGTAGCCGCGATGGTATTTTGATGTTCCAGGTACCCATCAGCATAATTTTCCCAGGCTGTTCGGCGAACTTCCCTGTCCGGATCAGTGATTAACCCATTAATGCTGCTTTGCCCTACCTCTCTTGCATTGCTATCTTCAGCAACAGCCGGTTTAAAGGTGATATCGGCATTAACCAAGCTGCCGTATGCCCCGGATAGATACCCCAATGGGTCCGCTGCCAACGCCAGGACTTCTTCCACCTCTGTGCTTCGCAGATGAGATTGCAGGCGAAAGAGGTTTTCGAAATAGTGCTGGTAAACTGCCAGGGCTGGTTCCTCAGCCATCCAGCTCTTTAATACCTCCCAGCCTAGAGCTAATAACTCTGGCTCAATAAACGCAGCTTCAGCAACGGCTTTATTCATCAGGCCTCGGCCTTGTCCTGACCGGGCCTGTGCCTCTTGGTCTGAAGCATCGGTTGCGGAATCCAGGCCGCTGTACACGGCGACTTTTTCTGCTCCTCGTAAAACTTCTTCCCTCAGTTTCAAGCACGCTAGGAGGACCTCCGGGCTTTGGGCCAGTTTCCCTTTATACGCCTCAAACTCAGGCAGGCGTTTTTCAAGGCTGTGATAAGATTCCTCCCAAGCGTTGAGTTCAGGGAAAATGCTCTCCAGATTCCAGGTCTGTTCCCGGGGAACTTCATTGCGGGCTGGTAATTGGGCGAGGGCCATATTAAACCTCCAAGTCAATTGAGATTGCTATTAACAATATCCCAGGCAGGTAAATCACTTGGAAAAGGCAGGAATTTCTTCTAGCCTTGACACCGGGAATTGACCAACTGATCCCTTTAAAGGCAGAAGGCTCTTGTAGCGATAACGATTTACCCGATCCACGATAAAGCTGACAAACGTATCTGCGAACCCTTCCTGAATACAAGCCTCTGGACTGAGTTTCTCCTCAACGAGCAAGAACAGCAGCCGGTCCATCTCCTGGTAGGAATAGCCCAGATCCCCTTCATCCGTTTGTCCTACCCACAAATCCGCAGAGGGTGCCTTGGTGATAATAACTTCCGGTACGCCAAGTTCTCTTGCCATCTGGCGTACCTGGAATTTATAGAGGTCGCCCAGGGGATTAAAATCAAAAGCCCCATCCCCGTGAATCGTGCTGTATCCTAACAGGATCTCGGTTTTATTCCCGGTTCCAACCACCAGTCCAGGGAAAGCTGCTGACTGGTCATAAATATGGATCATCCGGATCCGGGCCATGATATTGCCGCGCCGCACAGGGCTGGCATCCGGGTGGTTTTTCAGGACAGCGTCTACCGCCGGGCTGATGTCGATAGTTTTAGAAGGAACCCCCAGCTGATCGATCACCAACTGGGCATGAAGCAGCGACTCCGGGGAAGAGGTCTTGTGGGGTAACCGCAGGCAGAGGACATTGTTTGGACCCAGTGCCCGGGCGGACAGGAACGCGCTCAAAGCTGAATCCACGCCACCGGATATGCCCAGGACAACTTTGCTGAACCCGGCTTCCTGCACTGTCTTGGTGATAAAAGCAGTTAAGCTTGAAATTGCTTCTGGAGCATTAAGGGTCAAGGGGTTCATTTTCTTCCTTCGGTCTGATCAAGAAAAAATAGCCCAGGGTTCCGGCAAAGAGGAGGACGGATATCCAGCTCTCTTGACGGTACCCCCACAGGGAAGGGGCTGGATCCACCCTGAAAAACGAGCCGATAGCGTTGAAACCAATCAAACCGGCTGTGCCCAGCATCCCGCGGAACCCGGGATTCCGGTGTCGTTTAAGCGGAAAGAAGATCACGCCGGCTGTCCATCCGGCGCTTAGTACCGCTCCCAGGATGGGCAGCGGCCAGCGCTGCTTCACAAGGCCGAAGATATCTTTTACGGGAATCCCAAACCAGGATTCCGTGGTTGGCCCATACGCTGACTGGGATCCCCAGCCAGCCAGCCATATTCCCACTGCCAGCACCCCATAAAAGGCCAGATAGCTGTCAATTAGCTCTCCCAGGGGCTCTTTCCAGACCAAATGGACCAGCAGGATCCCCACGGTGGCGCCAAGGACTGCGCCTGGCCAGCTTAACCCGCCCAGCCAGAACTGCGGGATTTCCGAGGGATGTTCTTGAAAATATGGGAGATTCTGGACCACAAAGGACAGCCTGCTTCCGATTAATATGATCAGGGCTAAGACAACCCCGCCGTCGATGTGGCCCTGGTATTTCTTTCCTTCAAGAAGCCAGGAAAGGAGAAGCCCCAGCGCAGCACAGGCCGAGAGAATGATCGCGTAAGGGGTAAATGTTCCCAGCAATAAAGGTTGGATTATCACCCTAAAATCATACCATAGGGGTTCTTTCTAGTATAATCAAATTATATTTTTCGGAAGGTCACTCACCCCTGGCAGCGGGCCGCTGCCGAAGGAATTATCATGAAACCGCTACTCATAAAACCCGTTCAAACCCTGGAAGAACGAAAGGAATTCCTGCGTTTTCCATGGAAAGTCTATCAAGATGATCCTAACTGGGTGCCGCCCATATTTTCCGAACGGGTGCATTTTACGGATCCAGATTCCAATCCTTTCTTTGAACACGCTGAAGCCCAGCTTTTTATGGCCTTGCGCGGAGAGGAAGTCGTCGGCACGATTGCGGCCTTTAGCAATCACCTCCATAATGAATATCAAAACGAAAATGTGGGATTTTTTGGTTTTTTTGAAGTGCTTGAGGATTACGAAGCTGCTGAAGGGCTTTTCCGGGCTGCTGAGAATTGGACCCGTGCGCAAGGCCACTCCGCACTGCGCGGACCTGCCCAATGGTCAACCAATGACGAGTGCGGCCTGCTGGTGGATGGATTTGATGACAGCCCGCGCATTCTGATGACCTACAATCCCCGCTACTATGTAGATTTCATTGAAAAACTCGGTTATGGGTACGCCAGGGACCTGTGGGCTTATTCGCTGAGGATCGATGATTTTCATAAAATCATCGGGGAACGCCTGGATAAACTCACCGGAAGAATCCTGGCCCGGAAAAACATCACAATCCGCAAGCTGGATATGAAACACTTTAATGAGGAAGTAAACAAGGTCAAGCTACTCTATAACGAGGCCTGGTCAAAAAACTGGGGGTTTATCCCTATGACGGACCCGGAATTTGCCCAGTTGGCAAAGGAACTGCACGATATTCTTGATCCTGATCTTGTTTATATCGCCGAAAAAGACGGCAAAACCGTCGGGTTCAGCCTTACGCTTCCAGATCTAAATGAACCGCTGCGCCTGGCCTACCCGAAACCAAGCACCCCTGAGTGGTGGGTAATGGCTAAGTTGGTTTGGCACTGGAAGGTCCGCCGGCGTGTGACCTGGGTCAGGGTGTTTGCCCTGGGTGTGATCCCGGAATATCGTAAATTGGGCATAGATGCCCTGTTTTATTACAAGACCGCCCAGGAAGCACTCCGAAAAGGCATGAAAATGGGCGAGATGAGCTGGATCCTGGACAATAACGACAAGATGAACCGACCCATCATCGCCATGGGCGGCAAAGTCTACAAGACATACCGTTATTACGAAAAGGCTCTCTAGGGTTATTTGAGAATAGGCCCGCAGGATCTCAGCCCATGAGCGAACCAATCTCCCACCCAGGTAGCGGAATCAGTATCCTTCCCGCTACCTGGCGTGATTTAAAGGAGGTTCACCAGCTGGAGAAAGCTTGTTTTCAGCTTGATGCCTGGCCGTTTCTTGATATCCTGGGTGTTTTAACCATTCCACAGATTATCCGCTATAAAGCCCAGAAAGGAGAAAAGCTGATCGGATTCATCGCTGCCGATCTGCGCAGATCGCAGGCGACTGCCTGGATCGCGACCCTGGCCGTCCTGCCCGACTGCAGACGAAGCGGGGTCGGATCGCAATTGCTGAAAAAGTGTGAGAAGAGCATCAACTTGCCCCTGATCAGGCTTTGCGTACGGGAAAACAACCTCCCTGCTATTCAGCTCTACTTAATGCATGGCTACCAGCAGGTGGACACCTGGAAAAAATACTACCGCGGGGGAGATAACGCCCTGGTCTTTGAAAAAGTCGTTCGCTCCCCAATCAGCCCGGGGTAATATCCCCCTGAACAGAGGCTTCTGTCTGCAGATTCCCTGGCAGATTTCACCTTTCAGAAGCCGGTGAGTGTCCTATAATATTACTCTATGCCCAAACATATTCACGCATTGCGACCGCCCATGTTTATTGATCAGCAGTCCGTCTTTGACGCACTGGTCAAAAAGCTCGCATCCGAACCTGTCCTGGCAGTGGACACAGAAGCCAACAGCCTGTTTGCCTATCGGGAACAGGTTTGCCTGATCCAGCTGTCCAGCTCATCAGCTGACTATATCATCGATCCTCTCTCCTTGAAGGACCTTACTTCTCTGGGAGAGCTGTTCAATAACCCGGCAGTGGAAAAAGTGTTCCATGCCTCAGAATACGACCTGCTCATCCTGCACGAAGATTTTCAGTTTGAATTCCAGAACCTGTTTGACACCATGATCGCGGCACAGATCCTGGGCAGGAAAAAACTGGGCCTGGATGCCCTGCTGCTGGAATTTTTCGATCTCAAAGTAGATAAAAAATTCCAGCGCTCAGACTGGGGGAAAAGGCCCATTCCAGAAGATATGCTCCATTACGCTCAGGTGGACACTCACTACTTGATCAAGATCCGACATATCCTGGCAGAGGAGCTGAAAAAAAAGGGCCTCGATGCCATCGCCGGCGAGGATTTCGCCCGGGCCTGCCTTGTCTACCACAATCACCAGGAAAACAAACTGGCCCCCTGCTGGCGGATCAACGGCGCCCGGAAGCTATCCCCCCAAAAAGCGGCTGTGTTATCCAGCCTGTGCCAGTACCGGGAAGAGTATGCCCGCAAGATCAACAAACCTGTGTTTAAAGTGCTCGGCGCGAAAACCTTGCTGAAGCTGGCGGAAGAAATGCCAACCAGCGAAGCCCAGCTGATGAATATGGACTTGCCCGGGAAAAGAAATCTCCAGCGGCATAAGGCAAGCCTGATCAAAGCCATCCGGGATGGGCTGTCATCGAAACCGATCTATCCTCCCCAAAAGGCACGCTTAGATAACAGCTATCTGGTTCGAGAAAATGCCCTCAGGGAGTGGCGGAAAATAACTGCCAGAAAGATGAATGTCAACTCCGCGGTGGTCCTGCCCCGTGAATTGCTGTACAAAGTGGTATCAGAAAATCCCCGCACCTGGAGTGAATTGGAAGTTGTTCTGAAGGATGTCCCCTGGCGCAGGGAAAAGTTCGGGGAGGAAATCCTATCCGTATTGAAGAAAGCCCAGTATACCGGGAAGATAATATGAAACTCCATTTTCTTGGGGCAGCAAGAACGGTGACCGGTTCAATGCACCTGCTGGAAGTTGGGCAGCACAAAATCTTGTTGGACTGTGGTTTATACCAGGGCAGGCGAAAAGAGAGTTATAAACGCAATAGGAATTTTCCCTTCTCTCCCGCCGACCTGGATGCCGTAATTTTATCTCACGCCCATATTGATCACAGCGGTAATTTGCCCAATCTTGTCAAACAAGGGTACAAGGGGCCGATCTTCACCACTCACGCGACTGCCCATTTGGACAATATCATGCTGCTGGATTCTGGTTATATTCACGAAAAAGACGCCGAATATCTCAATAAGAAGTTGAAAAAACGCAGGAAGGAACTGGTCGAACCCCTCTACACCAAGGAAGACGCTGCCCGCGTCTCACCCCTCTTTTCCATGACCCACTACGGGCAGAGTTTTGAGCCAGTTCCTGGCGTAAAAGCTCATCTGGTGGATGCAGGACATATCCTGGGGTCCGCCGCCGTGGTCCTGGATATCGAAGAAAATGGCCGATCTTTCCGGCTGTGGTTCTCTGGGGACATCGGAAGACCGGGGTTGCTGTTGATCAATGATCCCGTCCTGCCCAGCAAGGCAGATTACCTGATCATGGAATCCACCTATGGGGATACTAAAAAGAGAGATCCGGATGCTGCCTTCATTGAATTGAAAGAAGTAGTCCAGAGGACCATTCATCGTAAAGGGCGGGTGATCATACCTGCCTTTGCAGTGGGAAGAACCCAGGAACTTGTTTTTGGGCTTCATCAAATGATCGAAAACGGTGATATCCCGGAGATACCAGTCTTTGTGGACAGCCCCCTGGCCATCCGCGCCTCCCAGATCTTCAGTCAGCATCCGGAATGTTTTGACGAGGAAACCCGGCAGTTCATCGCTGAAGACAAACACCAGGCTGCCCTGGGGTTTGACCGCCTGCAGTATACCCTTTCCGTAGAAGAGTCCAAGCGTATCAACTACACCACCCCCCCTTTTGTGGTCATCTCGGCTTCTGGCATGGCAGAGACCGGCCGCATTCTCCATCACCTCAAGAACAATATTGAAGACCCCCGCAATACGATCCTGATCGTTTCTTGGCAGGCACCCCACACCCTTGGACGGCGGCTGGCGGATCAAGAGACTGATATCCGCATTTTTGGAAAGCACTACAGACGGCGCGCCGAAGTGGTGACCATCAACGGTTTTTCTTCCCATGCTGGTCAGGAAGGCTTACTGGCATACGCCAAAGCGACACAGGACACGGTCAAGAAGGTCTTTTTAGTCCATGGCGAACCGCGGGGAGCTGAACCCTTGAGGGAGAAATTAATAGGGGCCGGATTTAAGGACGTCCTTTACCCGGAACCTGGCGCGGAATTTGATCTGTAAATTTAAGGAATGGAGTCTGCCCCGGGGTAGGCGCCCAACGATAATATAGCGGCAGTTTGGATAAATTTCGACGGCGGGCGGGCAATCCGGCCTCGTGTTTTACAGAAATTTTGATCTCCGGTATCCTATCCCCTGCTCAATTATCCACAAAGGTTGGATTCTCCAAGATCGCCTTCAAGTCAGCCATAAATCTAGCAGCAACCGCGCCGTCAATAACCCTGTGGTCTGCAGAGAGAGTGAATCGCATGATAGGCCTAGCGGCAATTTCGCCATCTTTCAGGGCGACAGCTCCCGGAACGATTGCGCCGATGGCCAATGCACCAACCTCGGGAGGGTTAATAAAGGCGGTAAACTGCTCCACGCCAAAGGGTCCCAGATTGGAAATGGTAAAGGTTGCCCCTTTGACATCCAGGTTGGTCAACCTTTCTTCCCTCGCCCTGGTGATCAAATCGGAAGTCTCGACAGCAATCTCGTTGATGTCCTTTTGGTCTGCGTTCTTAACCACAGGAACGATCAACCCTTCTTCCAGTGCGACTACCAGTCCAATATTGATATCTTTGTGCAAGAGAATTCGATCATCCTGCAGTGAGCTGTTCAAGTAGGGATGGTCTGCCAGCGTATTCGCTACCAGTTTCACCAGCATAGCAGTGACGGTAACCTTAACCTCCCCGCGTTGTGTCGCCAAATCATAATAATCCTTCCGGGCCTTGTTAAAATTTGTCATATCAACACTGGCTGTAAATAAGACATGAGGGATTGATTGATAACTCTCGGTCAAGCGTTCAGCGATCGTCCGGCGCAGACCGATCAAGGGAATTTCCTCATCGCTGCGGAGCAGTTTGGGAGTTGGAATGGTTGGCTTCGGAGCGGCCGCAGGCTGAGACGTTTCCCGGGGGAGCTCCTCCCCTTCTGTCAGGATATAGGCGATCACTGCCCCGGCAGGAACGATATCCCCCGGAAGCGCGCTGATGCCTCCCAGGACCCCGGTTCCTGGTGATTCCACATCGATGGCAATCTTATCGGTTTCAATCACCAGGATGGTCTCGCCCTTTTTCACCTGCTGACCTTCGTTTATTAACCACTCCAGGACCGTTCCGGTTTCCTGGTCTTTGTCCACTTTGGGCATGATGATTTCAATAGCCATATTTCACCTTCAGGGTTGCTAGTTCTCTGGCGTTCTCAATAATAACCTCAACCTGGAGTACTGATACCTTTCCGGGTCTCGGTTAGAGGGAAAAGGCACCTCGCATCCAGCATGCGGATGATATGGGGCTTCCAGATGCCCACAGGCTTCGCTTTCGGCAATCACCTCCGGCAGCCCACAGCCTAGCCCTCCGTTTATCACCGTTTCGTGCGCGATCAGCACTTTGCCCAGTCTTCCGGACATAGATAATTATAGTCTCTTAGTCAAACAGACACAGGGTGTTGGGGGGATACTTTTCCCGTCCGTGGCCAGTTCCTCTGTTGATTCCAGGCAAAACAAAAGATTTTACTTTTCTTAGAAATCTTTGCTCAGCGTAACTCATCTCTTCTTGGAAGACCCGGATGCTATAATTCTCTTCTGCGGGCTTTGGCTTTCAAGCATAAACCAACCCACGGGAAGTGCATAATCACATATGTAATATAATGTTCGCTGGGATATTTATCAATCGACCCTGAGTCAAGTTCCCAATTCCTGATTATCAACAGGTAAGTAATTATGGCTAATCACACCGAAGAGATCCAGCGCAATGACATCAAGCCAGATTTTATCTTCGAGGACATCACCCCCCTGCACAGGGCATTCAGCGAGGTCTTTGCCACATGAAACCGCTTATCCTGCTCACCAATGACGATGGGATTCTTTCACCCGGCCTGGCTGCGGCAGCGTCCGCGCTGGACCCACTGGGAGATCTATTGATCGTCGCCCCCCAGGAAGGGCAAACCAACCTGGCCCGCAACCTCAGCCAGATGTACGGCGGAGATGGCGCAATCACAAAAACGAAAGTCGGGTACCAGGGAAAGACCTGGGTGGGGTATGGCGTAAAATCCACCCCAGCGCTGGCAGTAGTCCACGCCGTGCAAGAGCTGGCTGACCGGCAGATCTCCCTTTCTGTCTCCGGGATCAATTTTGGAGAAAACGCAGCCAGCTGTGTGACAGCCTCTGGGACGCTGGGCGCTGCCTTGGCAGCCGCTGAGTGCGGCATTCCCTCCCTGGCAGTATCCCTGGAAATTGACAGCCTGGATTACCACAGCTATGACACAGTAGAGGATTTTTCCGCAGCTATCCATTTCACCACCCTGGTGGCTGCCAAGATTCTCGCTACAGCCCTTCCCCAGGACGCGGATATGCTCAAACTGGAAATTCCCTGGGGTGCATCCCTTCATACCCCGCTGGTGGTTACCAGGCAGGATCGGTTGGCATACTACCAATTAGTAATAGAACCTCTCGAGCAGCTATTTGGGACCAAACTCGATATCTCGCAATTCCCCAGCAAGGGAAAATATACAGCCAAAAACACGGATGCCTTTGCCCTGGCTGAAGGGCTGGTATCCGTGACACCACTCAGCCTTGATTTAACCGCCCGCAATTGCCTGGGGTAGATCGCTGGGATTCTCGAGTCAGAGACACTAACAGAGGAAGACTGAAGGGGGTGGGCCTATTCATAAATTTCCAGGTGAATGTGAGAGGTTTGAGGATGGACTATCAAATTTTATTTAATATGTAAGGAAAGACCATGAGTAAATATGATGTGATCGTGATCGGCGCAGGTCCAGCGGGGTATGTATCCGCCATCCGCGCTGCCCAACTGGGACTGCAGGTTGCCATTGTTGAAAAGGAATACCTGGGCGGCGTCTGCTTGAATGTCGGCTGCATCCCTTCCAAGAGCCTGTTGAAAAATGCCGACCTGGCCCATACACTCACCAAAAAGGCCAAAACCTTTGGGATTTCATTTGATAATTTGCAGCTCGATTATTCCGCTGCGGTAAAACGCAGCCGGCAGGTATCCAAACGCCTGACCAAAGGGGTTGAGTTCCTGCTCAAGAAAAATGGGGTTTCACATTATCCCGGAACAGCCGAATTCAATTCCCCCACCGTTATCAAAGTAACGGGGGCTGATGGCGAAATCGAACTGGAGGCAGCCAATATCATCATTGCCACTGGCGCCCGGCCCTTTATCATTCCCGGGATAGAAGTGGACGGTAAACAAATAGTGACCTATAAAGAAGCAATCCTGCAGGAAACTTTGCCCAAATCCGCACTGATCGTTGGCGCCGGTGCCATTGGGATGGAATTTGCCACGATCTGGAACAGCTATGGTGTACCAGTCACTATTGTGGAGATGCTGGACCGGATCACCCCTAATGAAGATTCGGAGATCAGCGCCGAGTTGGAAAAAGCCATTAACAAACAAGGTATAAAGACTCTGACCAAAACCAAGGTCACCAAGGTGGAAAAACTCAAGACCAAACTGAATGTAACTGTTGAGGGTCCTGCCGGTGAAGAAAAGATCTCCACCGATCAGGTCCTATTGGCTGCCAGCTTCGTGCCCAATACAGAAAGCCTGGGGCTCGAAAAAGCTGGGGTCACCCTTGACCAGGGAGGTTTCATCGTTGTGGATGACAAAATGGCGACCAATGTTCCGGGTGTCTGGGCTATTGGCGATGTCACTGGCAAACTGATGCTGGCCCATGCTGGGATGGCGATGGGCCTGGCGTGCGCTGAAAGCATCGCAGGGAAAAGCACTGAAAAATTGAACTATCAAAACATGCCCAAGGCGACTTACTGCCACCCCCAGGTAGCATCTTTTGGTTTTACAGAAGAAGGTGCGAAAGAAGCCGGGTATGAAGTCGCAGTTGGAAAATTCAACTTCCTGGCCAATGGAAAAGCCCTGGGGTTAAACGATTACGCCGGCTGGGTCAAGATCGTAACTGACAAAAAATACGGGGAGATCCTGGGCGCGCATATGATCGGACCTGAAGTAACAGAACTTCTTCCCGAGCTGACATTGGCCCAGGCAAATGAACTCACCGCGGCCGAGATCGGGCACAACATTCATGCTCATCCCACTCTCAGCGAGATACTTCACGAAGCAGCCAAAGCTGTCAGCGGGGAAGCCATCCACGCCTGAGCCTTGCTCAAAACCTGAATACAAAGACGCCTGCTGAGTTCGACTGGCAGGCGTCTTCTCATATTAAATAATTGTCATCATGCGGAGATCTCCACCCATCCCCCTGCCCGGGAGGAGCGATAGCTGGCCGCTTGCACTTCCTGGGAATCCCTCGCGGCGCAGGAATTCCTCCCTCCTCCCCGGCTAGATCGGCTGAAGCTTGAGAAGCACCCTTGAGCCAGATTCTAACGTCCTGGATTTCGAGAGCCAGGTTCTATTCGTTCCCAGCCCATCCCAGGCTGATCCTCCCCCGTTCCTTGTCCACGGCCAGGATGGTCACTCGAATGATCTCCCCCAGCTTGAGATTCACTCCGCGGGGAATTTTTGAGCGGTGCAGCAGGCCATCATTTTTCACACCCAGATCCACGAAGGCGCCAAATTCAACCACATTTCCCACTGTTCCCTGCAACTCCATGCCCTCTACCAGGTCATCCAGGGAGACAGCATTCACCCGGGTGATCGGTTGGGGTAGATCCTCTCTGGGATCCCTGCCAGGGCGGACCAACTGTTTGAAGATATCTAACAGTGTTGGCACACCGATTTTCAATGAGGAGGCAAGCTCTTCAGCAGAACGATTCTTACTGAATTGGACGAGGGCTTTTTCCTTGATTTGGGGTTCCTCTTCCAGAGAGATCCCTGCCCGCCGGATCACATCCCGGGCTGCGGGGTAGCTTTCTGGATGAATGGCAGTGGTATCCAATGGTTCTTGCCCTCCCTGAATCCTCAAGAATCCGACCGCCTGTTGATAAGTTTTCTCGCCCATCCCTGGAACATCCAATAGCTCAACCCGCTGCCTGAAAGATCCTATTCTATCCCGGTAAGAGACAATCCTCTCCGCAAGGCTGGGTCCTATTCCGGATACAAAGGAAAGCAATACAGGGGAGGCAGTGTTGATCTCGACTCCAACCTGGTTAACCACACTTTCCACCACCTGTTCCAATTTTTCTTTCAGGCGGGACTGGTTGACATCATGCTGATACATACCTACACCCAGGGACTGAGGATTGATCTTCACCAGCTCGGCCAGGGGATCCTGCACCCGGCGGGCGATCGATACCGCGCCACGCAGACTAACATCCATCTCCGGTAACTCCCGTCCTGCCAGTTGGCTGGCGCTGTAAACGCTGGCGCCGGCTTCACTGGTAATGATATATCTGACGCCATCCAGCTCCCGTGTCAATCCAGCCACAAAATCCTCTGTTTCCCTGGAAGCAGTTCCGTTGCCAATCACTATTAACCCGACCTTATATTCCTGGATCAGGTTCAGCAGGATAGACCTAGCTTCCTCAACTTTGTTCCTGGGAGGAACAGGGTAGATCGTTGTTGTCTGGAGAGGTTTGCCAGTGGGGTCAACCACTGCCACCTTGCAGCCGGTGCGGTATCCCGGATCCAGGCCCAGCACCGTATACCCGGAGAGAGGAGGCTGAAGCAGTAAGGCCCGCAGATTTTCCACAAATATACCCAGGGCGCGTTCTTCCGCTTTTTCGGTCAGCAGTCGTCTCACGTCCCGGGTGATGGCCGGCAGTAGCAGGCGATTGGCAGCGCCCTCCAGCGCTTCCTTCAAATCTCCGGCGAGTGGAGAATGGGGGTTCTGGGGAAAATGCTTCTCAATTACCCCTCGCCAGCTTTCCTCTGGCAGGATGATCTTGACCCGGAGTATCCCTGCCTTTTCTCCCCGGTTGATGGCTAAAGTCTGGTGGGGGCGAAGGTGGTTTAATCCAGCTTCAAACTGGTAATAATCCTGGTAGATTTCCCTAGGATCTTCCCCTTTATTTTTCCTGCCAGTGGAGATCTTACCAACCTGGAGCGCCAGCTTCCTCAACTTCTTTCGGATCTCCGGAGTAGTGCTGATAAATTCAGCAGCGATATCCCGGGCGCCATCCCAGGCTTCCCGGTCCGTCTGAACCCTGTCAGTCAGGAAGGGAACGACAATATCATCCCGGGGTTGATCGGTGGTTTTTTGAGCCAGGATCAGGTCTGCCAGAGGTTCCAGGCCCAATTCTATGGCAGCGCTGGCCCGGGTCTTCCGGCTGGGTTTATAAGGCAGGTACAAGTCTTCCAGTTCTGTGCGGGAATTAGCTGCCAGCAATTTGGCTTCCAGCACTGGGGATAACCTGCCGCTCTCCCGAATTGTTTTAAGGATGGTTTCCCTGCGGCCGTCCAAAGCCCGCAAGCGGGTCAGCTCTCCCTGGATGGATCGGATCTGCTCCTCATCCAGGCCAGCAGTAGCCTCCTTTCGGTAGCGGGCGATAAAGGGAATGGTATTGCCGTCGTCCAGCAACGATACAACAGCATCCACGCCGGACAGCGGGATGCTCAAAGAGTCGGCTATATATTTAGGGTTAGTCAAGTCTGCTTGAAATAACGGATAATGAAGCTGGATGAAAGGTCAGAAATTTCATGGCTCGGAATAGCCACAAATGGCCACTGCCCGCGGGCCGGTATGAACGCCAAGCACCGGGGAGACAATACTGAGTATGATCTCGGCAGGCTGGAACTCTTCCTCAATCTTCCCTGCCAGCTCCTGGGCTTCCTCCAGAGCGGCATTGTGCAATACAGCGATGCGCAGCTTCTTTGCTGGATCCACTTGTGCAAAGAAATCTTTGTAGAGATCAGCCAGGGCTTTTTTGCGGGTTCGCGAGCGGCGGCCACCGGCCACTGTCCCGGTCTTGTGGTCCACTGATATCTGGGGTTTCAGATTCAGGAGGGTGCCAATAAAGTGGCTGGCATCGCCGATGCGACCGCCTTTGTGGAGATATTCCAGCGTATCCAGCGTGATAAGATAAACCATACTGGCCCGGGCATTATCGGCTGCTCGGATCATGTCCTGAATATTCCCCCCTTCTTCCCGCGCCCGGGCAGCAGCCAGCACCTGCCATCCCAGGCTCATGGAGTTGGATCTGGAATCCAGCACCTGCACAGGAAACTCCACCAGCTCAGACGCTTTGAGGGCGGATTCATAAGTGCCGCTCATAGCGCTGCTGATGGTGATCATCAGTAGCTCTTCCGCACCAGCATTCCGGGCTTTCTCATAAGCCAGGACCATTTGCTGGGGTGTAGGCTGCGATGTGGTTGGTATAGTTGAGTCCACAGCCAGCCGCTGATAAAATTCATCTGCCTGCAGATCCACGCCGTCGAGGAACTGCTCCCCTCCCCAAACGATGGTCAGGGGAACGACCTGGATGTCATGCTTATCCAGGTATTTTCGCGGCAGGTCGCAGGTGCTGTCTGTGATCAGGGCTATTCTATGGGTCATTTGTTCTCCTGCGGTTTAATGGCCTTATTTTATCCGGGGAATGACAGAAAGACAACCTGGGGGTGGGGAAACAAAAGGGCTGTCTGGAAAGTCCAACTTTTCCGATCAGCCCCCCATTTAGAGATGACTTTCTTGTAAAATTTAAGTGTTTTCCCCCACTTTGAGGGTAAAAAATAAGCAAAATGTACTAGTCACTTCCCACCTGCTTGACTTTTGGGACAGCCCCTTAATGTCTGTCAAGCAGCTATTAAGAATCATGGGAATCCTCAGGTCAGTTTCATGACCACCATTCCCAGGATATCTGCGGCCTTATCTGCCTGATCGGCCATGTTCGAGACATGGCGGTAGACCTCACGGCGCCGAAGCATCTCCATCAGGGGGCTGAAATCCTTGGCCCTGACAAATAAATCCCCGATAGCCACCCGGTAGAGGTGCTCAACCTCGTTTTCGATCTTTTTAGCCCGCTTGGCATGCTCTCCAGCAACCCGGGGGTTGGAGAAGATGGTGTTGAAAGCCATCTCCAACTCCTCTGTCGCTTCTCTGGTTAACTTAACCATGTCCATCAGGTAATCATCCACTTCGATGCTGAGCAGCTGCATCTCCTCAACTGTTGTGTAGCAGTAGTCCAGAATGTCATCAACATACAGAGAAAGCATGAAGATGTCCTCCCGGTCCAGGGGAGTGATAAAGGTGTTGTGCAGCTCATCTATCAGGATGCGGCGGACCTCATCGGCTTCAACCTCCTTGGCTCTCATCTGGTTGATGGCTTTGTCTTTCAACTCTGATTTGCCAAGCCATTTTTCAAGCAGCTTGAGTCCCTCCGCGGTGATCTGGGTTTGCTCGATGAGCATGCCCACAAATTTGTCTTCTCGTTTACCGCGCTTAAAAACGCCTGCGATTCCCATAATGTCCTCCACTGCTGCGCTCGTATTGGGTGCTCATACTCCCTTACAAAGATAGCAGGTATTCAATTAAATAGTACATCAAAGCCGCAACCCCCGCCGAGGCCGGCACAGTCAAAAACCAGGCCACCAGGATATCACTCATCACTCCCCAGCGCACTTGAGATCTGCGTTGCGCAGCCCCGACTCCAAGAATGGAAGAGCTGACCACGTGTGTGGTGCTGACAGGACCACCAAACAAAGACGCTGTCAGGATCACCACCATGGATGAGAGTTGAGATGCAAAACTATGTAT
>DRBO01000137.1 GCA_011039385.1 Chloroflexota bacterium | reverse complement strand
TCAGCCCAAACCCAGATACCAGGCCGACAACCACGCCGCCAGTGCCTTTGTGCCGCTCGACCAGGGCAATCTTTAGCAGGTCGCGTTCCTGGTCGATCTTGATCTCTCCCTCTTCCGCCTGGATAGGCAGAACCAGGTGCTTTGTCGGTGCCTGGCCTTCCACAACGCCAATCACGTGGGCTGTCAGGGCGGCGCCAGTCAATTTCGGGTCCACCTTGAGTTTGAAATCAGCAGCTGTCAGATTTCTTTTCATGTTCACAGACTTCGTCACCCAGGCAGGGTATTCAGCAGCAGGCAGCTCGATCTGCCAGACACCTCTCTCAGCCAGCAATTTCCCGCGAGCGTAGACCTGTTCTGGGTGAAAATCCTTGAGATCCTCGACCAGTAGAATATCAGCATATCTGCCCGAAGCAATCATACCTATATCCCTGGCAAGGCCAAAATGTTCTGCGGTGTTGATGGTAGCCATCTGCAGGGCTGTCATGGGATCTGTGCCCAACCCAATCGTGTGGCGCAGGACCCGGTCCATATGGCCATCATTCACCAGGGTTTCCGAATGGGAATCATCCGTGCAGAGGATGAAATGCCGCGAATCCAGCTGATCTTCGTTGATAGCAGGGATTTGGGCTTCCACATCCAGCCAGCCAGAGCCGTAGCGGAGCATGGCTTTCATGCCCTGGCGGACCCTGGCAATAGCATCTTCTTTTCTTGTCCCTTCGTGGTCATCTTCCGGTCCACCAGCTACGTACCCATGGAAAGGGATTCCCAGGTCGGGAGCCGCATAATGGCCTCCGATAACTTTACCAGCTGCCCGAGTGGCAGACATCTCGTCATGCATTTTTTGATCGCTGAAATAAACTCCAGGGAAGTTCATCATCTCGCCCAGGCCGATAATCCTATCCCATTTCATAGCCTCGGCAACGTCTTCCGGGCCAATGGAGGAACCAGGCGTTTCAAAGCCAGGGGCAGAAGGCACACAGGAGGGAACCTGAACCCAGACATGGATCGGCTGGTTTTCAGCCTCATCTGCCATCAGGCGGACGCCTTTCAGGCCAAAAACATTGGCAATCTCGTGGGGATCAATGAACATACCGGTTGTGCCCCGCGGGGCAACCGCCCGGACGAACTCGGTCACCGTAATCATGCCCGATTCAACATGCATATGGGCATCCAATAACCCCGGCACCAGGTACATGCCGTTGGCATCCACTACCTTTGTGTCCACGCCGATGGTATGGGAAGCATCTTCCCCTACATAGGCGATCCGCTCCCCCACAACTGCAATATCTGTATTGGGGATGATCTCACCAGATTGGACACAAACCCAGCGGCCGTTCTTGATCACCAGGTCAGCTTTTTCCCGACCCATGGCAACGTTAACAAGTATCCTGGTCCTGACGCTAATTTCTTGGCTGGTCATTTTTCTCTCTCCTGGTATTGGTCAGCCATTCAGCAGGCGTTTGGCTGCCTGATTATGCTCTTCAATCAAGAGAGGTAGATCCGCTGTGGTCAGCTGGCCCTCCTGGACAATAACTTTTCCGCCGACCACGTTGTAATCCACCTTAACAGGCGCACAGAAAACAAGGGCAGCCACCGGGTCATGCAGAGCGCCAGCGTAATCAATTCTCTCCAGATTGATGGCGATGAAGTCTGCTGCTTTCCCGGGCTCAAGTGACCCGAGATCCTGGCGTCCCAGCACAGCGGCTCCACCGCGAGTTGCCAGCTCTAAAGTTTGGCGGGCGGACATGATCGGAGGGTTTTTCTCTCCAGAGCGGGAGGCGCCCTTGATCCCAGCCCGCAGCCTGGATAGAAGCATGGTCTGGCGGGCTTCTTCCAGCAGGTGTGATCCATCATTGCTCGCAGAGCCGTCGACACCGATTCCGACATCCACGCCAGCCGCAAGCAGGTCCTGAATAGGCGCTGCGCCCGAAGCCAGTCTCATGTTGGAGCTGGGACAGTGGGCCACACCGCAGCCATGATCTGCATATACGCCAATCTCATCCTCATTAAGGTAAACCGAATGAGCAAACCAGACATCAGGGCCAATCCAGTCCACTTCCTCCATGTACGCTACCGGCCGCTTACCAAATTTTTGAATTGTGAAATCAACCTCATCCTCTGTTTCTGCCAGGTGTGTGTGGAGCTGAACACCATATTCCCTGGCCAGCACAGCGCTTTCCCGCATCAGGTCGCCGGTCACGCTAAAGGGCGAACAGGGCGCGAGCACAATTTGCGTCAATGACCCAGGGCTGCTGTCATGGTAGCTCTCGATCAAACGCAGGGAATCCTTTAAGATCTGGTCTTCATCTTCCACGACACTATCCGGCGGCAGTCCCCCCTTGCTCTCCCCCAAGCTCATCGAACCCCGGGAGGCATGCAGGCGCAGTCCAATTTGCAGGGCCGCCTCAATCTCATCGTCCAGGCGAGATCCATTGGGGAATAAATAGAGATGGTCTGAAGCCGTAGTGCAGCCGGAAAGGGCCAACTCAGCCAGCGCAGTCCTGGTGGAGATCTTGATATCTTCGGGTTTCATGCGTGCCCAAATCGGATACAGAGTCTTCAGCCAGTGGAAAAGGTTGGCGTCCTGAGCTTCCGGTACGACTCGGGTGAGTGTCTGGTAGAAATGATGGTGTGTATTCACCAGGCCCGGCAGTAGAATATGCCCCTTTAAATCAAGAATCTGATCCGCTTTTGAAGGCAATTGATCAGATTTCCCAACTTGTTGGATGAAGCCCTTCTCAATAAAAAGACCGCCATCCTGAATTTCATGACGATGATCATCCATAGTGACTAGGATCTGGGCATTTCTTACCAGCAGGCTGGACATGGAATATCCTTTTTTTACTTGTCTGACAACTCCAAGTTTAACAAATACTTCCCAACCTGTCAATTGTCAGACAAATTCTTTTCACCAGGAGGTGATTAAAATCACCTCCCCTGCTGGTAATCGATTTTAGGTCAGAACCACAAATTGAGTAAATTTCGAGTAAAAACAGGGTTCAGCAGCGCTATTACCGCTAAACCGAGAATTAATATAAAACTGAGCAGCGCGATCAAAGCCAGACACCCGCCGTGGTCGATCTGAAAGTTTGCCTTCTGAGCTTTACTTCCTCTCTCTTTCGTATATCTGCCGATCGGTTTTCTGGTGACCTCTTTGGTTTCAACCCCGCGGACGATCACCCCCGGAGGAGCAGGCTCTTTTCGGGGTGCTTTCACAGATTGGGCTTGATCAAAACTGAAATTAAAACTGAATCTTCCACTCTGGGCTTTCAGCAATTCGTTCTTAAACTCCGCAGCCATCTGCCAACGGTCATTAGGGTGGACCTGGAGAGCTTTCTCGACAGCTTCGGCAACGCGTTTAGAGACCTTTGGATTCCTCTCCCTGACCGGAGTAAGCTTCAGCTGGTCCATCGTTTGAGCCAAGCTGTCTTCCGGAGTTAATCCTGTCAGCGCGGTGTAAAGGGTGGCGCCCAGGGAGTAAATATCCGTCCGGGCATCTGTTCGAGCAGCCCCATATTGTTCAGGGGGCGAGAAACCCATGGTCATCGCTCTGGCCCCGGTGGTTGTCGTCTGATCGCCGTGCATCACTTTGGCCAGCCCAAAATCAACCAGGTAGACTCCCCCAGAAGGGGTAATTCTCACATTGGCTGGTTTGATATCCCTGTGGAGCACAACCGATTCTCGGGAGTGCATATAACTCAGCGCATCGCAGATTGCAGCGCCGATAAAGACAACTTCTTCCTCTTCAATTGGGCCAATCCGTTCCAACCTCTCCTGGAGGTCCTCCCCCTCGATATAATCCATGATCAGATATTGACCTTGATCTTCAATGCTGAAATGATCGGATACGCGCGGCAAATTGGGGTGTCGCAGACTGGCCAGGATTGTCGCTTCCCGTCGAAACTGACGAGCATAATCATCGATGGTAAAGAGATTTTCCTTCACCGCCACTTCCACGCCCAGATTTTCATCCACGGCCCGGAAGATAGAACCCATACCACCGTGTCCGAGAGCCTCGATGATCCTGTAGCGTTGCCGAAGGAGCTGACCTTGATTTAGCGACATCTGGATTATTAAATATCCAAATTCCTTACTTCATTGGCATGAGTGATAATAAAACGCTTCCTGGGAGGAACAGAGGAACCCATCAGCATATCAAAAGTCCTGTCAGCAGCGGCGGCATCCTCAATGGTGACCTGCAGCAAAGTGCGGGTTTCGGGATCCATTGTGGTATCCCAGAGCTGCTGGGGATTCATCTCGCCAAGACCCTTGTAGCGCTGGAGATTGGCTTTTTCCGGTGAAATTCCCAGTTCCTTAAATTTATCCAGTTTTTCTTTCTCTGTGTAGAGATAGATCTTCTTGTTTTTGTGATTGAGCCGGTAGAGAGGTGGTTGGGCGATGTAGAGATGACCTCCCTCGATCAGCGGCTGCATATACCTGAAGAAGAAAGTCAGCAGCAGGGTGCGGATATGAGCGCCATCAACATCTGCGTCGGTCATAATGATCACGCGCCCATAGCGGAGGCCTTCGATGTCAAAGCCCTCCCCGATTCCCACACCCAGGGCAGAGATCAAGGATTTAACTTCATTGTTGGCCAGAATCTGGTTCAGGCGAGCTCGTTCTGTGTTGAGTATCTTTCCCCGCAGAGGTAAGATCGCCTGAAAATGACGGTCTCTGCCTTGTTTGGCAGAACCTCCCGCGGAGTCACCCTCTACGATGTAAATCTCAGATTCCTGAGGATTCCGAGATGAGCAGTCCGCCAGTTTCCCCGGCAGGGTCATGCTCTCTAAGGCAGACTTCCTGATCACCAGATCGCGGGCTTTACTGGCTGCACGCCGGGCTCGCGCGGAAGTGAGACACTTGTTAACAATGGCTTTTGCGGCAACGGGATGTTCCTCAAGGAAGGCCTCGACCCCTTCTGCAACAACCTGCTGGGCATGGGTCTTCACCTCAGCGTTCATCAGCTTTACCTTGGTCTGGCTTTCAAACTGGGGATTGGGATGTTTAACGCTGATAATCGCCGTTAAACCTTCCCGGGTGTCATCACCTGACAGATTGGGGTCTGAGTCCTTAAATATCTTTTTATTACGAGCATAGTTGTTAATCGTCCGGGTAATCGCAGTTCTTAAGCCAGTCAAGTGAGTGCCGCCATCATGGGTGTTGATCGTGTTGGCAAAAGCATAAATAGACTCAGCATAGGAATCTGTATACTGGAATGCCGCGTCAATAACTATGTCATCTATTTCCTTCTCAACGTGGATCACGGGATGCAGTTTTTCGCGGTTGCGGTTCAGGTAACGCACAAAGGAGGTTATCCCGCCGTCAAAATAGAAACTCATCTCCTTGTCTTCCCGCTCATCGATGAACCGGATCGTGACACCGCGGGTTACAAAAGCCATTTCCCTGAAGCGCTGCAGCAGGGTTTCAAACTGGTAGCTTAGCTCCGTATCAAAGATCGTCTTGTCGTACAGGAAGGTCTGGGTTGTACCGGTTTTTCCTTTCGGCGCATCCCCAACGACTTCCAATTTATTAACCGGAACACCTTTTTCATAACGCTGGAAATATTCTTTTTTATCACGCCAGACCCGGACTTCAAACCACTCTGAGAGCGCGTTCACAGCCGAGAGGCCTACACCATGCAGGCCGCCAGACACCTTATATCCTCCCCCACCAAATTTACCGCCAGCATGCAGCATGGTCATGACTAGCTCGAGGGCAGGCACTTTTTTCTCAGGATGTATATCAACAGGAATACCCCGGCCGTTGTCGGTAACTGTCACGCTCTCATCGTTATGAATGATGATCTCAATCTCATCACAGAATTCAGCCAGCGCCTCATCTATTGAGTTGTCCACAACCTCGTAAACCAGGTGGTGCAGAGCCTTGATATCCGTACCGCCGACATACATCCCCGGCCGCAATCGAACAGCTTCTAATCCTTCCAGAACCTGGATATCTTTGGCATCATAGGACATGGTTTCTTTCTTTTGAGCCACAAAATCCTCCACAAGATTACAAACAAACCCGCATCATACCATGATTCAGGTTAATTATCTAACGTAGTTCGTTCCTCAGCAATGGGCTGGGGAGCACCCAGGGCTTTAAGCTCTTCCATCCAGCGATTAATATCCTGGTAATAAATAAAACTGGCCGATAACATCCCCGTGGTCACAAAAGCATGGCCAAGTATGCTGATCAACATCAGCCAGGAATCTTCCGGGGCAACCTGCCAGATCATGTTCAAGCCCTGGTTGACAAGAATTGCCAGCATAATAAACAGGCTGGTCCTCATAAAAGTCAAATTCGTCAGGCGTACGCTTGAGAGTAGGGATCGCCAGGCTTTTTCCCCCCGGGCATAAATGCCATGGGGAGAGAAAACAAGCGGAAACAGCAGCCAGAAGCTTATAATGCCAAATAAGATGATCGCGACCTGCCCCAGGGAGACACTGAAAAACGTCATTCCGGTTGCCGCGCAGCTTCCCACCATCAGAACTACCAGGAAAAATATCGCCCAGATGATACTCAGAAGCAAAGATTGGAAACTGACGCGAGGCCAATCCTTCAGGATAGGTCCCCATTTAACCTCATCAAATACGGCTGCCTGGCGAACAGCTGAGAAATACAATCCTCCCATGACCAGACCTACAGAAAAAATTAACAGCGTGTATGTAAAAGCGCCACTGAGATTGGGTACATCCCAGAATACAGGGGTTCCAAGCGGGTTTTTAATAGGAAGGATAGATGTCAGCAGGCTGAAAATCCCCACAGGGAGAGAACGCAGCGCTACCAGCAAATTGACACGCTCTCCAGCAATCGCCCAGATCTCCTCACTTTCCTGCATGACTCGCGCGAAGTCTGCCGGAAACATCTGGGAGACCTCGTTCATCTCCAGGATAAACTGCTCGACCAGGGAGCGGATTTGAAGGTGCGGGCCGAACCACAGAATCAAATCCAATCCTAATGGAAAGAGCATTAAAACCAGGTGTTTGGTAATAGCATCAAACCCGGTTCGGATGGATTTAAGGACATTGGGGGGTTCGGGAAGGACGATATTATTGATGTTCATCGATGCTCTATTTTACCATACACCTCCCCCAAAACTCCCTTCCGGAAAGCCCTTAAATCCTGTTCCAAGTGTTCCTTCATCCTCTCTCAAAAACCCTCTTTGAGTGCCTTGGGGAATGGCGAACATCATTAAAAATCCCTGATCGAGATGATACAATCTTAGCTAATCACCCGCCTAACCTGGTTTTTCACCTTGCGAGGAGAAATAATATCAATGCCACCCAAACCCGCGGAAGATAATTTTAATTTCCTGGCAAAAGTGGGTCCTCAAAAACATTATGACTGTCTGGACGTCACCAGGGAATGGATTGAAATAACCGGGAACTAATCCGGTCAACGGGTGATCGACCTCAGTTGTGGAGCAGGCACGCCCCCTGTTAATCTCACCAAACAACTTGGAACATCAGTAATGGGCGTTGGTCTGATTGAAGCCAGGCTGCATAGATCCCAGGAACGGACGGCAGCTTACCAGGTTCTGGATTTAACTGTTTTCCTGGCAAGAGATGACAGAGTCTTAGCCTTCCCGGACAGCTTTATCTGACCTGGTTCCCTTGGAGTCGTTAATGGTGTTCTTCGAGAATTAAGTTAGGGCGTTGAAGGAAGATGCCCGGATGCAACAAAGCAGGAGAGTGAACGATGTCACACAAGGTAGATAAATTACTGATTAATGCCCATGTGATCTGCATGGATGAAAATTTCAGGCAGTTTGAAAAAGGGGCAGTAGCTGTTGCAGGAGACCAGATCGCGGCTGTTGGCTCCCAGGATGAACTGCTGAAAGAATACCAGCCTGAAGAGCTGGTGGATTGCCAAGGGAAAATCCTCATGCCTGGCCTGGTCAATGCCCATACCCATGTACCGATGAACCTTCTGCGAGGGCTGGGAGACGATCTCAGATTGGATGTCTGGTTGCTGGGGTATATCATGCCTGTGGAAAGGGAGTATGTCGACCCTGAATTTGTCCGCCTGGGCACCTCCCTGGCCTGTGCTGAGCTGATCCGTTCTGGTGTGACTTCCTTTGCAGATATGTATTATTTTGAAGATCAAGTTGCCGAGGTAGTGGCGGAAGCTGGACTGAGAGCCGTTTGCTGCCAGACCATCTTGAAATTCCCCTCCCCGGATGCCGATTCATACGAAGAATCCTTGAAGGCATCAGAAGAGATGATCCTAAAATGGAAAGACCATCCCCTGATAACACCAGCAGTTGCCCCCCACGCTCCCTATACATCAACGGTTGATATCCTGGATTCCGCCACTGCCCTGGCGCTGAAATATGATGTTCCGCTGCACATCCATATTGCGGAGACCGCCCAGGAGGTCCAAGACAGTCTGGACCAACACGACATGCCTGTAGTTCCTTATGTGGAGCAGTTTGACGTCTTCAAAGCCAAGGTGATCGCAGCCCATTGTGTGCATACAGATGAGCGGGAAATTCACACCTTGCAGAGATACGGAGTGGGTGTGGCCCATAATCCCACATCCAATCTAAAACTCTCTTCCGGAATCGCCCCTATCAGCAGCATGCTTGAGCACGGGTTGAACGTGGGGATCGGCACCGATGGAGTATCCTCCAATAACGACCTGGATATGTTTGAAGAACTGCGTCTGGCAGCGCTGCTTGCCAAAGGCAGCAGTGGGGATCCAACCGTTGTGCCCGCCAGGACTGCCATTAACATGGCAACCCACATGGGCGCCAAATCCATCTACCTCGCCGATCAGGTCGGCTCGCTGGAAGTTGGCAAACAGGCCGATTTGATCCTGGTGGATATCAACACTCTCCACAATACGCCTCATTTCAGAAATGATGAAGATTCAATCTACGCCCAGTTGGTTTACGCGGCGAAATCCACTGATGTCACCGATCTGATGGTCAACGGCCGCTGGCTGATGCGTTCCCGGGAATTATTGACCATCAATCTGGAGGAATTGGTCCCCCGCGCGCAAGAGCTGGCAGAGCAAATAGACCGCTTCTTGATTGAACGCTTCCAATCCGTCTATTCGAAACTAATCGCCATCGGCGGCGCCGAAGAACAAGAAAGCTATGAGGTCCAGGTGAAGGTCAAACTGAAAGATCCTCATGCCGTGGTCAACTGTCTGAAGGAATCTGAACTGGATATCCTTTATTACCGTCATTACCACGAATACGATACCTATTTTAAATTCGAAGATCCCGAGGAAGGTTGGCTGCGCTACCGGGAAGACGAATTCATTGATACCAAGGGAGAAGTTGAGAATATTCGCTATCGGCTGACACTGATTGGCCCAGAACGGGAGAGGCACTTCCCGAAGGATGTCCTGCTTTCCAGGAGCCGCTTCATAGCCCCGGCACCTCATAGTCTTCGATTTTACCGGGAATACTTTAAACCCACCCAGGAAATTTATATTGAAAAAGACCGGGAGCGCTGGAAGGTGAATTTCCGGGATATTGAATTCTTCATCAATGTGGACCGCCTGGACGAGCCAGACCTGGGAACGTTCCTGGAAGTGAAAAGCCGCACCTGGAGCCTGGAAGATGCCGAGAAAAAAGCCCAGGTTGCTGAAGACCTGGTGAAACTGCTGGGCAGCCACCCCAAGGATGCGGAAACCCTGGATTATGTACAGATCATTGAGTCAAAGTCCTGATCCATGAAGATAGCAGCCCTGGGTGATATTCACGGTAATTACCAGGCTTTGGTTACCGTGCTTGAACATGTCGAAACCTGGCAGCCTGACCTGGTGCTGGTCCTGGGAGATATCGTCAACCGGGGTCCTCGATCCAAGGATTGCTTTGATCTGATCCGGAAAAGATCCATCCTTCCAGGCTGGCATGTGCTCAAGGGCAATCATGAAGAATACGTGCTCAGTTTTATGGACCCCGACTTCTCCAGGCAGGGAGTGGATTTTGCCCTCAGGAAGGTGATCCACTGGACCTACGAATCACTTGCCAGGAAAGATCTTGATGAGTTGATTCAGCTCCCAATTGAATGCAAGATCGATCTCCCCGGCCTGGGTTTGGTCCAGGCAGCCCACGCTTCCACTGCCGGGGATCGCATCGGAATTTATCCCTCTACTCCTGACAGCAAGCTCAAAGGATTGATTCCAGAAGACGCCCGGCTGTTCCTGGTCGGCCATACCCACCAACCCCTGATAAGGCGGTACGGGCAAACCTTGATCATCAACACTGGATCTGTGGGGCTGCCATTCGATGGGAACACCCGCGCGGCGTACGCCCAGATAACATACCAGAATGATGCCTGGCAGGGTCAAATCGCCAGAGTGGCCTATGACCTGAAGACCGCCGAAGATGATTTTTACCAATCAGGTTTTATCCCTGAAGGCGGACCGCTGGCAGAGCTGGTCCTGGCGGAACTTCAGCTGGGTTGGCCGCAGTTAGGGAAATGGTTTAGAGAATATGAAATGCCGATCCGAGAAGGCAGGATCAGTCTTAAAGAAGCAGTATATGAATTTCTTAAGAATCCAAATATTGAGTACCGCAATCCACACTTACCGCGGTAAGATAACCCTATAGGCAGAACTATGGCGCAAAGTAGAGTATCCGCAGCTGCAGAGGCAGCATTAATCGCTGGAAAAGAACTCCTGGCTCTCTATAAAGAAGGAAATAGCGGTGGGGAGATGAAACCAGATCATACCCTGGTGACGAAAGCTGACCACCACGCTGACAAGCTGCTTCAAGACTTGATCCGGGAGCAATTTCCTGGGGAAGGCATATTGAGTGAGGAGAATTCTACTGTATACCCAGCGACTGAACACACCTGGGTTATTGATCCCCTGGATGGCACCGTAAATTTCAGCCAAGGACTTCACTATTGGGGCATATCGATTGCCCACCTGGTGAATGGGCAGCCGCAAGACGGGGCGGTGTTCTTGCCTTTGCTGGATGAATTGTATACTGCTTCGCGCGGCGAGGGCGCTTTCTTTAACGGAAAACCTCTCTCCATCCAGGAAGAGACAGCTGAGGAGTTATTTCCCCTTTTTGTGCATTGCTCGCGTATGTACAAGCGTTATGCGGTAAAAACACCCTACAAGAACCGCTCCCTTGGCGCAGCAGCCTATCATCTCTGCCTGGTAGCTAAAAACACAGCAGCGGTCGCCCTGGAAAGCACCCCCAAGATCTGGGATTTCGCTGCTGGCTGGTTGATCGTCAGGGAAGCCGGGGGCGCGATCCAATCCCTGGGGGACGAACAACCCTTTCCAGCTCAGCCGGGGATGGATTACGCCAAGAAATCCTACCCGATCCTGGCTGCCCGCTCGGCAGCACTCCTCACCGAGTTTGAATCCGGGATCACACCATTACTGGTTTAGCAATCCAACGGGAGATAACAAATGGAATATAGATCTTTAGGAAGGTCAGGTCTCAAGGTATCCACCCTGTCTTTTGGATCCTGGGTGACCTTCGGCAGCCAGGTAGATGTTGACAAAGCCGTCAAGTTGATGACCACGGCTTATGACGCCGGCGTAAACTTCTTTGATAATGCCGAAGTGTACAGCGGGGGCAGTGCCGAAAGGATCATGGGGGAAGTGATCAAAAAGACCGGCTGGAAGCGGCACGATCTGGTGCTTTCTACGAAAATTTTCTGGGGTGGCGAGGGACCGAACGACAGGGGCCTTTCCCGAAAGCATATTATTGAGGGACTGGACGCCTCGCTAGGAAGAATGGGATTGGACTATGTCGACCTGGTATACGCCCACCGCCCGGATATTCACACTCCCATCGAAGAAACCGTGAGGGCTTTTAACCATGTCATCAACCAGGGCAAAGCCTTTTACTGGGGCACAAGTGAGTGGTCCGCCCAGCAAATTATGGAAGCTTATAGTATCGCCCGCCAGGAGCATCTCATCCCCCCCCTGATGGAGCAGCCCCAGTACAACATGTTCCATCGTGAACGAGTAGAGGTTGAATATCATCGGCTTTACAGCAAAATAGGTTTAGGAACGACCGTATGGAGCCCTCTCGCCAGCGGATTATTGACCGGGAAATATAACAATGGTATCCCCAAAGATTCCCGGGCAAACCTGGCTGGATACGAATGGCTGAGAAGTCGTTTTACGGATGAAAAAGCCCGTGAGCAGATCCAAAAAGTGATCCAGCTTGCTGAGGTGGCAAAAGAGCTGGGCTGCACCACCGCGCAGTTGGCCCTGGCCTGGTGCACCCTCAATCCTCATGTCAGCACGGTGATCACTGGCGCTTCCAAACCCTCCCAGGTGGCAGAAAACCTGAAAGCCCTTCAGATTGCAGAACAGCTCACACCGGACGTAGTTGAAAAAATCGAGGAGATATTGGATAACAAACCTGAATTACCCCCCGATTTACGCTAATTAGGTTCTGCAGTGGCATGCTTGCCAAACCGAAGAGAGGTTAAGTATCCCAGCTCTCCGTTTTATTATTCTGGTTGAGAATCTCGAAGCTCAAGGAATGATATTCCCCACAAACCAGGCAGTCAGATAAGCAAACAAAGTGCCAAATAATATGCTCAGCAAGGTGCCGATAATGATATATTCCGCCTGCCAGCGCCGGTTGGAATCCGTAAGCTCGCCGAATCGGAACACAGATTTGGCAGCGATCAAGAAACCAATCCCTGCCGGGTAACCGACCAGCACAAAAAGGGTTATCAGGCTGCGCTCAAGATAACCAATCATCCTGCCGCCTTCCGCAATGCCCATCCCCCCGTGCGTTGCCTCCTCTGGAGCCTCTTCCCCAGGAGAGACGAGGCTCTTTCTGATCCCCAGTGCCTCAAAGGACAGCTCGACAAGGTAGCTGACCACATAAATCGAAACTATCCCTCCCGACACTACGCCCAGAACCAGCAGGTAAGGCCAACCAAACAGCCTGGTCCATAATCCCGGAAATTCACCATATTTATATATCGCCGCCCACGAAAAGAGGGCCAGAATAACCCAATGACTCAGCTGGTCGATTACAAACCTTCTGAGGTGTGTCCCTTGTTGAGAGCGAAGCTTCCAGGCATCCAGCAGGCTGTGCGTCAAAGCCACGCCAACAGGGATCTCCCATCCCACAACGATGCCTGCAAAGAGGTATGAGAGCCCACCCGCCAGCAAACCATGCTGGATCAAACCTGGTAACCTGTGTTTTGCCCGCACAGATGCATCAGACTGTAAAACAAAGTCTGTCAGCAAATGGGCAAATAGAAGTGGGATGAAGAATCCCCAAAAAAGATCACTCATGGTTTTCTACTCCCAATTACAATTTCCAGGACTTGTATTTTCAAGTTACAATCTCACCATCTGATCTTTTATGAAACCAACATCGCTGGCAGGACTTTTTCCAGATAATCCAGGGCATCTTTAATTTGAATCCAGCCGGCCTTTTCGAGGTGCTGGGATATGGCTTGTTGGCTGATCGGCTCAGGCTGCCAGCTGGCAGCGATTTCCACTTGAGTCAGGTCAATCAGCGCCCCAGCCACTGCCTGGGATTGCCCCGGTGTCCAGGCCCTGGCCTGGAGGTCAATCAGCCGGACAATGGTATTCAATCCCTGCCCATCTAAGTTCCTTTCCAGGGGGGGAAACCTCAAGTTCATCCGGGTTGGTTTAAGGCATTCCTCAAGGCCCTGTCCTGAGAGGGTAAAAGCCTGGCCGGTCCCGGTGGATATGTTTTCCAATGGCAGGAAATCGACTTCTCCAAAGCCAATGGAGACCCGGGAATCTATTCCATATGAAGCGCGCAGCAAGGCTCGAAAGTACAGCCCTACCCGGACAGCAATTGACGGATCACGCACTACCAATTGCCAGCTGTCCCCTCTGAAAATATCGATCCGGGCGTGGATTGCAGTTTGGAAACTCTCCTTAATCCATTTCCCGACATTTTCGATCAACTCCGAGACAGGCTCCGAATCGACACTCCTCAGCCGCGAAGAATCCACGATATCACCCGTTAACACCGCCATGATTCTATTTCCAGCCACTTTTCTTTCTCCTTAAACCACATACAATTTATACCACTTGTATACAATATGTACAAGTCTCTACACTTGTTATTCATGGTGGTTTTTTTGGAGATGACAGAAAAAATCGCTCTACCCCAGACGGGCTGCAGATCCAATCGCCCCACCCGACTCCCGGGAAGACTCATCCACTAACTGCCTGGAGGATCTGCCCTGCCAGGTCATTCGCCCGGGAAGTTGCGTCGCCAAGATAAGCCGCAACCTCGAGATATGCGCCAATCTGCGATCCTTCCAGGAATTCCGTCAGGGCTGGATCATTCTCTAACAGTTCCTTGATGGGGTTGGATTTTCCCTGGCGGACTGCATCCCACGCTGCCAGCGCCTGGACCCGGATGACCTCGTGCATCTCCTGCCGATCTGCGCCGGCTTTGGCTAACTCCATAAGCAATTTTTCGGTCCCTGCAAATGGACCAAATTTAGCCAGGTTGCGCTGGATCGCCTCCGGGTGGATCTCCAATCCGGAAAGGATTTTATTCATTCCAGACAAGATCTCATCCAAGCATAAAAACGACTCTGGGAGATATATCCGCTGGTTGGCGCTGTCATCCAGGGTGCGCTCAAGCAGGCTGTGAGCCGCGTTATCCCAGGCAATTCGGGGCAGTTGGGCCAGGTACCTACCCAGGGAGTTGATTTTTTCGGACAGGATCGGGTTTTGTTTGAACGGCATAGCCGATGAGCCAACCTGCTTTTTCCCGAACGGCTCTGCCAGCTCCCCGAATCCTGGTGATTGCAGGATGCGAAGATCAAAAGCCAACCGGTAGAGAGAGGCGCCCAGACCGGCCAGGCGTGAAACCAGCTGGTAATCTTGTAATCGGGGATAGGTCTGGTTGATCACAGGGAAAAATTCCAAGCCCAGTTTGCGAGACATGGCCTCCTGGAAACCTGGCAGGTTCTCCTCTCCCAACAAAGCGGCAAATGAGGCGCTCGTTCCGACCGCTCCAGTAAACCCCTTGGCTTTGATGTGACCCGAAAATTCTACCAGATCCTGATATCCCAGCAGCAGATCCTGCCCATACCCGGCCAGCCTGTACCCCAGCGTGGTGGGTTCCGCCGGCTGGAGGTGAGTATACCCCATCAAGGGGTAATCTGCCCATTCCTGAATCCTTTCAGCCAGTATGGTCAGCAGTTCCTTAAGTTGGGTCAGGATCAGTTCCAGGGCCTCTTTTTGCTGTATGACCAGGGCATTATCCTTGATATCCATAGAAGTCGCCCCCAGGTGCAGGGTCCCCCCAGCGCTGGGGCAGGCTTCAGCAAAAGCTTTTAGTTCTGCCATCAAGTCATGTTTAAGCTCTTTTTCCAGCTCAAACGAGCGCCTCAGATTCAGGTCCGATGCTTGGGCTGCCAAGGCCGCAGCCTGCTCTGTGGTGACCAATCCGTAGGAGACCTGTGCTTCTGCGAGGGCAACCCAGATCTTCCTCCACAACAGTCGGGTCCTCTCCACGCTCCACAAATCACGCATTTCCGGGGATCCATATCGCCAGCTAAAAGGAGACAAGTAGGTGGTATGATCGATCATATTTTTTCCTGGAGCATATTCATAAGCGAAATGCGATCTTGAGGTCACCCTCATTATAAACCCTGCCCGCTCATTTTACAGTCCTGTTCAAGGCACAGCCAATCACCAAACCAGGATGGCACTAAGCAAGCCCAATATGATAAAATCCTTTCATTAAAGAAAACTGGTGCGTATTGAAAAAGGATATAATTAGGTGAAAGCTCCAAGCCCCTAGGGAGGCCTGAACTGGAAACCAAAAAAATCACCCAAAACCTGGACAATAGATCGAAGACGCTCGAATACCTGCAGCCCGGCACCAAACTGGAAGGCAGATATAAGGTATTATCTACTGTCGGCAGGGGAGGAATGGGTGCTGTTTACAGAGCACAGGATTTGCGCTTTAAGGTTGAAAAAATCGTTGCCGTAAAAGAAATGATCAACCAGGCGACAGATCCCGAGATCCAAAAAACCATTGTGGAAGGATTTGAACGCGAAGCCAATATTCTTGCTACAGTAAGCCACCCTTCCATCCCAACCATTTACGACTATTTTACGCTTGGCACCCGCTCCTACCTGGTCATGGAGTTCATTGAAGGCGACAACCTGGAAATAAAACTCCAACAGCGCCGGGCACCTTTCAATGAAGAAGAGGTTATCGCCTGGGCAATCTCTCTCTGTGACGTGCTTGATTACCTCCACACGCATGAGCCAGAACCCATTATCTTCCGCGATATTAAACCGGCTAACGTGATGATCACACGCCGGAACCAGGTCCGGCTGGTTGACTTTGGTATCGCCAAAAACTTCCAAACCGGCTCGAAGGGGACCATGATCGGCACTGAAGGCTACTCTCCCCCCGAGCAGTACCGTGGGGAAGCTTCCCCGGCCGTTGATATTTACGCCTTGGGCGCGACACTGCACCATTTGCTGACCAATCAGGATCCCAGAACCGAGCCCCCTTTCACCTTTGATGAGCGGCCGATCCGGGAAGCAAATCCCAATATCAGCGTTGCCATGGAGACCATCGTCAATACGGCACTGATGTACAACCCGCCCGATCGTTTTGAGAACGCGGCCACGATGCGGAAAACCCTCATTGCCCTCGCTCAAAAAACCGGCTTGCTGGAGGAAGAAATTTCCATAGCCCAGGCCACGCAATTTTTCCAGGACCAGAGCCACTCACCGATCTGGACATTTACTTGCGAGGATGAAATTCGCGGCACGGCCAGTTACCAGGATGGTGTCTTGTATATTGGTTCATATGACCACAACCTCTACGCCCTGGAAGCGGAAAACGGCAAATTTATTTGGAAGTACGCAGCCAATGGAGGTATCGTCAGCAAACCCGCAATCCATGATAACAAGCTTTATTTTGGCTCTACGGATCAGTATGTGCACGCTATCTCCTGCCGGGGCGGGAAAAAAGTCTGGGTACAATCCACTGAAGGCGCAATCTATTCCTCCCCAACGATCGCCGAAGGCCATTTATTCATCGGCTCCGATGACGAACACCTCCATGTGCTCAATATCCTGGCGGGCAGGGAAGCCTGGAGTGTCAACCTGGGATCCCGAGTGCGTTCCAGCCCCATTGTTGCTGCAGATTCCGTCTTTATTGGTTCAGAGAATGGAGAGATCCAGTGTTATGACTTCAGCGGAAACATTCGCTGGCGAACTGCTGCCAAGCGGGCTGTGACAGCATCCCCTCATTTTTATGACCACGTGATCTATATCACCTCGTTGGACGGCATTTTGTATGCCATTGATGCAAAATCGGGTTGGGTAATCTGGCGCTATCGCATGGAAAGCGGATCGATCAGCACCCCTACCACCAATGAGAACCATATTTATGTAGGGTCTACTGACAACTCCTTATACTGCATCAATATTAAATCAGCCAATAAAGTGTGGAGTTTTGCTACCGATAACCAGGTAAATAGCTCCCCTGTTTTTTATAAAGGAGCAGTTTACTTTTGCAACGTGGACGGCTTGGTGTACAGTTTACACTCGGGCAGCGGGAGATTGCGCTGGAAATACCAGACTGATGGTTCAATCACCGGTTCTCCAATCATCGTAAATGATATCCTGTATATCGGTGCCACCGACAACAAAGTATATGCCCTACCAGCCTAATAAGCCTGCCATTGCCGAGATAACGAGATAACATGATAAAGAAACTTCGATATTCCCTCAAAAACCTTTTTCAGCCCAAACCCCAGGATCCAGTTGAAGATCTGACGGATCACGAGGTCTCAATCGATACGAAAGAACTCGATAAAACGACCACTCCTGTGGATACAAAGACTGTGGGTTACAGCTCACCGCATATCAGTGTCGGTTACGGCCTTTCTCCAGGCAAACAGAGAAACCACAATGAGGATGCCTTCTTTACCCTGACCACCATGTTCTCCTTCAACGAAAGTGAGCTCCCCTTCGGCCTCTATATAGTTGCCGACGGCATGGGAGGGCATAAAAACGGGGAAATAGCCAGTGAGCTGGCTATCAGAACGGTTGCAGGAACATTGCTGAAAGAAATTTACACCCCGCTGATGAGCCTTGATCCCCAACCTGCTGAACTGTCCTTCCGGGAGATCTTCCACAACGGCATCGAACAAGCCAATGCAGAAATCATAACCAAATCCTACGGCGGGGGCACGACGATCACAGCCGTTCTGATCGTTGGAGAGCAGATGACCATCGCACACGTTGGGGATAGTCGTGTGTACTCAGTCGACACAAATGGCAACCTGGAAGCACTCACCCGGGATCACTCCCTGGTTAAACGCCTGCAGGAACTGGGGCAAATCACACCAGATGAAGCTGCAGTTCACCCCCAGCGCAATGTGCTCTATCGGGCGCTTGGTCAGGGGGAGCCCTTTGAACCAGAAATTATATCCACCAAACGACCTGAATCAGGATCCCTGCTGGTATGCTCTGATGGTCTCTGGAGTATTGTCGGAAAAGAAAACATGCAATCGATCATCAAATCCGGTATCTCTCCCCAGGATATCTGCGATCGGCTGATCGACGCAGCTAATGACGCCGGAGGACCAGATAACATTTCCGCAATCTTGGTCGAATTTTCCTAGTCCTCAACCCTGATTATGGCTGACAAGACAGATTTTTACCACCGGTTGAACATTAGTACAGGAGCCTCTGAAGAAGCGATCAGGAAGGCTTACCGGCTGGCTGTTCGGAAAGCTCATCCTGACGTTAATAAGAACGCGGGCGCCACTCAGCTCTTTCTGGACATCCAGGAAGCGTATAAAGTCCTGACCGATCCGGCACGCAAGGAAACTTATGACGCTGGACGTGATCCTGCAGAAAGCGTTCCAAATATCCTGACCGAGGTTGAATACAGCCAGCATGCGCTGCTGAGGTTGGAAGAACCTCAGATAATTTACGCCCTGGTTGATATTGTGGCCACAGAAGATGAACGTGACACTTCGAATCTCCCCTTGAATATTTCCCTGGTTGTTGATAATTCCACCTCTATGGCAGGCGCCAGATTGGAAATCATCAAAGCCGCAACAAGGGAAATCATCCAGGATCTGGATGAGAAAGATCTGTTTTCTCTGGTCAGGTTCAATGACTTTGCCAAGGTACTCCTCCCCAGCCAATCTCGGCTCCAGCCCAGACAGATTGATTCAAGCATTAACAACCTCTACGCAGAAGGAGGAACGGAAATATTCCAGGGATTGGAAGCTGGCTATCAGGAGATTACTAAAAATTTCACCCAGAATTATGTCAACCATATCATTCTCATTACCGACGGTCACACCTACGGGGATGAAGATAACTGCCTTTCCCTGGCCCAGCAAGCAGCAGAAGAGGATATCGGGATCAGTGGGCTGGGGATCGGCATTGAGTGGAATGATGCCTTTATAGACCAACTCTGCGCCCTTACCGGCGGTCAATCCAAATTTGTGCAGGATCTTAATCAGGTCAAGGAGTTTTTAGAACAAAGCATCTCTGCTCTTAAACAAACCCGGACCCGGCGGGTAACCCTGGAGATCATTCCCGCGCCGGGAGTTCAAATCCTCTCTGCTTTCCGGATTCTACCCGAAGCGCTCCCCCTCTCTCCCCAGGAAATATATTCCCTGGGAATCTTGCAAAAGGACAAACCCCACCGAGTGCTCTTTGAGTTTCTCGTCAATCCCATTCCTGAAAATATCGAACCGGCAGTGATTGCTTCCGGGGAATTCACGCTCAAGAGAACCGGCAAGGACTTTACCATACCTTTCACACTCAAACGGGATCTGGTGGCGCAATCCGAGGAGCTGGATCCCCCAACAGATGAGGTTATCCGGGCAATCTCACATCTCACTTTTTACCGCTTACAGGAAAAAGCCCAGCGTGATATCGCACTTGGCAATCCTGGGACCGCCTACCAACGCTTGATGAATCTTTCTTCTCACCTGATGGCCAAAGGAGAAGGCGGTTTGGCAAAAATCGCCATGAATGAAGCCCAATACATTCGATCCCATAACAATTTCAGCCCAACGGGCAAAAAACAACTCAAATACGGTACCATGCATCTGATGCTGCCAGAAAAGACATGATTAAGTGCAAAGTCTGTGGGAACCAAGAATATCACGGGATCCTGTTCTGTGGAGAATGCGGATCACAGCTAGCTTTCGCGCCCGATCAGAAAGTTAATACCCTGGTTTACGCAGATCAGATCCGCGGGTTAAACATGGACATATCCAATACCATTCCTAAAAAGCTGCTGGAAGAAAGGAGTTTCATCCTCTATTATTCGGAGCAAGAGGAAGCCCTGGATTTACCTGTCCAGAATGAATTCTCGATTGGCAGACTCGTTGAAGGGCAGGTAATCGCTCCTGATGTTGATCTTAATAAATACGAAGCTTATAATCTGGGAGTCTCAAGGCTTCATGTCACGATTCGAATCGACCCCCAAAAGAACAAAGTATTTGTCATAGATCAAGGATCCGCAAATGGGACCTTTGTTAACAATTATGAAATACCCGCAAATTCAGAAGTTCCCCTCAACCATGGTGATGTTTTAACCTTAGGTAAATTCAGCCTTAAGGTAATCTTACCGAATGAATTGTAGTAAGGATGGTTTAATATGACGATGACGGTCATAGTCCATATCAGGAATTCTGAGCCGATGCTGGCAGAAATTGAAGATTTTCCCGGATCAGCTGATACAATCATTAAATTGAGCAATCCCCGTCAGCGTGACGGTAAGGATTTAATTTACCTGGAGCATAATGTGGTTACAGTGTATTGGCCCTGGGCTGAGATCGCCTTTATGGAAATCCTGCCAGGTGATACGGGAGAAGAGGTAGTTAGCTTCGTCAGGGAATAAGATGAACACTGAAAAATCCAGATACAAAATCTTAGCGGTAGATGATGAACAACGTATGGTGCGTTTTATCCAGCTCAATCTGGAACAGGATGGGTTCCAGGTCATTACTGCCTATAACGGAAAGGAAGCCCTCGAACAGGTCAGGACCCAACTGCCGGATCTAATTCTGCTGGATATCATGATGCCGGATATAAATGGGTTCGAAGTCCTTAGAAAGGTCCGCGAGGTAAGTAACGTACCGGTAATCATGCTGACCGCAAAAGGGGAAGAAGACGATCGTATTCAAGGCCTGGAGCTGGGCGCAGATGATTACATCACCAAACCCTTCAGCCCCCGGGAGCTGGTCAGCAGGATCCGGGCAGTACTGCGCAGAACAAAAACCTTCCAGGAAGATCAGGTGGATGTGATCAAAGTGGATGATCGATTGACAATTGATTTTTCTCGCCGGGAAGTCTGGTTGAACGATGAAAAAGTGGATTTGCGCCCTACGGAATACCGGCTTTTATACCACCTCGTGCAGAACGCAGGCTGGGTGAACACGCATGAGCAGCTGCTCTCCAAGGTGTGGGGATTTGAATACCAGGACGAGCCCCATTATGTCCGCCTCTATGTCAATTATTTAAGGAAAAAACTGGAAGAAGACCCGTCCAATCCCAAATACATCCTGACAGAACGCGGCGTCGGATATCGGTTTGTGGATTACAGAAGAAACCAAGAGAAATCCAACTAACACAGCGGCAGGACTGATTGCAGGAAAATGGATTCCTTGCCAGCCAGCATAGTCTAGTATATACTGTCTCCAGAAAATAACAGGAGAATAATAATGTCTTATCAGCGAATCCTATTGGTGGATGATCATGAAGTTGTCCGCCTGGGACTAAAATCCCTGCTCAACCGTCAAACAAAATTCCAGGTCGTCGCTGAAGCCGCCACTGGCGAGGAAGCCATTACCAAGACTGATCAATATCATCCTGACGTGGTAGTGATGGACATTCGACTCCCGGGTGGCTCCGGTATTGAGGCCTGTGAAAAAATCATCGAGAAGTATCCCGACACAAAAAT
>DRBO01000082.1 GCA_011039385.1 Chloroflexota bacterium | reverse complement strand
GGCGTGGGTGTCTGCGTGAGAGTTGGATAGGGTGTTGGCATAGCGATCTTTCCGGTGACTATAGCGCCTGCGCTGCTTAACCCGATCGCAGCGACAATACTCAAGATAACAACCAGGCTTCCCAAAGTGTAGCCGATGAATTTAAGTGGTTTGACGCCCAGGGACAAAAAGGTGATTGTGCCGCCGACGGCCAGGACGGCCAGGTGGATACCAAAAATCACCAGACCATCCGGCCAGAGATGCGGCTGACCGCTGCCGAATCCAAATCCTGCCAGAGCCAATGGCACGTACAATTCATAGGCAACAGCAAGGCTAGGCAAGACAGGGACCTGGCCTTCTTTCTTGAATGAAATGACCGAAAAAACCGTTCCGAAAAGAAGCAGGACAAGATGCGTCCAGGAAATCCGGGCGTTATAGATCAAAAATTGCAGTTGAGGCGTCTTGAGTATAAAAGTGGCATATCCTCCTAGAATACCCACCAAAAACACAAAACCGCAAGCTACCAGGGATCCCGCCAGCCGCTGGCTGAAGAACCTCAAGGATCCGGTTGCTGTCCCCAGAGCAATCCCAATAAATGGAGCCATCACGGGTGCTGTCAGCGCGCCCAGGACAAGCAGGACTGGGGAATCCGCCAGGATACTGACGGTGATGATTGCCGCGGAAAGAAGAGAAAAGAGGTAAAAATCAAAAGAGGGGATGGTCTTATGGGCCAGGCTTTCGATGTCATCGGCAATTTCAACCAGATCTTCAGGAATTAATCCCCTGCGAGCTCGCCGCCTGCGGGCCGGGGTAAGATTTTCTGGATCATCCGGGAACTGGTCAGTTTTAGGTATAGACATAAGGATTTCCGTTCAGTTCATTTTCTAAGGCTGGCCTTGAGACGGGTGGGGTTCTGAAGGATTTCAAGAGCGGAGAGGATATCCGGGACAACCAGGTCAGCTTTGAGCAGCGATTGCAGCGCTGTTCCCTCCGCCGAGATGACACAGATCCCGATCCGGGCAGCTTCCAGCATCAATGCGTCATTGGCTCCCTGGCCGACAGCTGCGGTCTGATCAGCCCCTAATTGGTGGACGTACTCCAATTTCTGTTCCTTTTCATCCCCTGCCCGGATGCGGATCGCTTCCAGGTTGAGCTGCCGATCGATCTCGGCCTGTTTTCCGTGTGTGTCTGCGGTAAGCAGGTGGATACTCAGGAGTTGACTCAGATCCTGAAGCAGATCAGGGATGCCGGGCAGCAATGTGCCGTCAACTGCCAGTGTGCCGTTGACATCAAAAACCACGTGCTCGAGGTTGATCTCTCCGACTCCCGGGATATTCAGTCTGATCATGGTTAAAATTATACTAGAAAGAATACAAGCCTTGAAAACATAGTAAAATATACCCTACTGAATGCAGGGAAGGAGTTACGCTTGATGAAGCATAAAATTTTTTATTGGTTTCTTCTGTTTTTGATTTTACTGCCAGGCTGTAGCGCTGGTTCTGAAACACCGACGGTGGCGCTTGATACCGCCACAGTGATCCCCACCTCTCCGCCGACAGATACGCCCACCCCGCTGGCTCCTGTGGGGGTTTTTCTGACCCCGGAAGGGGCCAATCAGGCTATGGTGGAAGAATTGGGGTCGATAATTGGCGGGTATATCAAACAGGAAGGCTTACGCTACCAAGTCCTGGCCAATTTTACAACCAGCGACCTTGAATACGAGACTTACGCAATTGTGGTGGTTATACCGCCATTCCCCGAATTGGCAGCTCTGGCTGAATCAGCCCCGGACACTAAATTTCTCGCGATTGGATTCAATGAACTCAGCGTGGGGGATAATCTCAGCGTACTGGGTTCTGGCGGCTCAGATTATGATGTTCAGGGTTTTATCGCTGGTTATATAGCAGCCATGATCACGGATGACTGGCGGGTTGGTGCTCTCAGCGTTCAGGAAAATCCAGCGGCCTTGGCGGCGAGAGATGGATTCCGCACAGGAGTTAAATATTATTGTGGGTTATGTAATCCAAAATACGCGCCGGTGGGTAATAATTACCTTTACCCCAAATACATCGATCTTCCAGTCGACGCCACAGACTCACAAATTTCTATCTATATCGATTCTCTGGTAGACCGGTTCGTAAATACCTATTATATTGTGCCAGGAGTGGGTACTCCTCAGATCTACAGGACCTTGATCAATTACGAGAAGAACATTATCGGTTCCGGGAGTGACTACAAGGAGGAATACCGGGATTATTGGGTTGCCTCACTGGAATATGATCTGGTAGGTGCCCTGACAGAATTCTGGCCGCGTTTTCTGGAAGCCGAGACAGGCCTGGAGGAAATGCCTCCCTTGCTGATCACAGACGTGAATTCCGATCTGTTAAGTGAGGGGAAGATGAGGCTGGTGGAAAAGATCCTGGAAGAGGTTCAGAGTGGATATATCAAAACCAGTTATGACTGATCCTGGCAGCTATTAACTTGACTGAAGAGCGGCTATAAATTTTCTTTCGCCAGGGCATCCAGTCCAAGGCTCTTGAGTACAATATACAATGACCGCTCTCGGGAGGTGGAAAAAACCTTTCTGACCCGCTCCAGAGCGGCGTTCTTTTCTACCCGGTTTTTAGCCAATATCCCTGCTGGTCTCATTTTTTCGAGATAGTCAGCCGCGTTGGAGACATCATCGCTGGCCTGTTCAAGGGCTTCCAGGGTATATGCTTGCAGATACTTCAGGAAAAGATTGTGATCCATGGCAGGGTCCCTATATTTTCAGGAGTTCCCTGATTTCCGGGAGCATCCAAGGAATAAGCAGCAGCGAGCATAGCAGCAGGTTGATTGAGGCCAAAACAGCTGCAGCAGTTGTGGAAGCCGGGCTGCCCAGCCAAAGCTTGAACAGCAGGCTTATGAGGATCCCTGTCAGGCTGGCACCCAGGGCTCTCAGAAGGGTTTTCCCCAGTCGGGGGGAGTAAGGCATCAACTTATACAGCAAATAGAATAACAGAGCGGCTTCCAAAGTATAGGCCAGGGAGTTAGCCAGGCCGATGCCTGGTGCCCCCAACCAGCGTGAGAGTGGAATGGAAATAAGGATGAAGGAAAACAGAGCTGCCCCTGATGCTAACAAGGGGGTTTTTGCGTTCTGGCGGGCATAAAAAGCCCGGGCTGCGACCTCAAGCAGGGAGTGTCCTATCAAACCTACAAGATATGCCCGCACTGTCCATAACACCAGCGTGGTCCCCCCAGCATCAAAACCCAGCAGGGCAATGATTGGCTCCAGATTTAGTGCCAGAATAACAGCCAGGGGGATGGTCAGTCCGGCGAGGACACGCATGGCCTTTTCCAGCGTAGATCGGTATCCAGGGACATCTCCCTGGGTGATTTGTTCTGCGAGTGTGGGCAGCAGGGCAGTCCCCAGAGCAGTCCCCAGCAGTGATTCAGGAAGCTGCATGAACAACCAACCGTATACCAGGGCAGTCACTGCCCCGGTTGGAAGTCTGGAAGCCAGATTGTCCTGGATTAAGAACACTGCTTGGATAAAAAAAACTGTCAGCACGCGCGGGCCCATCAAATTCAGCACCCGCTTCACGCCGGGATCCCTGAAATTAAAATCCGGCTTCCAGCGGTAGCCAAACTTGATCAGGGTTGGGACTTGGATCAGTAGGAATAAACCTGCCCCCAGGATCACGCCATAGACCAATCCGTGCACCCCCAGATTATAGGCCGGCAGGGTGATCGATCCTAGCTGATAGGGCTCTGCCGGGGCCAGGATCACGATCCCGAAAAGGGAGCCGATATCATACATGCTGGGGGCAAGGGCAGGTACCAGGAAATGCTGCTGGGCTTGCAAACCGGCTATGGCCAGCCCCCCTAAAGAGAAGAGCAGGGTGGCAATCAGGTTCAGGCGCATCAATTCGCTGACCAGCTCTTGCTGATCGGCTCCAAAACCGGGTGCGATGCCTATCTCCCAGCTGACAAGCTGTCGTGCGCTCAATGCCATGAGAATGGATATGACCGCTGTTGCCAAGAAGACAGCATTTGAAATCCGGGAAAAGAGCTGCCACATCTCTGATTTGGGTTTGGTTTCCCGGTATTCAGCCAGCACGGGGATGAATGCCATAGCCAGCGCTCCCCCAGAAATAAGCGCAAAAATCAGATCGGGAATGTTGTTAGCGGCGTTGAAAGCATCCAGCTCGGTAGATAGGTTAAATGTCCTGGCTATGAGCACATTACGCACAAATCCTAAAGCTTTTTCCAGCCCAAAAAAGATTGCGATGATCAGGGTGGAGCGGGCGACATGTTTCATGAAGGCAGTATAGCATACTTGCCCCAAACCTCTCCCCTGTCCCTGAAGACCGCCTTCCCATCAGGGCCCCGGTCCTTGCCTGGATTCCTGTTGATTTGGCAGGTTCAGTGGTAAGATATAGCTGGATTTTAACCGGAATTCCCGGTGATTTTTTACTTTTAAGGAAAAAAAACAGCTTATGAAAACTGCGCTGACTGGATCCATCGCCTATGATTACTTAATGTCTTTTCCAGGTCATTTTCAAGAGCATATTCTGGCTGACAAGTTGGAGTCGATCAGCCTGTCCTTCTTGGTGGATAGAATGGTTAAACGCCGGGGAGGGATTGGCCCCAATATTGGATACTCCATGGCATTGCTGGGGGGGGACCCGGTTTTGTTCAGTACAGTGGGTCAGGACTTTGAAGAGTACCGAACCTGGTTAGAGGGGAAGGGTGTTGATACCCGCGGTGTGCAGGTCATTGAGGATGATTTTACAGCATCATTTTTCGCGACCACAGATCGGGATAATTGCCAGATAGCCAGTTTTTACCCTGGTGCCATGAGCCATGCGGCCCAGGTTAAACTTGCTGCCTGGGATGGGGAACCGCTGGATTTAGTGGTGGTCTCTCCCACGGATCCAGCAGCGATGAACGATTACATCGTTGAAGCTCAAGAGCTGAATCTCCCTTATGTGTATGATCCCAGCCAGCAGACAGTCCGTCTTTCCGGAGAAGAGCTCCGGCGGGGTGTTGAAGGGGCTTATGCGCTTTTTGTAAACGAATATGAATTCTACCTGATTGAAAAACACACCGGGTTGTCAATTGATAAGATCAAAGACCTGGTAGAGATTTTGGTCATCACCCAGGGAGAGCGGGGGTCTATGATTTACGCCAAGGGAGAAGAATATTCGATACCTGGAGTGCGGCCAGAGAATATCCTTGATCCAACCGGTGTGGGAGATGCCTACCGGGGAGGATTCCTGACTGGCTTGGGTTATGAACTGGACCTGGTACTATGTGGTCAGATTGGCGCGCTGGCAGCCTCTTACTGCCTGGAAACAGATGGTCCCCAGAGCCATTCCTATTCTCCAGGGGAGTTTGTTGACCGCTTCAGGCAGAATTTTGACGATCAGGGGAAACTGGATATCTTGCTGAAATAGGTTATCTATTGCAGTTCCCCGGTGACGGCAAGGCTGCCGGGTGGTTGTATTCATCATTTAGTATTTGGAGATCAAAATGGAAAACTACGATATAAAGGATAAATCTCTAGCAGAAGGCGGCCGGCGGCGGATCAAATGGGCTGAGAGGGAAATGCCTGTGCTCCGGTCAATTTATGAGAGATTTATCAAGGAAAGGCCTTTTGAAGGTATCCGGATGTCGGCCTGCTTACACGTCACAACCGAAACTGCAAACCTGATGAAGACGCTCCAAGCCGGCGGCGCAGATGTGGTGCTGGTAGCGTCCAATCCGCTTTCTACCCAGGATGATGTGGCGGCATCCCTGGTGATGCATAATGAAATCCCTGTCCACGCCATTAAAGGTGAGGACAATCTTACCTATTATAAACACATCAATGCTGCCATCGATCATGAGCCCCATATCACAATGGATGATGGCGCGGATGTGGTCAGCACGCTCCACAAGGACCGCCGTGAACACCTTGAGAATGTGATTGGGGGAACTGAAGAGACCACGACCGGCGTGATCCGTCTGCGGGCTATGGCGGCGGATGGGGCGCTGGCATTCCCGGTTGTGGCTGTTAATGACGCCATGACCAAACACTTTTTTGATAACCGCTACGGTACCGGTCAATCCACAATGGACGGCATTATCCGGGCAACCAACGTCCTCATAGCTGGGAAGACCTTTGTGATCGGCGGTTATGGATGGTGCGCCCGGGGACTGGCCATGCGGGCTCGAGGTATGGGAGCGAACGTGATCGTTACTGAGGTGGATCCCTTGCCAGCACTTGAAGCCGTAATGGATGGATTCCGGGTGATGCCCATGATCGAGGCAGCTCCGATTGGCGATATTTTCTGCACGCTGACAGGCGATATGAATGTGCTGGATAAACACCATTTTGAAGCCATGAAAGATGGAGCGATCATTTCTAACTCAGGCCATTTTAACGTCGAGATCAACATCCCGGCCCTGGAAGAAATGGCGGAGGAGAAGATTCGCGTCAGGCCAATGATTGACCAGTACCTGCTTCCGGACGGCCGCCGGCTGAATCTGCTGGCAGAAGGCCGGTTGGTTAACCTGGCGGCGGCAGAAGGACATCCCTCTAGCGTGATGGATATGTCCTTCGCGAACCAGGCCCTCAGCGCTGAATATATGGTGAAAAACGCGGGCCAGCTCAAGAACAAGGTTTACGCTGTGCCGGACGAAATTGATAAGGAGATTGCCCGCCTGAAGCTGGAGGCCATGGAAATCAATATCGATGTCCTGACTCCAGAACAGGTTAAATACCTCAACTCCTGGCAGGAAGGTACATAAAGAGCTCTGTTGTTGGTCGCAAGCCGCTAGTTTACTGAAAAACAGATCTCAACTGATTGCGAGGTGGGATCTGTTTCTGTCTAAGGTGCCATGAAGTACAAGGCCAGTTCCAAGCTCAAGAGATTTTCTGATCGGATTTCCTTTGTGAAAAAAACCAGAGGGAGTACAATCTGTGTAATCTCAAGGCCATTTTCACTCAAAGCTCAATTAACGTTGTCACTCTTCTTTTACCAGTAAAGTGAGGTGTTTATGACTGAGCTCTCCAGAAAGAACTTTCTCCGTTTTCTGGCCGCCAGCCTGAGTTCATTGGGAAGCCTCTACCTGGCAGGATGCCTTAATCAGGATAAATTGCTCTCCAGGTCCATTTCCCCCGATAAAATCTCTCCTACTCCTTTTTTGCCGGATCCAACAGAACCCGTAAGTACAGCCACGGTAGAACCAACCCCCACCAATCAACCCACTGAAACCCCAGCACCGTCGCCCACCCTGGCTCCCCCAGATCTGGCTGTGGCCCGGAACGGGAAACCGGAAGAAATGGTCAGAGCTGCCGTGAAAGCCCTGGGAGGAATGGGCAGATTTGTAAAGCCTGGCGATCAGGTGATTGTTAAACCGAATATTTGTGTAGCCTACCATTCGTACGAGTATGCCGCGACTACCAATCCCTGGGTAGTTGGCACCGTTGTAAAATTAGCGCTGGAAGCCGGTGCAAAAAGTGTCAAAGTGATGGATTACCCCTTTGCCGGCACTGCCAAACAAGCTTACCAGATTAGCGGAATTCAAGCCGAGGTCCAGAAAGCCGGCGGCAAAATGGTTGTAATGTCCGGGATAAAATTCGTACAGACGGACATCCCCGGAGGAAAAGATCTGAAATCGGCCCGGATTTTCGACGATGTGCTTCGGGCTGACGTGCTGATCAATGTTCCCATCGCAAAGAACCACGGGCTGGCTCTACTCACCCTAGCCATGAAAAACCTGATGGGCGTGATCTATGACAGGCCATACATGCATGCCAAACTTGGACAGCGCCTGGCGGATCTCAGCACCCGGGTCCGCTCCCACCTGGTGATCGTGGATGCGGTCCGGATGTTGATGGCTAAAGGACCCTCGGGAGGTGATCTGGGAGACGTGAAAAAAGCGGATACCATCATCGCCTCTCCGGATATCGTCGCTGCAGACAGCTATGCAGCAACATTATTCGGATATCGACCAGACCAATTTGGGTACATTAATAAAGGCGCCCAGATGGGTTTAGGCACGAAAGATCTGAACAACATGAGAATCGAGGTTATTCCCTTTGGCTGACCCAAACGTCCCGCAGTCTAAAAAGCTATCTCCTGAAAATTGGCTTTCACTCAGAAAGGTCAGCCAGATCTTTTTTCTATTGTTATTCCTGGTGGTTTTTCTGTGGTCAAGGCGCGAATTCTATCTTAATTCATCCCTGGAATCAGGTTTTAAAGAGACGCTGATAAATTTACCATTGCGGCTTGATCCCTTGGTGATGCTGGCCCAATCGATCGCCAGTCGTAAGCTGCTGCTTGGCGCCATCTTGGCGCTGGTGACCGTTGCAATCAGCCTTTTGCTGGGCCGGGTTTGGTGCGGTTGGTTCTGCCCGGTAGGGACCATCCTGGACTGGATCCCTGTTCGGAGCTGGAAGAAGAAAAGTCCTGCGGTCCCTGACAAGTTACGCGGAATCAAGTATGCCTTGCTTCTCATCATCCTCTTTGCCGCAATTTTAGGGAATTTGAGCCTCCTGATCTTTGATCCCTTGACCATTGGCTACCGGACGCTGACTACCGCAATCTGGCCGGTTCTTGATCAGGGCTTTACAGCCGTTGAGCTGGCCCTGTTCAGAGTTCCTTTCTTGGCTCCCGCAGTGGGTTGGTTTGACAGCCTGATCCGGCCGGCTATTTTCCCGGCTCACCCAGCGGTGTATCGCTATGGCTGGCTCTTTGGAGGATTTTTTATCGCCCTGGTGGGGTTAAATGCTCTTGCCCCGCGTTTCTGGTGCCGTTATCTCTGTCCTTTGGGAGGCTTACTGGGTGTTTTGGGAAAATACAGCCTGGTACACTGCGAGATCTCTGAGAACTGTTCGCGATGCGAGTCCTGCCTGCCCGCCTGTCCGACAGGTGCGATCCAGCAAGAAGGCCATATGTTTTGTGATCCGGGAGAATGCACCATGTGTATGGCATGCGCCGTGGATTGCCCAACAGGCCAGGTAAACTTCCCGGCAAAAAGCACCCGCTTTTTCCATCAACCTTATGATATTGGGCGCAGGAAAGCCTTATTCTCCCTGGGAAGCGCAGTTGTAGGGGTCGGTTTGCTGAAAAGCAACCTGATCAGCGATCTCCCTTCCCCTAAGATGATTCGACCTCCGGGTGTGATGAACGACATGCTGCTCAGCACTTGCATCCGCTGTGGTGAGTGCAGTACGGTCTGCCCGACAAATGCTATTCAAATGGCCGTATTTGAGGGAGGTGTGGAAGGCTTTTGGACCCCGGTCCTGGTTCCCAGGATCGGCTACTGCGATTATTCCTGTAACGCTTGCGGACAGGTCTGTCCCGTGGAAGCGATCCCGCCCCTGAACCTGGAGATCAAGCGCCAGCAAGTGATCGGTAAAGCAGAGATCGACAGGAACCGCTGCCTTCCCTGGGCGGAAAACCAGCCCTGCATAGTTTGTGAGGAAATGTGTCCTATCCCCGAAAAGGCGATCGAACTGGAGGTGGTTGAAGTCAGAGCAGAGGGTGGTGGGACAATCACTCTCCAACGCCCCCGCGTCATTTCCCATTTGTGTCTCGGCTGCGGTATTTGTGAAAACAAGTGCCCGGCACCAGGTATGGCTGCTATCCAGGTTAGCGCCCATGAGGGAAACCACTCCGGACGCAACCAGCATCGCAGGGGGCATGGGGACTGAGCGAGACCTGAGTTGGCTTGAATAAGTTTTCCGCGATTATTCCAGAGTGATGAAAATCTTCCCGAAACCGAAAATTTCAGCGTCGAAGACGAAAACCAGGTTTTGAGCATCTTCAGGGACCTGGAATCCGATTTGACCGCGGACCTTTTCACCGGGCTGCAGTTCATCATCTGGAAGTCCGGCATCAAGGAGAGACTGAGCTCCCAGGTGGAAAGTGTATTTCTGTCCGGTCTCGTCTTTCAGGTACATTTGCACTACGCTGGTAATTTCCTGCACTGAGCTGCCCTGGTTCTCGATCTGGATATCAACCGCCGCAAATTTATATCCTTCTTTAGGTTTTACGAATTTCGTCCATGTTGGATACTTAACCTCAAGGATTTGTATAACGAGATCAGAAATCTTTACCGGGTCTCCGGTTTGATAGATTTCCTGGGTTTGGGTCAAATTCAAGTCTTCTGGGGGGTCCATGGCCACCGGAACAGGGCCTAGATGCACAGAGACCTCTCCCTGCCCAAGCAGATTGGCCTCGTACACAAAAAGAAAATCGGTCAGGTTCTCCGGGACATGAAATCCAACTTTGCCGCGGATGACCTCTCCCGGATTGACCTCGCCGTTGGGCTGGTTGGTCCCGCTGGCCAGGTTGGCTTTTCCGTTCAGGTTATATTTCTGCCCGGATGGATCTTTGAGTGACATCTGGAATACGGGTGAGCTGTTAAAAGACTTTTCACCTTGATTGGCAATGATCACATCCACAACCAGATATTTTTTTCCGTCATCGGGGGGATTAAGATCACCGCCCGGCGGTTGATCCCATCCCAATACAACCAGGATGGTATTGTTGACCCGGATAATGTCTCCTACTTCGTAGATGATCTCTTCTGAGGTCTGGCTGGTTTCTTCCGGGGAAGGCTGGCTGGCAGCACCCAGGGAACCAATTTTCTGGGGTTGTATTTCATCCCGGCAACCTGCCAGAGCGATTGACAGGCAGATGATCAGGGCAATCAATGAATATGGCTGATTTTTCATACAAATCCCCTCTCATTTGTATCGGTTCGATTAATAACTATATTAAACCGATTTGAGTTAGACTATATCTAATTACAAGATTCTATCAAGGAAAGTTTAACACCAATTTGCTAAATGGCCAGGCTGGAAAAGTGGAGCAAGGATGTATCATCTATAATCAGCCAAATGAGGAACTTTTATCAGCAAACGGAGTTGAGGGATAAAAATTGCTTGCCTGCGAGTGTGGTAAAATTTTTTCCCACTAAGCAGTGATTGGCCAGACAGCCTGTCAAAATTAGCGATAATGAGCGAATCTGACCACTGCTATTGCGCTGGAGCAGATGATGGTGATTGAAAACATCAAACAATTACTGACCAATCCTTCTGGGGATCTGAGCGATCCGAGACTATATATTAATCGGGAATTAAGCTGGCTCAGGTTTAATGATCGCGTCCTGGAAGAAGCGCTGGATAAATCTCACCCACTGTTGGAAAGGTTAAAATTCCTGGCTATTTTCTCCAGCAACCTGGATGAATTCTTCATGATACGTGTTTCTGGCTTGCGCAGGCAGCTTGAGGCCAGCGCCCATGCGATTCCCCCAGATGGATTGCTGCCTGCTGAGCAGCTGGCTATGATCCGGCAGCGCTTGCTGCCCATTTTGGAGCATCAGTATGATTGCTGGAAAAAGGATCTGCTTCCCAAATTGGAAAAGCAGGGGATCCGAATTCTTTACTACAGCCAGCTGAAACGGAAACAGCGGAAATTGCTGCGCCGATATTTCAAGAAAGAGATCTATCCAGCTCTCACACCACTGGCATTTGACCCTGGGCACCCTTTCCCGCATATTTCCAATCTGTCCATGAACCTGGCTGTTGTACTGAACGACCCCAAACACGGACAGCGGTTCGCCCGTTTAAAGGTGCCCAGGATATACTCCAGGTTGATCGCTATCCCCAGCGAGGAAACGGCGGGTGAATTCCAGGAATTGGGCCTGGATGACCACACTTCGACAAATTTTGTCTGGCTTGAAGAGATAGTGAAAGCTAACCTGGATTTGCTTTTCCCGGGTTTAAAGATCGAAGCAGCTTATCCTTTCCGGGTGACAAGGGATGCGGACCCTGAAATCGAGGAAGATGAGGCTTCTGATCTGCTGTCGGCCATTGAGGAAAGTGTCCGGGAACGCCAGTTTGGTTCTGCCATCCGGCTGGAAATCGACACCACCATGCCTGAACAGGTTCGCCAAATCCTGCGGACCAACCTGGATGTTGCTTCTTACCAGATTTATGTGCTTGATGGACCGATTGGTTTAAGTGACGTCATGGAGTTGATGAGGATCAATCGGCCGGATTTGAAAGATAAACCGTTCCAGCCCGCAATTCCTCCTTGTCTGTCAACAGATGAAAGCATGTTTTCTGTCATGCGGAGGAAAAATATCCTCCTGTACCACCCTTATGATAGTTTTGACCCTGTGATCCGCTTTATTCGCGAGGCGGCCAGGGATCCGGAAGTGCTTGCCATCAAGATGACCCTTTATCGGGTAGGACCTGACTCCCCGATCGTAGCAGCCTTGATGGATGCCAGGGAAAACGGAAAGCAGGTCGCGGTTCTGGTGGAGCTGAAAGCCAGATTTGATGAGGAGAACAATATCGTTTGGGCCAAGTCTCTGGAAAGAGCTGGTGTCCATGTCGTTTACGGCCTGGTGGGATTAAAGACACACGCCAAAGTCAGTGTTGTGATCCGTCACGAACTGGAAGGTATCCGACGTTACATCCATCTGGCGACAGGAAATTACAATGATGTCACAGCCAGAGTTTATTCTGATCTTGGTTATTTTACCTGTGATCCTGAACTGGGGAAGGACGTATCAGCCCTGTTTAACGGCTTAACTGGTTATTCCCGGGATGAAGAGTATCGAAAGCTCCTGGTCGCTCCCGGGTCCATGCAGGAGGGAATTATTTCCAGGATCGAGAGAGAGATCAAAACCCATCAAGACAGTGGCAATGGCTACCTGGCATTTAAGATGAATTCCCTGGTGGACCAGTCATGCATAGAAGCGCTATACAGGGCTTCCCAGGCGGGCGTGAAAGTGGTTATCCAAGCCAGGGGAATTTGCTGCCTGCGGCCGGGTGTGCCCGGCATTAGTGATAATATCACTGTGACGTCTATTGTAGGCCGCTTCCTGGAACACCCTAGAATCTATTATTTTCGGAATGGGGGCGAGGAAGAAATCCTGTTGGGAAGCGCTGATTTGATGCCGAGAAACCTATACCGCAGAGTGGAAACCCTTTTCCCGGTTGAGGATGAGGGAGTGAAAAAGGCCATTCGGGATGAAATTCTGAACATTCACCTCCGGGATAATGTCAAGGCCAGGAGATTGTTGGCTGACGGCAGTTATGAACCTGTCAATAAAGCTGATGGAGAAGAGGCCCTCAACTCCCAGGAGTGGATGATAGAGAACAGGGGGATCTGGCACCATGCGGAGTAGCCTTTCCAACCCTGTCAGCCCACATCTAATTCAGAATATGCCTGATTGATAGACGATCCTGTCTGGAAATAGCTTCCATTTTTAACTGTTAAGTGCAGTTGAAAACTGGACTCTAAAACCTTCCAGAGGAAGGGCGTGTGAATGAACCATCTACCAATTGAACAAGGAATCCAGATCCTCCTCAGGCACGTCGAAAATGGCATTGGATGGTGAGAGCGATTCCTCAGTCATCCATTTCGGGATGCGGTCATCTGCAGCTGTGAAGCCTGCTCCGCGGTTGAATTCCCGTTCCAGCTTCAAGGCCACTCTGCCCAGCTCTCGCAGGATCTCCTCATCCACATCCCAGCCGTAGCGGGCATTGAGCAAATCCGAGATGCTGCTGGTAGAGACCGCGTATCCAAAACCTGAAAAAAGGCAGGCTCCCAAGGTATCGTAGCCAGCCATCTTGATCTGAGCGTCCCGGGAGAGTTCTGCCTGCCCCTTGGGATCGGTGTGATCGACATCGGCCCGGATGGTTAGTCCGGCTGTGTGGTCCGCGCCCTGGGGAGAGGTGGCATAGGTCACACCGGTGCCTTTGATCGCCCGGGGATCATAGGCAGACATGGCCTGTCCTTTTACCGTTGGGACTCTCTCGATACCAAGTTCCCGCCCGGTTGCTTCTGCGCCGTTGCCTAGTATATTGCCAAGCAGAGTGCCTGCCCGGATCTCGTCGACCAGCTCCAAAGCGCGTTTTCCGTCCCCGAATTCCATCAATCCCGCCTCAGCAGCGACACCCAGGGCAGCACCGAGTTCAATGGTATCCAACCCCAGATCATTCGCTTCCCAATTTAATTTAGCAATATCATCCAGATTCCCTATTCCCAAGTTGGAGCCCATCAAACCAATGGTTTCGTATTCCAATGGTGAGACAATCGCCTTCCCATCCTTTCCGCCGAAGACATTTGAGCAGCGGATCACGCAGCCATTCATGCAGGCATGGGTGGTTTCACTTTCTCCTCCCCGCTCTAACAGCAGCTGGCGCATGTGCTCTCCGGACAGTTGATCCACCTTTTCAAATTGCCCCGTGGAGAAGTTCCGGGTTGGCAGCCCACCGTAGGCATTGCACATGCTGGCCATGGCAGCAGTTCCGTAATCCGCATAAGTGTGAGTTTGTGGATGACCAAGCAGGGCTTTGTTGTATACCTTCTGGGCAGCTCGGAATGCCTTTTCATCCACCAGGGGAGGCTTGCTGCCCCCCGATGCGTCTATGATAATGGCCTTGGCACCTTTGGAATGGAGGACGGCGCCCAATCCGCCCCGGGCAGCGATACGGGAGGGCACGCCGTCTTTATCAATATTCTGGATCCCAGCCGACCTGAGTTCCATCTCGCCCCCAGGACCGATCAAGGAAATTGCCACCTGTTTGCCGAATAGATTCAGCAGGCGGGAAGCGGTCTCGTATACTCCAAGACCACTGAGATCACCAGCTTTCTCGAACCGGACCCCTGCCGACGAGAGATGGATGAGCCATGAACCATCACCCTGGGGTTTTCCTTCAATGATCAGCGCTTTGATGCCCAGGTTGGTCAGCTGGAATCCAGTCCGTCCGCCGGCATTGGATTCTTTGATGCCGCCTGTTAATGGACTTTTACCCCCGATCGAGATCCGGTCGCAGGAGCTGAGCATATGTCCGACCAGCAAGCCCGGTGCGAAGATCAGTTTATTATCGGGCCCTAAAGGCAAACAGGTTGGTGGCACCTCGTCTACCATTATCTGAGCTAAGAGAGCCCGCCCACCCAATCTCATCCAACTATCCGGAACCAGCTCCCGGGATAAAGTCTGCTTTTCTACATCAATCCGCCATATTTCCATGGTTCCCTCGTTTTGAATTTAATATTTTTTACCACAACCGATCAGTCCAGATTTAATTCGTCACCTCGCCAGTAAAGTCTCTGAGAGGTCAGCGACAAGACCATGGAATTCTTCAACGACCTTGTCAATCAGTTCAGGAGAGATACCCTTGATATGGATGCCTACCGTGACTACTACCGTCCTTTTTAGTATCTTCGAAAGCTGTTCTGCCGCTTCCAGGGCCAGTTGACCCTCTTTATGGCCTGGAACACTGATAACTGAGGATGTTGCCGTATTTTTTCCAGAATTAAATGCTCCGCAGGTCCAAACCCCAAGGGCTGCAGCGCCGATATGCGGTCGATCTCCCCCGCTCACCAGGATGCATAGATCCTTCCCGCAAGAGACAATCTCAGCCTGAAGCCGGTAATCTCTATCCTGATAGCGGAAGGATCTGGTTTCAATCACCCAGGCCTCCAGGTACTCCGCCTTCCCAGCGTGGATATTTAGAATTATCGATTCCCAGTCGGCTCAAAGCCCGGCCTACAGAACTGCTGACCACTTCGTCCAGAGATTGGGGACGTCCATAGAAAGCCGGGACTGGGGGGAAGATCACCGCCCCGCTGGCAGCAGCCAGGCTCATCAGGCGGATATGCCCGGAGTGCAGGGGAGTCTCACGAACCATCAGCACAACCGGCCTGCCTTCTTTGAGTTGGACATCTGCAGCCCGGGTCAGCAGATTATCCGCATAGGAGTTAGCGACCGCAGAGAGGGTTTTGATCGAACAGGGTGCAATCAGCATCCCGTCAGTCTGGAAGGACCCGCTGGCAACCGGTGCCCCGATTTCCTTCTCGGGATAACTTACTGACGCCAGGTCCTGAACCTGGCTGATTTTCCAGTCAGTTTCGACCTCGATAGTCAAACCGGCAGCTTGCGAGAGGATCAAATGAGTTTCAATTTCCGGATCCTCTTTCAGGATCTGGAGTGCCCTGATCCCGTAAATTGCCCCGGATGCTCCTGAAATACCAATAATGATTCTTTTCATAGCAGCACTTCAACTTACCGGCTCACCACCGGATTTCCAAGATTGGCGGCAGTTCCCATTCCCAGCCTTTCCAGCGTTTCGGGCAGAGGGCGCCCTTCCCGATCCCATCCGCGGGCCAGGTAGTACATATCGAGCAGTCTTTCAAGATCGACCAATTGGGGATTGCCCTGATTATCTGAAATAGGGTCCTTCAAAAAGCGCCGCGGCAGGGTGTCATCCGCTCTGGTGAATCCCTCCCGAATATTAAAGAGACGCTCCAGATTATTGATCCGCTCCCCTGCTTCCAATAAATCCTGGGGAGTCACCTCGATACCAACTGCGGCTGAGAACAGCTCTGCCATGTCATCCAGGCTGGTCCCAGCGCTGGAAAGCACACAAAAGGAAAGGGAATCCTTGATAGCCACCATGTCCTGGGCTTCCTTGACCAGTTCTCCCTTTCCTTCATATGCCAGGCGGTCCACGCCGGGAGGAAAGCCCACCGCTTCCGCTGTCAGGTAGCCCCGCTCGTGGCAGCCTCCCCTGGGCGAGGTAGCATAACCCAGGGCCATCCCCTTGGCGTTGCGGGGATCATAGCCGGCCAGCTCCAACCCTTTGACCTGCATGGCGTACTCCCTGGTATTCTCCCCGATCAGCTCCGCCGCACGGCGGGATCCTTCTGCCAGGATCCTCCCGAAACCTTCTTTTTTGGCGATCCGGGGCAGCATCGCAATGATGGCATCCGGGTTCCCGAATCTCAGTTCTATCCCCCCCGTCTCCTTGGTGGAAATCAGCCCCTTTTCAAAACATTCCATCCCAAAGGAGATCACCCCGGCTGCAGAGATTGTATCCAGGCCGTATTCCAGGCAGAGATCATTGGCTTTAATGACCGCATCCAAAGAGTTGTTGCCGCATAACCCGCCGAAACCCCACAAAGTCTCATACTCAGGACCATCGGTTCTCGTTCCTGCGTAAGGTCCTTCCTGGTTGGTAGATTCCCGCCGGCAGCGCACCGAGCACCCTTGGCAGGTAGTCCGCTTCAGGACATGCTTCTCGTACAGGGTCTCCGCGTTGACCTGCTGATATTCCTCAAATCTCCCATCCTGGAAATTCCGGGTAGGATACATATGCTTCAAATTCAAGCCATCCACGTGCTGAGTCGTTCCGGTGCTACCGAACAGGGCGATGGCTTCGGAATCTCTGTACACCTGGGCAATGCGTTTGACTGCAGCCTGATAGCGGTCCGGTTCAGCCAGTGCTGGGGCCTGCTTTCCACTGACCGCGATGGCCTTGAGATTCTTGGAACCCATCACGGCTCCGATCCCCCCCCTGCCCATGGCATCTCCCTGGTGCATGATCGAGGCAAAGGCTACCAGATTCTCCCCCGCGGGACCGATGCTGGCGATCTGGATCCTCTTCAAAGCCAGGTCCTTAGTGATCTTCTGCTCTGTTTCCCGGGTGGTCAGCCCCCACAGGTCCTCTGCCGGCAGCAGCTCAGGCACACCTTCCTTTATCAAAAGATAGACCGGTTTTTCTGATCGGCCGTGAAATATCAAGCCATCTACACCCGCAAAGCGCAGTTCCGGCCCGAAATAACCTCCCATCAAACTCATCAGAATTGTGCCTGTCTGAGGAGACTTGGTCACCCCACAAATCTTGACCATCGAGATCGCGCCAGTGCCCATCAAGGGGCTGGTCCACAGGCCAAGGATATTTTCCGGACTCAAAGGGTCCGTGTTCTTCGGGAGATGGTCATAAAGATATCTGGCACCCAGGCCCCGACCGCCCAGGTAGCAGCGCATGCTTTCCTGGCTGATGGGCAGTTCTGTGATCGTGCCAGATGTCAGATCGATCGATAATGCGTTCATAACTCACCTATTCCAATATACTTCCTAAATGCATCCTGTGTGCTCGATAAAACGACATCTTCCTGGGGGTGCCGATCCCTCAGTCAGGAATATCCCTGACTGTCCTGGTGATATCGGTTCCCAACCCGTCATTCCAGTCCCAGGTCCTTGAGCTCCTTTCTGATTTTCTGGATGGACTCAGAGCTGATCTGGATCGGGATTGCCGGTGTATCCAGGCCCATGGTTGCGTCCATTCCCATCTTGGCTCCCACCTTACCCTCCAGGGAGGGATCGAGCAGGTTGGACGGAAGCCCAGGGACAACGAACAGATCGCGGTCAGCCTGGAACCGGGTGGCCAGGGCCCACAGGACCTGTTTCTCATCAAAGACATCCACATCACTGTCGACAGCAATGATGTGTTTTATATAGGGATCCAGGCCGAAGATGAGCATCATGACCTGCCTGGCCTGTCCCTCGATGGTCTGCTTGAGAGAGACGTAGCAGTGGTAATGTGTGCCTGACATGGGATAATTCATGTCGACCACATTCGGAAACACCGCCTTGACCGAATCAAAAGTCCGGGGGATGCGGGACACCTTGCTTAAATTCAAGTGCTCGGCGGATGCCCCGGGCACGATGTCCTGGTAGATCATATCTTTTCTATGCGTAACCGCGGTGACCTGGAAAACATTCCTGGTCGAGCGGCTGGAGGCATAGCCGGTATACTCGCCCAGCGGCCCCTCATCCTCGAAGGTATTGGGCAGAATCTGCCCCTCGATGATCATCTCAGCCTGGGCTGGTACCAGCAGATCCACGGTTTCCGCCTGGACAACCGGCACGCCCTCTCCCATCAGCGCTCCTGCAAGCGCCATCTCATCCTCAGTGATGGGTAGATTCGTAGCCCCAGCTACCGAAATGGCTGGATGAACGCCGATCGCTACAGCAATCTCAAGCGGCTTTCCTCTTTCCTCCTGCCTGCGCTGGAAATCCCACAGATCCCCCCGCGAGTGCATGCTGGCGCCCAGGGTCCTTGGACCGTGGACCTGCATGCGGGTGAAGTTCAAATTTCCAACACCGGTGTCGGGGTCTTTGGCGATTGCCACGCCACCGGTGATGTAGCGGCCTCCGTCGATCTCAAAATGGACCGGGATGGGATAGTTATTCAGGTCGACTTCATCTCCCAGTTGGATGACCTCTTTAACGGGTGCATCTTCGATAGGCTGGGGTGGGATCCGGTCAGAGGAACGAGCTTTCCAGCCGGAGATCAATTCCTTTTCCTCCAGACCAATACCATGGCCGATCCTCCGCCGGCTGGCAAAGGTGTTCACCACCACCGGAAAAGGATATCCTTTCACGTCATGAAAGAAAAGCAGCGGGAATTTACCTTTTCGTTCCAGCTCCATGACATAGGTCGTCATATCGTATTCCAGATCCACCTGGCTTTTGATTTCCAGGATCTCCTCCGGATGCTCCCGGCGTAAGAAATCAAGAAAACTTCGCAGGTCTTTGGTCACAATTTCCTCCTCCGCTGGCAGTCTGCAAGCAATTTTAACTGTCTTTGAAAATACATTCTAACCTTCCGAAGACTTGCCATCCACCAGTCTGCGGCTCCCTTTCCTTAACAAGGTTTGCAGAAGCGCCCAGCCTAGTTCTGCCCGGCCTGTTCCAGGAGATCCGCCACCCAGTCCAAATCGAGCTCACTTAGCTTGCTCCGGGTCGGTTGGGCGTTTTCCAGCTCCCAGCCCGCCATCTGGTAATAGGTTTCAATGGCCTCCAGCAGCTCAGTTCGATCAATGGTCAGCCCCTGACTGGGACCATCAGGGAGAGGTTCGAAGAATCTAGGAGGTAGAGGGGGATCCTGACGGCCAATCCCTTCCCTGGCATTAATAGCCTGCATCATGTTCAACCGGCGCTCCCCCACCTGAAGCAGTTCTTCCAGGCTGACTTCCCAGCCAGTCACAGCTCTGACAGCCTGGATGATCTGCTGGGGACCGTAGATTTGCCAAGCCGGGCCAAAGACGAACTGGCACAATACCAGACTGTCCAGCAGGCTGTAGACCCACTGGGTACGCAGGGAATAGCGGACTTTTTCCTTCCCGAGATCCTGGATTGGCTGGGGAGAGGTCAATCCCAGCAGCTCCATTCTGTCCTTCCAGATCTCCCAGCCATCCCCCTCAGAATAGGCCGGATCATGCTCATGGGATTGGTGGTCAGCCCCGTTGGGATTCACGGCATAAATCAAAGCCAGGGAGCGCTTGACCCGGGGCATGTGGGCCGGGGCTTCCTGTTTCTTGACCGTGGTGAGGAATTCCTCCGCGCCGCGGCCGATCTTCGCGGCTGCTCGGGCCGAGCCTTCGCCCAGTAGATGGAAGAAATCCCCTTCCCGCCTGGCGATCCGTTCCACGGCTGTCAGCATGGACCGGGTATTCCCGAATTCCAGCTCCAGGCCGTCGGTCTCTTCCAGGCCAATCAATCCTTTTTCAAAACACTCCATCGCCCAGGCTATTGTTGCCCCGCATGAGATCGTGTCCATGCCGTACATATTACAGAGCTGATTGGCCCTGGCGACTGCCTTGAGATCATCCACGCCGCAGTAAGAGCCAAAAGCTGCCAGGGCTTCATACTCCGGTCCGCCATAAATTGGGTCGACCTTAAACTCAGGATCCTTGACCTCGACCACACGCTTGCAGCGGATAGGGCAGGCATAACAGGTAGACCGGTCCTTGAGGATGGTTTCCGCCATGGTCGTGCCCGCAATATCCTTGGCGCCTTCGAAAACCCCGCTCTGGTAATTCCTGGTCGGCAGGCCTCCCGCCAGTTGCTGCCAGTCCACTCCCTCCCCGGTACCGTAAAGTTGCAGGCCTTGCGGGACGTGCTCCGCCCCGTATTTGGCCAGCTCCTTGAGGGTTTCCCGGTCGGCGATCTCAGGCAGGTTCTTTCCCCGTACGGCAACTGCTTTTAAATTCTTGCTTCCCATCACTGCGCCCAGACCGTTGCGGCCATTGGCACGGGTGCAGTCATTGATCATGGCAGAGAAGAGCACTCCCTGCTCACCAGCTGGACCGCACTGCAGCACCTCGATCTTGCTGTCCCCTTGCTCCTCCCGGATCGCCCTCTGAACATCCCCGGTAACCAAACCCCAGAGATGGTCTGCGCTTTTAAGCTCAGCTTGGCCCTGGTGGATCCAGAGGTAGACCGGGGAAGAGGCTGCCCCCTGGATCACAACCGCATCGAACCCTGTGAACTTGAATTGGGCCGGCCAAAAACCTCCTGCCTGGGAGCTCCCAACACCACCGGTCAGGGGAGATTTCGCGGCTGCGTCAAAACGACTCTGGCCAGCCAGGGGGGTCCCGGTCATGACGCTGGTGGAAAGGACCAGGAGGTTCTTAGGACTGAGTGGGTCGACCCCGGGTTCCAACATCCGCAGCAGGTAATAATTGCCTATTGCGCTCCCGCCCAGATATTTGCGGTAAAACCCGGCGTCAGGTTCCTCAACAGTCAGGATCCGTCTCGTCAGATCACAATGGAGAATTCTTCCGTGGTATCCAAAAGGCACAAATGCCTCCTTACTTACACATAATCTAGAGGTAGATCCATCCCCTGCGCCTGCTGCCAGATATGTCTTCCCAGCAGGATTTCAGGAGTGGATTATGATCGAACATGAAATCTCCTGTTGATTGTTCCCGGTTCTGGGTCAGGCAACCCATCCCTGACCGGTTTAGCCGGCTCGTTCAGTTCAATACCATTTTCAGCAAATACCACCTGATCAGGTGGTGGTGCCCACCTTCAAATGGACCGGGCAGATGTTCAGCATAACAAAGTCATCCTTGCCATCGATGATATCCAATAACAGGCTGGCAGCAGTGTTTCCCAGCTTCTTGATGTGAGCATCCACGGTGGTCAGGTTGGGGACGGGCATATCCGGCCAGCCTCCGCCGCCATACCCAGCGATAGCGATATCCCCGGGGACTGACAGCCCGGAGAACTGGACGAACTGGAGGGCAGAGATGGCCATGGTATCGGTGGCACAGAAGATAGCATCCACTTCCTCATGGAGCAACTTACTGACGATGCGGTTGATGTTTTCCGTCGTGTAATGCCCTTCCTTCACCAGGTCCTCGTTAAACTCCAAACCGCGAGCTTGGAGGGCCTCACGGTAGCCAGCCAATTTTAAGAGGTCGCTAGGGTGGTTCCTCGAGCCCAGGATCAGTCCGATCTTCCTGTAGCCGCAGTTGATCAAGTGCTCGGTCAACTGGAAGGCGCCGTCAGCCTGGTCGGGGGCGATCTCGACGATATTGGACTCAGCGAAGTTACGCGAAACCAGTACGCGGGGAATGCTGGCACTCTCGAGGGTTTCGATCCCTTGGTCGGGCTCCTCGCCTTCAAAGGCCTTACCAACGATGATGATGCCGTCTATTCGGCGGTAGCAGAGCTCCTGGATGGCTTCAGTCTCGCGCTTCCTGTTGTTGCCGGTCATCAGGATCATCAAAGTCTTGCTGGAGGAAGAGATGCGTTTATCAATGCCAGCGATGATGCCGCTGATGCCAATCTGGTAGATGTCTGGGACCAGGACGGCTACGGTATCGGTCTTTCCTTTGCGAAGGCTGCGGGCCAGCAGGTTGGGCTGGTAGTTGGTCTGGGCAATGGCATCCTTGATGCGCGCTTCTGTAGCAGGTGTAACCTTCAGCTCCCCGGATAGATAGCGGGAAATCGTTGAGACGTTGACCTGGGCAATTTTTGCGAGATCGTTGAGAGTGGTCATCGGCGGACCGTAGTTGTGGTTGTCGGACTTATGACTGATTTCATCATATACGATTACTCAAACGTTTATCAAGTCTTCAGGCTTAATATGAAATTTAACACACCTGCCCAGCTAAAGCCAGTAATATATTGTCTTAAAACTTCGGACAGCAGCGGGGTTAAACGTCACAAACGATTCTGGTCTCGCATCCGGCTGATACCACTGAGATCGATCGGCTTTTGGCCGATCAATACAGTTCTACGGGATCAAATCCGTCCAGGGGCGGCAGGTCATAGCTCTGCCTTACCCTGGCAACGGCATCCCGGATGCCGGCTTCCATGGAGTAGCGGTGCTTGAACCCGATCTCTTCTTTGAGAAGGGTGCTGTCCAAATTC
>DRBO01000122.1 GCA_011039385.1 Chloroflexota bacterium | reverse complement strand
GTCTATCCTTGCCCTGGGATTCTCATTTTTGCTTTCCATATTCCCATTCATCAGCTGGATCCCGATGGTAGCGGAAAGAAATCATCCCTTTGTTAGCGGATACTTATTTAATGTCTATTTCCTGGGTATATTTCTATTTGGTTCCCGATTTTTGACTGAGGGAGGCTGGTTTTCGCAGGGGATCGACCTTCAAGCCCCCTTGCAGTTAGCAGGGGCGTTGATGTTGGTTATGGGGGGGTTGCTGGCAATATTTTCAAAGAACCTTGGACGCATGTCGGCCGCGCTGATCATTTCAGAGATTGGCCGATCCTTGCTGGCGATAAGTTTGTTCCGGTTGGGATTTCCTCTCTATTTTGCGATGGTTATGGTCCAGACGCTTGCTCTGGGCGGCTGGTCTTCAGCCCTGACGACATTGGAAGAAGGTCTTCCAGATCTGGAAGTTCATTCCGCCACCGGCGCAGCCAGACGGTGGCCGCTGATCTCTTCTGGATTGGTCGTGAGTTATTTTACCCTTGCAGGCCTCCCTTTACTGGCTGGTTTTCCAATCTACCTGGCACTGGGGATCGGCCTGAATCCTTATCCTGGCTGGGTCAACAATATCCTGGTGCTGGGCTCGCTGGGCTTGATCATAGGAGGATTGCGCGCCTTCAGCGTTTTGATAGAGGATCCCGGAGAGGAGGTTGACCTGGAGCTGGGGGAGCGCTTCAACAAGGGTGTGATCATCGCCTTGAATCTGATCTTGCTCTTATTGGGATTGTTTCCCCAGGTGGTTTACAGGATGGCCCAGACCATCACGGATATGATGATGGGATCTTGACCTGGGATAGGATAGCTCAGGAGATCAGGGATGAAATTGAAGTATAATCTCAATGCCTTTGGTCTGATTTTTGAGGAGAAGATTCATGGATATTGAACAATTGGAAAAACGCCTGCAATGGCTGGATGACGAACGCAGGAAAGACAAAACAATCTTGTCCGGTTTAGAAGATCGATTGCTTGCATTAGAGGGCAAGTTGGATTCCCTGCAGAAGACAGACAAGGAGCTGGATAGTGATCTAACTCGATTGCGGACTTCAGTCACAAAAGTGGACGACTTTGAAGTTGAATTGAGTTCGATGAGGGTAGAACGAAAAAAGGAGATCAAGGACCAGGAAAAGCTCTATAAGAGCTGGATCGCTGACGCAAAAAAAATGATCACAGCCCAGATCCGCAGTTTGGAAACGCAGCAGAAAAAGATCCGCGAGGATTTCAAGCGTGTAAAAGAACTCGAAAAAGAGATGGATACGAGGATCGAGGAAGAATCTCGGGTTAATTCGTCCTTGAGGGAACTAGAGCAATCTTTTTCTGATGTGCAGAAGGGATTCAAGGAAATTGAGCTGACTGCCAAAACTATCAAGGTTGAACGCCAGAAAGACATCAAACGCAGCGCCGATATCCAGGGTGAGATTTCCGCTGTCAGGAAGCGGATGGATGAAATGCGGGGGTTTATGGATCTGGTGAGGAATGATTACCAGAAGATAAAAACCCGGGTCCAGGAATTGGAAGCCTCCCGGCGAGAGCTTAAAAAAGAGCAGGAAGACTTCCTGGAAGCGGGAGCTCTCCGCCAGACGGAGTGGGATGGTATCTGGAAGGATAGGATGGCTCGTTTTGATAGCATGGAAAAACAAGCCAAAGACCTGGATGACCAAATGACCAAGCTGGACACCACGCATCGGGATGTCAAACGCATGCAGGAAAAACTGGCAGACCTGTCCGCTCTGTTGAATCGTAGAGTAAACGAAATAACGGAAATGCAGCGCCTGGCAGATGAAAAATTCCGGGCTGAATGGAACACTTTTATTGCGGATGACCAGAAGCGCTGGACAAACCATATTGTTTCCCTGAAAGAGCACTCCAAACTGCAGGACAGACAAGTTCAGGAAGGGCAGAGCAGGATTTCGGTCCTTGAGGATGGTTTACAGGAAATTGAGGATCAGCTGACCCAGATCAGCAACTACTCGGAATCCCAGCTTCAAAGTTTGCTGGCATTAATGCGGGAGTGGGCTGGTGACTTTGAACAGATTATGGATGGATTTCGCTAACCCTGTGGTGCGGCGGAGATAAATGACCTATATCATCGGCACAGCAGGCCATGTAGATCACGGCAAATCAACCTTGATTGAAGCCATCACAGGCACACACCCTGATCGCCTACGGGAAGAACGTGAGCGAGAAATGAGTATTGTGTTGGGTTTTGATAGTCTTGAATTGCCCGATGGCAAAACGATCAGCGTGGTGGATGTGCCAGGACACAGGGATTTTATTGAGAACATGCTTTCAGGGATAGGCAGTATTGATGCCTGTCTGCTGGTGGTTGCCGCTGATGAGGGGGTGATGCCTCAGACCAGAGAGCACCTGGATATTCTTCATCTTCTGGAAATCACCAAGGGCGTGGTTGCTCTCACTAAGACCGATCTGGTAAATGACCTGGAATGGTTGGATCTGGTGGAAATTGAGATCCATGAACTCTTATCCGGTACCGCTTTACAAGGAGCTCCTATTGTCCGGGTTTCAGCTAAAAAGAGAACAGGCCTTGACGATTTATTGTCCACTCTGGCGACCGTGTTGGAAGATCAGCCGCCCCGACTGGACCTGGGTCGTCCCCGCCTGTCCGTGGATCGGGTGTTTTTAATGTCAGGTTTTGGTTCTGTCGTGACGGGAACCCTGCTGGATGGCACGTTCCAGGTAGGAGATGAAATTAACCTCCTGCCAGGCGGCATTAAAGGACGGATCAGGGGACTACAGAACCACAATCAGGAAGTGCAGGAGATCGGCCCGGGAAATCGCGTGGCTGTAAATATCTCCGGAATCGATCAGGGCGATATTAAACGGGGTGATGTGGTCATATTACCCGGAACGTATGAATCCTCCAGGCGTTTGGATGTCCGCTTCCAATATCTGGCTGGTCTTGAAAAACCCATTCAGCATGACCAGGAAGTGAAACTATTCCTGGGTGCGGATGAAACAACTGCCCGGGTACGATTGCTGGGGCAGGACCTCCTTCTTCCTGGTTCTGAGGGTTGGCTGCAGCTGGAGATTGCAGAGCCTGTAGTTGCTGTCCGCGGCGACCGCTATATTCTGCGCCGTCCATCTCCCTCAGAAACATTGGGGGGGGGGGTCATCCTTGACCCACACCCCCGGAGACGCCATAAGCGGTTCGATGATCAGGTCTTGGCGAGGCTGGAAGCATTAACTGGCGGTGATCCTGGGGATATTCTGATCCAGGTCTTAAACCGGGAGGGCGTGATGTTCTGGGGGGATCTGGTCCAACAATCCGGATTGGATCAAGACCAAGCCGCTGAAAAACTGAGAGAATTAATTGCAGGGGGAATCTTCCTGGTTTTTGGCAAGGCTGGAACCAAAGGGCAGCGAGTTGCTCTGCGGAGTGTCTGGAATGGGCTGCTCTCTGGATTGATCACAAGGATCGATGAGTACCATCGGCAGTTCCCGCTGAAACCAGGCATGCCCCTGGAAGAGCTTAAAAGCCAATCCGGCCTCAAGGATGATATTTTTCGGGAAGCGGTAGATCAGCAGGTGAAAGCAGGTCTGGTAGCGCAAAGTGGACCTTATATCCGCAGGCAGGATTTCCAGGTTGTGTTTAGCGATGCCCAGGAGAAGCTGATCGAGAATTTGCTGGCGCAGTTCTCTATCAATCCAACCCAGCCGCCGTCAGTTGCGAACTGCAAAGCCGCAGTTGGCGAGGACCTTTACCTGGCTCTGGTCACCCTGGGGCGCCTGCAGCAGATCTCATCTGAGGTGGTCTTCAGCCCGGAGGCATATCAAAAGATGGTCGAAAAAATTAAGGAGAAGTTGAGCAAAGAAGAGACGATCACAGTTGCCCAGGCCAGGGACATGTTCGGCAGCTCCAGGAAATATATGCTGGCTTTTCTGGAGCGATTGGACGCCGAGGGGGTTACAGTGCGGGAAGGTGACCTGCGGAGATTGAAAGAATAACCTTGTCCTCCTTCCATTTCTGTAATGCAACCTTTCCTCCTGCCTGGGTGAGATATAATACCCGTGTTGGGATTGATGGAGGTGTGTTGTGAAAGGTCGATTATCTTATGTTCCATTGTTGATCACGCTGGTGTTATGCCTGGCTCTTTCCGCTTGTGGTGCTGAAGAACCAACGCTGGTTCCTGAGGTAGAACCCACGACAGCAGACCAACCCCAACCAGAGGTGGTAGAAGAGAATTCCTCCCCAGCAGTAGAATCTACGAGTACGCGGGTAACCCAGATCGCGCAGATTGAAGGGACCTGGATAGCTCCTGCTTATCCCGGTAATTTTGTGTTGACTGTATTTCCTGATGGCAAGCTCAGTGTAGCTACTTCTCTGGAAGACCTTGAGCGCGGCTCCACGGATTCGTGGAACCTGACCATCGAAGACGGCCAGATCACAGCCACAGGGTATGCGTTGTGTTTGGGAGATACCGGGAGCTACATAGCAGAAATTGACGAAGAGGGCAATTTGAGATTCGTCTCGATCATCGACGCCTGTGATGCCCGCCTGCGCAAGATGCACCGCAGCCTGCCAGGCCGTTTGCATGAATATATTCTGATTTACCACCCAGTGCAATAGATGAATTCCGGCCTGCAGAGGGCTGGATCAGGGTGAACTGTGCTATTCCCGTTGCTGGACCCCCTTGCGCTGGCAGGGGGATTTTTTTTAGTTAAGTGGGGTATTTCCAGGAAGGGATTTTGCCCCGGCTTTGAAAATCGGCACCAGGGCAACTCCCACCCAGCTGAAAACAAAGGGAAGTAGAACCACGACATACCGCTGCCAGGGGATTAAAAAGATTGTAAAGACCCCCAGCCAAAGTGTCGCCAGGGCAAAGATCAAAAGATTGTTCCTTTCCGCGGGCTTCTTGGCCGGGAACCTCCCAAACGCAAGTCCCACTCCAACGAGAGAGAGCGCGGCCAGGATCGAGCCGCTGATCAGACCCCGTCCCCAGTAGTGGATGGGATTTGCGAGATACTTCTCCCGGGATTCCCCCGTTTCCGGCAGGTAGTTTCCGACTTCTTCGGTTTGCGGAGGGGTCAGGAAGATATTCAAGACCAATCCGGGTATCGTTGTTCCTAAAGGTTGCCCCTTCAGGCCAATTCGGCCGAGATAATCTTCCTGCTGTTCTCGGGCTAGATCGAAACGAGCCCTGCTGCCCGCATTGAGGGCATCCAGGGGGTGTTTCCAGTAAAAAGGATTCAGCAGCAGGAGGGTTATAAATAATACCAATGAGGTTTTGAGTATCTTGATTAAGGCTGTTTTAATAACAGGGGATTCACCAGGCAGAAAGACAACTGACAAAAAAGCTGCGGGGATCAAGCCCAGGGCTGAGTGTTTAGCAGCCACAGCGATCCCCAATGCCAGACCAATCAGCCAGGGATTCCGCTTGTCCCTGGTGGCAGCCCACAGGAACAGGGCGGTACCCAAGAACAGTGGGCCTTCAGACATAGCCCTTCTAGCATGCAGAAGAAGGAGGGGATTCAGCCCCAGCAGGAGAACAGCAGCCAGAGACGGGATGGCAGGCAGGATCTTTTTAAGGGCAAGATAATAGAGCCAGAGGCTGAAAGGCAGCAGAAGGACCATTGTCGACCGGGCAAAGAGAAGTTGCTGATCTGATGGCAGAGCACCCGCAGTCAGGTTTTCTTCCCAGCTGAGCCCCCAATTCCAGTCGTCTTTGAGAGCTGGGATGGAGAAGATCTCCCGGACCACACCGATCAGATATTTGGCCAGGGGAGCGTCAATAGCCCGAATTCTCTCTTCAGCGCTGAGAGGGAGGGTCCCATCCCAGGCGAGAGCCAGGGGGTTCTGGGAGATATCCTTACTCATGTAGATATGTGTGCTTTCATCTGGGTGGAAGGGAACGTCCGGCAAGGTCCAGGCATACATAATGGTGAGCAGGAAAATCAATCCTATTGTTACCCAGTCAACCCTCTGCGGTTTGGTCATTGGCTTCCTATCCAATTGGTTGTTTCCGTTCTGAGTTCCCCGTGCTGCTCAGCAAAGGAGAGCAAATCATTTATTCAAATTCTCGCCAGACCCATTCCCCGTTGATCATCGTGCCCAGGGGCTTGATTTTCCAGAGTTCATCCGGGAGGCAGCTGAAGGGATCCTCTGCCAGGATTATACAATCAGCCCAATAGCCGGGTGCCAATCGTCCTTGCTGTCTGCCTTTCCCTGCTGCCTCCCCGGCTGCGGAGGTGAAGGCTGTCAGGGTTTGTTTCAGGGAGAGTCGCCCTTCCGGGTGCCAGCCATCCGGTCCGGGCGTTCCTGCTCTTGTCCTGCGAGTGACAGCGGCGTGAATTCCCAGCCAGGGATTGGGGCTTTCCACCGGAGCGTCGCTGCCAAAAATCACGCGCACCCCCTGGTTCAAAAGCATTTTTGGAGCATACGCATAACGGGTGCGCTCTCCCCAATAGGTATCTGCCATAGCCATGTCCGAGGTGGCATGGATCGGCTGCATGGATGCGGTGATACCCAAAGCTGCCAGCCGAGAAATATCTTCGGGATGGAGGATCTGAACATGTTCAATCCTGTGGGGCAGGGCTTTGATTCCCTGATCGTGTTCGAATTTTCTCACCCGCGCCAGCGCATCCAGGAGGGTGCGGTTCGCCAGATCGCCAATGGCATGGATAGCAAGAGAGAGTCCCCCTGAGGCCGCTTCTCGGCCCAGCTGGTAGATCTCATCTTCGCTCTTCAGCAACATGCCTATCGCATCTGTGCCTTGGTAGGGACTGATCATGGCAGCGGTTTGGGGACCGAGGGCGCCGTCCATAAAATCCTTCACGCCCCCATACCACAACCAATCGCTGCCATCCCCTGTTCGGATTCCTTCCTCAATTGCTTCTTCAAGATAGTCTGCAGGTATGCTTTTCAAGACCCTGAGTTTAAGTCGATGTTGGTCCACCAGCGTTTTTAGCGCTTCCAGGCAGGGAACTTGATCAAAATCATGCACCCCGGTTAGGCCCATTCGCCACAGACTTTCCTGAGCCGTGGAGATTGCCTGGACTGTTTCATCCCTTGTGGGGAGAGGGATCGCCTTTTCGATTATTTTCACAGCCTCTTCAAAAAGAATCCCGGTTAGATTCCCATCCGGATCTCTTCCCAGGATACCCCCGGAAGGGTCAGGCGTGTTCCTGGTGATTCCGGCCATGTCAAGCGCGGTTGTGTTCGCCCACGAAACGTGAAGGGATTTGCCAGTTAAATAAATGGGGTGCTTGGTGCTGATTTGATCCAAATCTTCAGCGGTTCCATACCCTCCCGGCCAGAGGTTGTGGTTCCAGCCGTGGCCCAGGATCCACTTTCCGGGTGGAGTGGAGTGAACTCTTTCCTTAACCAGATTCAGGCATTCCTGGATGGTATTGGTCTCACAGTTCAGTTTCTGGAGGGTTTCGGCATAGTTGCGCAGATGGAGATGGCTGTCTATCAGTCCTGGCAGAACTGTCTTGCCCCCCAGATCGATGGTCTCTGCGTTTATTTGATTTGGGAGATCCTCTCCTCGCGACAGGATCCGGGTGATCTTCCCCTCTTCGATGACCAGGCCGGACGCAAAGGGATGGCCCGGGTCCATGGTGAATATGCGGGCATTGGTCAGGGTAAGAGTTGGCATGCCGGATCTCCCGACGATAGATGTGGGATTTATTTTTTCAGAAAATGGTCCATCAAGGAGTTGAACTCCTCATCGGAGTAGTAATGTACCGTGATCGTGCCGGAACCCTTGTTAGACCGTGTCAGGCGCACTTTGGTACCGAGAGCTGACTGCAGATCCTCTTCCAGGGCTTTTAACTCCGGCGATTTGGGATTCTTTTTAGGAGATTTGGCCTTTTTCTTCCCTTTCAGTTGGGCAACCAGGTCCTCTGTCTGGCGAACGTTAAACCCCTGGGTCAGGATGGTCTGCAGGGCTGCGCTTTGGGCTTTGATGGTCGGTAAGGCCAGTAACGCTCGGGCATGGCCCATGCTGATCTGATTTTTTCTAATTGCTTGCTGGACCACATCCGGCAGATCCAACAGCCTCAGTGTATTTGTGACCGCAGTACGGCTTTTCCCAACCCGCTTGCCAATCTCTTCGTGAGAGAGGTCAAATTCAACTGCTAAACTTTGGTAGGCGGTGGCAGTTTCCAGGGGGTTGAGATCCGCTCGCTGAACATTCTCGATCAGTGCCAGCAGCAGGTGGTCCTGGCTGTCAGCCTCACGCAGTACTGCCGGCACGGTTTTCAAGCCGGCCATCTGGGCGGCACGCAAGCGCCGTTCCCCGGCAATTAAGGAGTACTTTTGTTCCTGGCCTTCTACCTGGGAGGAAATCACCAGGGGCTGGATGATACCGTGTTCCTTGATGGAGGAAGCCAGCTCCATTAGTTTTTCCTCATCAAACCCCCTTCGGGGCTGATAGGGATTGGTGGCTATTAACGTCAGCGGAACTTCGAGTACACCGCCGAACTCCGCAAGGATTTCCCCTTCAGGATGGGTGGGTATGAGTGCGTCTAGGCCTTTTCCCAGGCCGGATCGTTTAGCTGCCATAGATATTTTTTTCTCTTTTCTGTAATCTTGCTGTGAACCTGCGTTCCAGCGCTAATTATACCTCAGGTATCTCATGTCCATCTTCGATGAGGATCTCCTTGGCAAGCTCATGGTACGCTTTGGCACCTACAGAGGACGGTGAATAGAGGGAGATGGGGATGCCATAGGAGGGGGCTTCTGCCAGGCGGATATTGCGGGGCACGATGGTGTTGAAGACCCGCTCCTGGAAGTGTTTTTTAACCTCGTTAACCACATCATTGGCCAGATTAGTCCGGGTATCATACATGGTCAGGATCACTCCCCGGATGACTAAATCCGGGGAGATCGCCCGCCGGACGCGGTCAATGGTGGAGATCAGGTCTCCCAGTCCTTCCATAGCCAGGTACTCACACTGAACGGGGATCAGAATGCCGTCTACTCCGGCAACCAGGCCATTGAGAGTTAACAAACCCAGGGATGGGGGGCAGTCGATCAAGATGTAATCAAAATCATCAGCCAGGGGGAGAAGTTTTCTTTTCAGCAGGTTTTCCCGGCCGACTTCATTTACTAACTCAACTTCTGCTCCTGCCAGATCTGGTGAAGCAGGCAGGATGGATAGTTTTAATTTGGGGTTGTGCAGGATGAATTCCCGAATGTTTTTTTCGCCAAGCAGCGCCTGATAAGTTCCCCCGGTAACGGTGAGCTTGTCAATTCCCAGCGATGATGTGGCATTGGATTGGGGATCGATATCGACCAGGAGGACATTTTTCCCGTAGTGGGCCAGGAAAGCTCCCAGATTGATGGTTGAAGTGGTTTTTCCAACGCCCCCTTTTTGATTGGCAATGGTGTAGATCATACCCATATTATCTTTGAACCTTTATTGTCTCAATGATTTCCCAGTCCTCTGGTATCCCATCTGTTCCTGGCTTCCTTACGGATTCGGCTGCCAGCGCATTGGCTAAAAGAGCGGACTGCTCGACTGTTTTTCCTTCGATCTTCCAGAAGATCATAAAAGCTGCTGCAAATATGTCGCCTGCGCCGGTAGGATCGATTTCAGGCGTTGGCGTTGAAGGGATCAGGGTCCTGCCACCTGAAAAAAACTCAACTCCCAGCGGTCCCAGGGTCAGAGCCAGATTAGGAAATTGGCGCTGAAGCTGTTCCAGTCCCCTTCGATCATTTCCCAGGTCCTCGATACTTAAAAATCCAGCCGCATTATCCCGGACTGGCGAGTTTATTCTTGGAAGCGGAGCAGGGGAGATTCGTCCCTCTCCATCCCAGGTCCGCATCCAGCCCTGGAGGGAATACCCCAGGAACCCTTCCGGGAAATCGTCCCCTGCGGTAAGGGGAAGTTCGTGAGCAACAGGAGCAAAATGGATTATCCTGGCTCGCTTCCAATCCTGTGGGATCCGGCTGCAGTCCAGTTCCTCAGCCCTATCCAGTAGACGCTGGACGCGACCCGCTGGAGTATAGTCGTTTGCAAATGTTGTCGTTCCCGAACCAGGCTGATTGATAATATCAATCCCTTCCATGACATCCAGGGCGAGTTGCGCAGCGCCAGAAGTATAAACGGCAACCTTCATTCCCATTCTGTGCGCAAGAACCCCACTATATACTGCTGTTCCGCCTACTCGGTACCCGTCTTTGAGCAGGTCTTTGGTGATGTGGCCGATGATCAAATAATCAGGTGGGTTCTTTCCATTTTGGCCACTCATGGCTGAATTATACCTGATTGGCGCTTAGCGGATAATAAAAACTGGCAGGCATAAAAAAAGCCCTGCCAGTTCCTTGGTCAACAGCATGAGAGTCAATCGTTAGGGTAAATCACTACCTTACGATGAGGTTCAGTGCCGGTACTTTCGGTGTAGACTTTGGGATCATCTTGGAGCTCCAGATGGGCAAAGCGACGTTCGTTAGCCGGCATAGGTTCGAGGGACTGTTCTCTTCCAGTATCCGTAACCTGCTCGGCGACCCGGCGGGCCAGCTGGCGGACTTGTTGCTCACGTCGTTCCCGGTAGCCCTCAACATCAATGCTGAGGGGAATCCCGTGTTCGAGCTCTTTGCCAAGAATCAACCGCGTTATGTATTGGAGGGCGTTCAAGGTTTTTGCTCTGCGTCCAATCAGAACGCTGAGGTCGTTTCCGGTAATATCTACAAGTATCGGACGATGGGGCAAATTATCACTTTCTTCCCCATAGCGAGCCTGCACATTGGCTTCCAAATTCATCTTTTCAAGCAATTCAGAGGTAATTTCCTCTGCCAGCCTTAAAGTTTCATCCTTATCTTCCGGGCTGAGTACCTGGGCGGCATCAGGGGTTTCAGTTTCTTCCTCTGGCAGGACGGAAATCCGCACCCGGGCCTGGCGGGAGCCAAAACCCAGTAAGCCGGGTCCACCTTCATCGAGAATTGTGATTTCGACAGCTTCTCTGGGAAGCCCCAGGTCTGTTAGCCCCTTCTCAATGGCCTCAGCGACAGTTTGGGAGATGACCTCCAGAGTGGCTCGATTGTTGCTCATAATTGACCCTTTTAAATATAAGAATATTCTTCCTGGCCGCCGCTAACGGTTGAAATTAGGCAGCTTGGGAAGGATGTTTTTGAAATTTGCCTGTCCGGTGATCATGTACTGGGCGATCGTTGCCAGGTTTGAAGCGATAAAATACAGCCCCAATCCGGAGGCAAACGTCAATGCCAGGTACCCCATCAAAAAGGGCATATATAATGTCATGGCCTGGGTCATCTGAGCGCCCTGACCACCATCTGACGGTGCGCCGCCGCTGGGGCTGATCATCTTGGTCTGGATATAGGAGGTGATGACCACCAGGATCGCCAGAATGGGAATCCCGATCCCAAATATTGGCAGGCGCTCCGGTTCACTCAATTCCATCCACCAGAACTGGCTGTTAATGGGGATCAGGTTGGCACCATCATTGATGTGTTTGGACAGATTCACCAGCTGGAGAGGTGTAACCGCCAAGGTGCGGATGATTGCCTGGTAGAGCCCGATGATGATAGGAAACTGAATCAGGAGCGGCAAGCAGGAGCCAAAGGGCTTGATGCCCATCTCCTTGTAGATCTCCATTTGTTTCTGCGCCAGTGTTTCCTTGTCATCCTTGTATTTTTTCTGGATGTCCTGCCATTTCTTGGAATTCTGGAGTTCCTGCATGGCTTTGCTGCTCTTCGTCTGCTGGGCAGTCAGTGGATAGGTGACCACACGAACCAGCACCGTGAAGATGATGATCGCCCAGCCAAAATTCTGACCGATCAAGTTGTAGATAAAGAGCAGAATGTTGATCATTAAGGTGATAAATGCATCCCACATAATTTTTTTCCTATTCTCTAATCTGTTGCCCGCTTATTATTTATCAGCCGGAGGAAAACCCCAGGTTTGAACACCGCTCTGATTTAAGGCAATCAAGTAATATTCGGATTCGGACGGTGCCAGGAGAAGCTTATCTCCTCCTGAAATCGGGCCGGCGTATAGTTTGCCCTCAACAGGTTGATTGCCCTGCACTACGCCTTCCTGATTGACAATCACCAGGCTGCTGGTATCTGTGGATATGTAGATCAGCTCATCCTTCACCAGGGGGGCGTCGTATATCCCTCCCCCGGGTTGTATCTGCCAAAGTATATCGCCTGTAGCCAGCTCCAGGGCATAGAAATTGCCGGAAATATCGCTGACGTAAACCTGCTCCCCATTCACCAGGGGGCTGGCCCAGGCCCAGTTGCTGGTTGTAAAGCGCCATTCTACTTCCTGGCTGCTTTCATTCAGGGCGATAACCTCATTATTAAAGGTGCTGACGATGATCAGCCCCGAATCAGTGATCGCTGGTGGACTGACGATCGGACCGCCCAGATCTTCTGATTTCCAACGCAGGCTTCCACTCTCCGCGTCCAGGGCGTACAGGTGGTGATCCATGGATACCTGGTAGAGGCATTCGCAGTTCTCCGACCAGATGGGGGATGCCCACAACGGATCCTCGGTTTGATACTCCCACAGCAGATTGCCGTTCAGGTCCAATGCATAGAGGGTATTGTTGGAAGCCGGGGCAAAAATCCCCTTTTCTGAGGTCAGCGGTGAATCGATAAAACGGGCGGAGGTTCTGCTGTCCGCTGGAACAGAATAACTCCAGTTCTTAATTCCACTGTCGGGGCTGATACTGTGGATCTCGTTCTTATAGCTGGCCAGGATGAGCTGTTCGCCATCTGGGGTAAAGACCGGGGCGGCGTAAAAATCGACCCCGCTGATGGGTTCGGCAGGGTACTTCCATTGCTGGACGCCATTTTTCAGGGACACGGCGTAAGCCTGGGGCCCGTATGAAAAATAGACCGTTTCCTCGTCTGCTGTGACCCCGGACCAACCCGCAGCAACGACTCTGCGGCCGGTGCAGGCTCCCAGCCCGAGGGCAAGAACGGCCAGTATGGTGATAAAGAGGATTTTTTTCATTTTAGTCATAGGTTGCTCTATTGTTGGATCTATTTAACCGGGTCATACCCGCCTTTGGAAAAAGGATTGCAGCGCAATATTCGCCAGGTTCCCATCAAGCCGCCCCGGATCACACCAAATTTATAAATAGCCTGGTATGTATAGTGGGAGCAGCTGGGGTAAAACCTGCAAGTATTCCCCGGAATTGCTTTTGAAAGTGTTTTCTGGTAAAGGAGGATCAATGCCAGAAATGGAAATCGAAAGATTGTCCAGAGGGACAGCTTAAGATTCCGCAGGGGAGGGTCCTGTGTGGGGTGTAACTGTTCGGGATGTTCAATACTGATCTGATTATTCATACTCGTTGCTGGTGCCAATTCCGGCTCTTTGCAGCAGAGACCGCAGGGCCAGGCTGGTTTCCTGGTAATTTGCATCCAGGAGCGGTTTGCGGGCAATCAAGATGCCCTGGTAGCCTGGCTGTATGTCATCAATGACTTCCTGCAAGGCAGCTCGCAGCAACCGCTTGGCCCGATTTCTTTGAACGGCATTTCCAACTGTCCTGCCTGCTGTAACTGCAAATCGGGAAACTGGATCTTTCCCAGCTTTTATTCTCAGAACAAGAAGCGGGTGGGCATAGGACTCTCCTGATCGCCGCACCCGCAAGATCTCAGCTGTACTTCTAAGGCGATGTCTCCGTTGCACAGGATATGCTTAGCTCTTCCAGTTTACGTTCTTGACATGGTTGTTTTTGGTATGAGCCAATTGATAGCGGCCTTTCTCCCGGCGTCGCTTTAACACATCTTGGCCGCCTTTGGTTTTCATACGAGCTCGGAACCCGTGCACACGGGCCCGGCGTCTGATTTTCGGTTGGTATGTCCGTTTTGGCATTTCTGTGTGACTCCTTCATTTTCATTCTCAACTACCGACGTGAGATTATACCTTGCCGAGGTGTTTTGGTCAAACCACTTTCTACATCTTCAGACAGGGTATCCTCCCGGCCTGAAGGCTTATTTTCCTTAATATCCCGCCAGAAGTTCTGCTGACTCTGCCAGGAGGATTATAATGGATAACGGCAAATAATTGAAAGGGCGAGTTCATCAATGTGAGGAGAAGTATGTATTCCAGGATTCTTAAGAGCCTGCCAGATCATCCCCTGCTCGAGGTCAGAATTGGCCTGCATTGGACAGCAGCTGTCGTTGAAAAAAAGGGCGGCGCGCAGTGTGGATTGGCTTCAACCCTGAGAGAAGACCATCACCATTCCGGGGAACCAACCATTCCTGAACCGGGCACTTTGACTTCTTATTCATCCCGTGAGCTGGCGAGCTGGATCGAATCAGAAATTCCTCTCCGCCGCAGTATAGGCTGTGCAGTTATTAACGCCTTGCTGCCCAGACAACCTGAGCGCTGGATCGACCAGAACGCTGAGGAGGCAATCCGGGAGAGGGGCAGGGGTAAAACAAATCTATTGATCGGCCATTTTCCGTTCGCCAAGACCCTCAAGGCCGAACTGGAAGACTTTAATGTTCTTGAGCTCAACCCAGCTGAGGGGGATTTCCCGGCCAGTGCCGCTCCAGACCTTCTGCCAAAGGCAGACCTGGTTGCCATTACCGGAATGACCTTTATCAATCACACCCTGCCAGATTTGCTGGATCTCTGCAAACCTGAAGCATATGTCCTGGTGCTTGGGCCTTCCACTCCCTTAACGCCACTGCTGGCGGATTATGGGGTTGACCTGCTGGCAGGATCCTCTGTTGAGGATATCCCTGCTGTGCTGGCAGCAGTAGGAGAGGGGGCCAACTTCCGCCAGGTCCACCGGGCTGGCGTGCGATTGATCACTCAGCTTATAGCATAGAGTCTGGAGTATATATGTCAGAAAATCAAATCCTCTTTACAGCTATTGGAACGATCCACAGCCCCTTTCAGGATCCAGTAGGGGTGCCCATTCAACCCCGAGCCGGGGCCGGCGTAAAAGGAAAAGTCTTCCTGGATCCAGCCTACATTGAAGGACTCAAGGACCTGGATGGATTTTCCCATCTGATCCTGGTTTATTATTTTCATAGGTCAGGTGAAGGGAGATTGCTGGTGAAACCCTTTTTGGATGATCAAAAACGCGGCGTATTTGCCACGCGTGCGCCCAGACGTCCAAATGGCATCGGGATCTCTGTTGTCAAGCTGCTGGGGATCCAGGACAATGTCCTTGAGGTCGAAAATCTGGATATTCTGGATGGCACACCGCTGCTGGATATCAAACCCTATATCCCGGATTTTGACCATAATGAGGATGTCAGGGTGGGCTGGTTGGAAAAACAGCGGGATAAGATCCCGGGCAAGCAGGCTGACGATCGATTTACCTAGTAAAACGACTTCCAAGCAGGAAGCGGGTTCCTTCAAGGATCCCGCTTCCTGGGCTACTGGTCAATCATTTCCAATAAGATTTCAATGGCCTTGTCAAGCTGGGGATCCAGTTCGTCAAGCATGTCCTGCTCGGTAAATTCGACTTCATAGTCTGGCGATAAGCCGACTTCGTGGATCTGGCGCTTGTCCGGTGTCAGCCAGCGGGCGATGGTCACCCGGACCGCTCCCTGGTTATTGTCAAGTTCAATCCAGTTCTGGACTGAGCCTTTTCCAAAGGTGGTCGTTCCTACCAGTGGACCGCGGTTATGGTCCTGAATAGCACCGGCAACAATCTCTGATGCGGAAGCAGATCCCCCATTAACAAGCAGCACCAGGGGAATTTCCGTTGCCAGTCCCCCCTGGATGGCATTGAACTCTTGAACCGCTTCATCTGAACCATAGTCTTCATAGAGGATGATCCCTTCGCCGATGAATTCCGATGCCACTTCTACTGCTGTTTGCAGATAACCTCCACCGTTATTCCGGAGGTCCAGGATCAGCCCGGAAGGGTTTTCGGCCAGGAGGTCTTCCAGTTGTTCCCGGAGTTCATCCTGGGTATCAACCCCAAAGGTCAGGATTTGCACATACCCCAACTGATCTTCAAGCAGCCTGCTATCCACGCTGGGCACAGTGATCTTGGCACGGACTATTGTCACATCGAAAAGTTCAGCCTTGCCTTCCCGCTGAATGGTGAGCACAACGGTGGAGTCGGCAGGCCCCAGCACTTTGCGGATGACGAGAGAGCCATCAATACCGGTCATATCCTCACCGTCAATCTTGATAACCTGGTCACCAGGCAGCAGACCGGCTTCCTCAGCGGGTGAGCCTGGCATGGGGCTGATGATGGTCAGGTATTCAGCGGTAGTATCCACCCAGGCTCCGATGCCTTCGTATTCACCATCGATGGGGATATTCGCCTGCAGATACTGGTCCGGATCCATGTAGGATGTGTGCTGATCGCCCAGGGATTCTAGCATTCCCTGGATCGCCCCCCGCATCAGGCCGGTATCATCTACAGGCTGGTCGACATAGTAGTCGTGGACGATCTCCCAGCTTTCCCAGAAGGGTTCAAATAATTCCTCCAGGGAAGCTGGATCCTCACTCTGGTCCTGGGGAGAAGGAGGATTAAATTCCTCTGTTAGGGGGAAACCGGGCAAATCCCTGATCAAATCAAAGGTGGTGCCTACCACTGCGCCGGCGGTAAAAGATCCGGCCATAAGGATCAGTCCAGCGAAAATACCGATAATAATCCAGGTGCTTTTTTTCATGCTTTGCTCCAGCTACAAATTTGATTAACAGGTCATTCAGGCAGTTTCATAATTCCTATTAGGGTATCACAATGAGATAAGAAGAATCTAAAAATAATCTCAAATGGGATCCGGGGTTCCGATCAACAGGGTTGTCTTACTGAGACCGGATCACAGGCAGGGTAATTATGTCTAATATCAGCTGTTGATCGAGTTGGTCTTCCAGTATCAATTTAATGCCATCCACGCTTTCCTGGGAGAGGGGGCCGGCAGCATGGACGGTTGCGCTGATATACAAGCCTTCTTTCCCTCGGGAGCGGTCTATTTCCAGGTCAATGATTTTCTCCAGCAAAGGGGAATCCTCCAGGACGGTTTGAATGATCTGGTCCTCCTGACTGTTCTGGATAATTCCATTCATGATAATGCCCAGCGGGATGGTGATCAAGACCACCAGGAAGATCATGCCGGTGATCCCCCGGCGGACCCGCTTCTTGATTTCAGGTTGAAGATTGAGGGGATGGATGCCCAGCAATGCAAAGATGACCATCCCGGCCAGGCTGATGGTGATGATGTTGGTCACAAAGAGCAGCAAGGCTCCGCCAGCTGCTTGAAAATTGCCATTGGCAATTCCCAACCCTACCACAGCGAGTGGAGGAGCAAGGGCTGCAGCGATTGCCACACCAGGCAGCGCTGCGCTGACATCCTTTCTGCTCAAGGCATAGGCACCTGCCATGCCGGAGGCCAGGGCTATGAACAAATCCAGCAATGTGGGCTGGGTCCGCGCTATAATTTCTGACGTCATTTCCTTCAGGGGGGACAATAGCCCCACCAGGATGGAGACAATGATCGTTGCCATTACCCCTTTAAAGACGGATTCCAAGGACGTTCGCAGCAGGCGCACTTCCCCCAGGACGATGCTCAGTGAAAAGCCCAGGATAGGTGACATCAAGGGCGCCACCAGCATGGCGCCAATCACAACTGCGGGGCTGTCTAACAGCAGCCCCAGGGCTGCGATAAGGGAGGAGAGCACGATCAGCACAAAATAGTCTCTCCCGGGTTGGGCGTTTTCGATCAACTCTTCCCGGACCTCCAGCTGTTCCTCCGTGGTAAGGGTGGGGAAAAGGCTAAATAACACTCCCAGGGTCTTTCGGATCCAGAATTCCGGCGCTCCACTGTAGCCTTTGACCATCACCGAGGAATTGGGCGCACCCGAGGCGATGCGCTGCGGGATGCTGCCAAAGGCAAATTGATCAATAAAACCCTCTTCAGAGGCCCCAACGATGACCAGATCATAATTTTCGGCTTCTTTAAGGATGCCTGCCAGGGCTGAGCTGGCCTGGATGATTTTCTTATCGGGCGGTTTGCTGAAGGTCAAATCCTGGAATGTCCTTTCCAGAATCTTCCGGTTCTCTGCCATTCGGCTGCTGGATGCCCTGCCTACCTGCACGTAGATTCCGGTGACTTTTGCGCCAGTGTTTAAGGAAAGCGTTGAGGCCAGCTTGGCACCGATTGGCGCGTTTGGTCCCCCAGCGGTGGGCACCAGGATGGTTTTGACCTCTTTCCAGTTATACCCTCGCACAATCAGCACATCACAAGGGGCGTTTTTGATAATGGGGTCCAGCACCGGCCCCATGGATTTGGAAATCGAGTGGGTTTCACCCCCCGACCAACCCACGAGGATCTGGTCGACATCTTCTTCCCTGGCGGTATCCAGGATGCCTTCTGCGATGCTGCGGGAGACGCGGGTCATGGTCTGCACCCTGAATTCTTCCTTGGTAGCCTGGTCAAGGGCTTGATCCAGCAGCATACGGTTGGCTTCCGCCTCTATCCGCCCGTCGCTGAGAGGGAGTTGATTGGGCACGGTGATTACCTGCAGGGCGATGACTTTTCCGCCCTCTGGCCGCACCAGGGTTCCGGCAAGGTGCAGCAAGGTGCCGGCAGTTTCAGGGTTGGCGATAGGTACCAGGATCCTTTTATGGTGTTTGGTGCTTTCTTCTTTGAGGTCCGATTTAAAGACGGTGATACCTTCTTTGGCTTGAATGCTGTGATGTTTGCTGTAAAGATGGAAAATGATCAGTCCCACGGCCAGAAGGATCAGGACAAAAGGCAGGTCCTGGACCCAGATGGTGCTCACCAGGAGGTCAAAAACAAGCACCAGGGCGGGTATCCAGGGATGGATTGGGAGCTGGAAGGAGGATTCGATTTGCTCCTGCCTGGTTAACGAAAAATTAACTGCCATTAAAACGGTCAGATAGAACAGGCTCCCCACTCTTGCCAGCGTCCGATAATCAACAAGGCCGGTCAGGGAGAGGGTAACAACCAGCGCGAGCAGCAGGCAAACCGGCATTTTTGATCTGGGATTGATCTTTTTAAAGATTTCCGGCCAGTAACCATCCCGGGTCATGCTGTAAATCTGGCGGATAAGCTGGGAAAGGATCCTGTTCAGGGCCGCAGGCATGGCCAGCAGACTGATCAATCCCATCGCCATCTGGAGCCTTTGATTTCCCCAGATCCCGGCCAGATCAGCCAGGGGGTTGAAGATCGATGAGGTATATCCCGGAGAGAGAACACCAACCAGGAAGATCCCAACTAGCGTCGTGATCAAACCGGAAAGAAGCACAGACAACCATATTAACCGGGCCCGGTTGACTGATCGGTTGACTAAATCTCCCTGCAAGCCAGCGGCGACTTCCATCCCGATAAAGGCTATTGGCAGGAGTCTAAAGGTGACTCTCCAGTCCCCTTGCAGGGGGAAAAGATTTGAGAGCTGGAGTTTGGGCAGGGCCGCCAGGCTTCCAGCCAGAAGGACAGCCAGGGGAATCACTAACAGGTAGATCAGCCTTTTGCCCCGCACCGGGAGCAGTTTATAGATGGCTGTCAGTGCCAGCAATCCGGCAGCGATGGGAAGGTGGGGAATCGAGATCTGAAACACAGCTTCGAGAAGAGCGGCAACGCCCAGCCCAAAAGCCTGCAGGATCAAACCTGAGGCACAGAGTCCGGCCAGTATCAACCCCCATCCTGTTATGAACGCCAACCAGCTTCCTTCCTCACAGGATTGGACCAGCCTGTACGCCCCCCCACTTGATGGCAGGCTCAGGGACAGTTCCAGGTATCCCAGCATGTTCATCCCGATCAAGATCATCAGCAGGAAAGCGACCAGGGGCAGCGCTGAACCTGAGAACTGGACCAGATCACCCATCAGGATCAGAATGGAGATGACCAGTATCACACTGATGCTGGTGATCACAGCCCGGGGCAAGCTAATGCTGTAACTATAGCGGATGTGCTGTGAATAAGCTTTTGTTCGTTCTATCATGGGTATTCCTTGGTGTCTTTTAGGAGAGCTGTGTAAATTTTCCCGCTTCCCAAGAGAATGGCAGAGTCCCCGGCTTCAGGAAGTGCTCCATAAATGGGGCAGGACTTCCCTGATCATATGAATGGTTGGAAGCTGGTAATCAGCGCTGGCTGACGGTCCATTCTCACTTACAAGCACAGTCGTAAAACCCTGTTTTTTGGCGCCTATCAGATTCGGCACCAGGTCATCAAATAAAATACACCGGGAAGGGTCCTTTTCGCCAGCCAGCTCCTGGGCAATCCGGTACGCCTCTGGTTTGGGTTTGATGGTGAAATCCATCGCCAGCAGATCGACAATCCCGGTAAATCGCTCCCGGATATCCAGCACCCCCAGGACCGCTTCTGCGTGTCGCCGATCAGCATTGGTGAAGACCCATAAGTCCTGGGGCAATTCACTGAGAAGGGTATTCAATTCAGGATCTTGCGAGAGGAAATCTTCCAAGGGGATGTCATGCACATAGCGCAGGTAGTCATCAGGATTAACGTCGTGGTGAATTCGGAGCCCTTCCAGTGTGGTTCCATAAGTTTTCCAATACCGGTCCCGGATGGCGGGAATTTCCTCATCAGGGAGGCCGATTTCTTCCCTCATAAATCGAAAGATCTGGTTTCTGATCTCATCCCAGAGGCCGTTGGAAGGGGGATAAAGGGTTGCGTCTAGATCAAAAAAAAGAGTCGAAAATGACATACTGGCATTATACCTGATACTGGATTGACCGGATGGCCCCGTTCAAGCAGGAGAGCCAGGCCCCGTTCTGGATCTCCTCCGTTATAATAAAGCCATGCCAATTAATATTCTCCCTGAAGAGGTAGCTTCCCAAATTGCTGCTGGAGAGGTTGTCGAACGGCCATCTTCAGTCGTCAAAGAACTGATCGAAAACGCGCTGGATGCCGGCGCAGATCAGATCACCATCCTGATCCGCGAAGCGGGGAAAAGGTTGATAGAAATCGTTGATAATGGATCCGGTATCCCGGCGGATGAGCTTGAGCTGGCAGTCCACCGCCACGCAACCAGTAAGTTAAGCCAAGCGGAGGATCTCTTTCGGGTCTCTACCCTCGGTTTCCGGGGGGAAGCATTGGCATCCATCGGATCAGTCTCTCATTTGACCCTGTCGTCCCGGGCGAGGGCAGAAGACCTGGGAGGATCGATCCGGGTAGAGGGGGGAAAAATTGTCGCTGGTTCTGGATTGGGCATACCGCCCGGGACAACTGTCCGGGTAGAGCACCTATTTTATAATGTGCCCGCCCGCTTGAAATTTCTCAAGACGGACCGGACAGAAAAAAGGCATATTAACGCCATGGTCAGCCGCTACAGCCTGGCGAACCCTGGTGTCCGATTTAAGCTTTACCAGGATGATGAGCTGATATTCCAGACCTCTGGAAGCGGTGACTTACAGGAAGCGATCTCGGCTGTGCATGGCATTAACACAGCCAAACAAATGGTCCAGGTCATCTATGAGGATGAACGGCTCCGTGTAGGAGGTTATATCAGCCCTCCGGGGTTAACCCGCTCCAACCGGGGAGAAATGCAGTTTTTTGTGAATCAAAGACCTGTCCAGGATCCGGCTCTCAGCAAGGCGGTCACCCAGGCTTACCACACTCTGGTCATGAAAGGCAGGTATCCCATAACAGTGTTATTCCTGGATTTACCAGTCGATAAAGTGGATGTGAATGTCCATCCCGCGAAAGCCGAGGTGCGGTTTGAAGATAAAGGGGAGGTCTTCCGGGCGGTGGGCAGGGGAGTTCGGAGGGCGCTGCTGGCACACACGCCTGTCTCGGAAGCCAGCAACCTGCGGGGAGTAAATCTCTGGGGAGGAGGTCCAGCCCTGGATAAGGGATATCTCAGGCGCGGGTTGGATCCAGCCTGGAGTACCCTTGAGGGTAGGGGGGAAGACCTGCCCTTCGGAGAGCCGGTTGTTTCCGGGCAGATCCCTGCTCCTCTGGGAACGCCAATTCTGCGCCTGATCGGTCAAGTGGCCGCGACATACTTGATTGCCGAGGGTCCCGATGGGCTTTATCTCATTGATCAGCACGCGGCCCACGAGAGGATACTGTTTGAAAAAATGATGGCTAACCGGGACGAGAGTCCTCCTTCCCAGGCGTTACTGGATTCTGTGGTGGTAGATTTTTCGCCAGCCAGCGCTGACCTCCTGAAAGAGAACTTGCCTGTCCTGACAGGCCTGGGTTTTAAGATTGAGGAATTCGGACCGGGCTCATTTATTGTCCGGGCGGTTCCCGGGCTGGTGGGAGAATCCTCGCCGGAGGGGATCCTGCGGGCTGCCGTGGAAGATCTTGAGGTCGATGAAACCCCGCTGGAAGGAAAAATGGAAGAGAAGATCATCGCCCGTGTTTGTAAGCGGGCGGCTGTAAAAGCTGGCATGGTCTTATCAACACAAGAGCAGGAACAGCTCCTGCTTGACCTGGAATCCTGCCAATCCCCCCGTACTTGCCCCCATGGTCGGCCAACCATGATCCACCTATCTGTGGACCTGCTGGAGAGGAAATTCGGCAGGACTGGACCGATGTGAGTTAAAGGAGCTGTTCAAAAAGGATAATCTTTAGGGTATTTTTCCGTTTTTTCCCTTTTCACCGCCCGACGATTAAAATCGTGGGCTGAACCTTTCAAGTCCCCTCATGGGGACTTAACTCAACTTGATCCGGATGAGCGCAGAAGAACCAGGTGCCGGACCGCCGCAGGGCGGTTTGCCCCGTCAGCCCACGGGTTCAGCCGTTGGGCGAATATAACAGGGGACTTCATTCAACTTGATCCGGATGAGCGTAGAAGAACCAGGCGCCGGACCGCCGCAGGGCGGTTTACCCCGTCAGCCCACGGGTTCAGCCGTTGGGCGAATATAACAGGGGGCTTCATTCAACTTAATCCGGACGAGCGCAGAAGAACCAGGCGCCGAACCGCCGCAGGGCGGTTTGCCCCGTCAGCCCACGGGTTCAGCCGTTGGGCGTCTCAAATTCATACCCGAAGCTCACATTCTTGTGCCGCTAATCGTTAATATCTGTTTTCCCCCTTTCTGCCGCCCGACGATTAAAAT
>DRBO01000126.1 GCA_011039385.1 Chloroflexota bacterium | reverse complement strand
GTAACTTATCCAAATCTCTGGCATTCGTCCGCTCCAGGACAATCACCCGGGTATCATTCCGAAGCCGCCAATCCAGAATGCCGTATCCCACATCTATGGCGTAAACGCGGGCTGCGCCGCCTTGCAGCAGACAGTCCGTAAATCCCCCCGTAGATGCCCCCACATCGGCGCAAACCAACCCTTTAACCGAGAGATTGAAGGCATTAAAAGCCGCTTGGAGCTTATCCCCGCCCCGGGACACAAATTGGGCCTTCTGGGCCAGGCTGAGTTCCCGGTCAGGATATATTTTCTGGGATGGGGCAAGGATCAGCTGGCCCTCAGAGAGGATTTTCCCGGCCATAACCAGCCGCCTGGCCTCATCGAGGTTATTTGCCATTCCCCTTTTGACGAGGATCTGATCCACCCGCTGCATCTTGGCCATAGAGAATATTTTAGCACGGGCTTATCTTATCTGTCAGGTTAGGGGAGTTTCCCTACCCCGGGTCTTTGTTTCATGCTATTATTTTGATATGTTGATCAACCTGATCAAGACCATGCGGCTCAAACAGTGGGCGAAGAATATTTTCATCTTCTCAGCCTTGATCTTTGACCGCAAACTATTGGATGTGAGCTCCTTCCTGCACACACTTGCCGGAACGGCCCTCTTCAGCCTGGTAGCCAGCGCTGTATATATCTTCAATGACATCGCTGATCGGGAATCGGACCTGCAGCACCCGACCAAGAAAAACCGGCCCATCGCATCCGGCCAGCTCCCCTTACAAACAGCCTGGGCTGCAGGGATAATTCTCCTCCTGGTCTCACTCCCACTGGCTTACCTTTTATCACCCACTTTCCTGGCGATTTGCGTAATATATTTCACCCTCAATCTGACCTATTCGACAAAACTCAAACATATCCCGCTGATTGATGTGCTGATCCTGGCATCTTTTTATCTGCTGCGGGTGGCATCCGGGACCACCCTGATCGCAGTTGAGAGATTTTCACCCTGGCTTTATGTTGTCACCTCATTATTCGCCCTCTTTATCGGCCTGGGAAAAAGACGGGCTGAACTTGTCCTCCAGATCAACAATTCAGGCAATAGCCGACCCGTTCTTGACGGCTATTCAGTTGACCTGCTTGACCAGCTGATCACCATCGTTGCAGGCACGACCATTGTCACCTACAGCCTGTACACTTTTTCTGCCCCCAGCCTGCCTGAAAATCACTCCATGATGCTGACCATCCCCTTCGTTCTCTACGGCATATTCCGGTACCTTTATCTCATCCAGACAGGAGAAGGGGGTGCGCCCGAAGATATCGCTCTTTCCGACCGACCGCTGCAGGCTGCCATACTACTGTGGATCCTGCTCATCCTGCTGGTGTTCTACCTTTACTGAAACATGCCGGCTTTTACCGCGACTGCCCCTGGTAAAATCATCCTCTTCGGTGAACACGCTGTTGTCTATGGAGAACCAGCCATAGCTGTTCCTGTACAGGCGCTGCAAGCCAGAGCTGTTATCAACGCTGTCCTATCTGGCAAATCTGGAGAAATCCAGATTGAAGCCCCTGATATTTCCCTTGCTGCCGATCTGAAAGACCTCGATATTGATCATCCCCTGCGGGTAGCAGTCACTGAAGTTGCGGGTGAGAACAAACTTGACCTGGTACCTGCCTGCAGGATTCGAATTACATCCACAATCCCTCTCTCATCAGGCCTGGGATCAAGCGCGGCTATTTCATCCGCATTGATCAGGGCACTCTCCGCATTTCTCGGTGTGCAAATGACAGATGAGGAAGTGTCCCAGGCTGCCTTTGAAGTCGAAACGATCCACCACGGCACACCTTCTGGGATCGACAACAACGTGGTGACCTTCCGCCGCCCGGTTTACTACCAGAAAGGCAACCCGATGGAATTCCTCTCTATTCAGACCCCCTTCCATATCCTGATTGCTGGTAGTGGTTTCCCCGGCAACACACGGAAGGCAGTGAGTACAGTCCGGGAGAGCTGGCTCACAGAGCCGGAAAGATACCAGAAGATATTTTCAGAAATCGGCAATATCACCAGACGCGCCAGAGAATTGATCAGCGCCGGAGATCCCCGGGAGCTCGGCCCACTGATGGATCAAAACCACAGCTTATTGCAGGACCTTGGTGTCTCAACAACCAGATTAGATCACCTGGTCCAAACAGCCAGAAATGCTGGCGCACTGGGTGCCAAACTATCCGGTGGTGGATTAGGCGGACATCTAATTGCCCTGGTTGATGATGAGGTCGAAGCTGTCCGAGAAAACCTCCTGGAGGAAGGAGCGGACAGCGTTTTCCTGACCGCCGTCGAGAGCTCCCCCCCCCTTTCCCAGGCTGAATAATTCCCCATTTCAATCTCAACAAAACCAATTATCCCCTATCTTTCTTGTGGTAAGATAGGGGGGTATTTTTTTAGTTGAGGAGATCTTTAAGAATGAACTTTTCAATGTGGCGCAAAGCCCTGCTAATCATCCCCCGAATCAGCAAAGAGGAATGGGATGAGCTGGACCTCATCTCCCGCTGGTTGATCGCAACCCGGGCGGCCGTTATGGTCATGACAATCTTTTCCGCAGTATTGGCCGGGATATTTGCCTTCAGGGCAGGCGCGTTTAATTTCTGGCGCTGGATTTTGGTCACTATCGGGCTCTATTTGGCCCACGGCACCAATAACTTCCTGAACGACTATACGGATTTCATCAAAGGGGTAGATGAAGATAACTACTACCGGGCCCAATACGGACCCCACCCACTGCTGCATGGCTTGATGACAAAGAAAGAACTGCTCACCTATGCAGGGATAACCGGAGCAATAGCAGCAGCCTGTGGGATCCCCCTGGTCATTATACGCGGTGAATGGAGCTGGTTGTTGATGGCCCTGGGTGTGATCTTTGTGCTCTTTTATACCTATCCGCTGAAATATATCGCTCTCGGTGAGATCACCGTCTTCATTGTCTGGGGCCCGTTGATGATTGCCGGCGGTTATTATGTCATTACCGGTTTACCCTGGGACTGGCAGATTGTCCTGGCCAGCCTGCCGTATGCCATACTCGTGACCTCGGTCTTGTTTGGCAAACATATTGACAAACTCAAGCAGGACAAGGAACTAAGAATCCACACCTTGCCTGTTGTATTAGGAGAAACGCCCGCCCGGTGGTTAATGACTGGCCTGCTGGGAATTTCCTACCTGCTGGTGATCTACCTGATCTGGACCCACTTTTTCACACCGGTCATGCTGCTGATCTTGTTGGCTATTCCCACTCTGGCAGAAATATGGCCCATCCTCTCCAATCCCAAACCAGACGAAAAACCTGCAGGTTTTCCCGATGTTTGGCCAAATTACTACGTTGCGGCCGCCTTTCATCACACCCGGCGATTCGGAGGCCTGCTGATGTTGGCAATGATCCTTGATACCACAGTTCGCCTGATCTGGCCTGATTTCTGGATTTAGCGCGGAGAAGAGGGACTGGATCCGCGGATCCCTCTTCTCTTGACCCCCCTGCCCTCCCTGACTACAATACCTGTATGAACACAACCAGGAGTCCCCAGGAGGGAAGCTTGTTAATCTTTCTGAAGCTGGGCGGCTCTTTAATCACCGACAAATTCACTCCCCGAACCCCCCGCCTGGCTGTACTTGAGCGACTGGCAAAGGAAATCCAGGCCGGATTGGCTGAAAATCCGGCTCTGAGGGTACTGCTTGGACATGGCTCTGGATCCTTCGGCCATTATTCCGGCAGCCAACACCACACCCGGGAAGGCGTTTCAACCCCCGAGGAATGGTTGGGGTTTGCCGAAGTCTGGGGAGATGCCGCGGACTTGAATCGTCTGGTAATGACCGCCCTGAGACAGGCGGGGTTGCCCGCGGTGGCGTTCCCCCCATCCGCGACCATACTGACCCGAAACAGACAGATAATCTCCTGGGAGCTTTCGCAGATAGAAACAGCCCTGGAGAACAACCTGCTTCCGGTTGTGTTTGGGGATGTGGTCTTTGATGAAACCCGGGGCGGGACAATCCTCTCGACTGAGGATCTTTTCGTCCATCTGGCAGCCACCTTCAAACCGGATCGCATCCTGCTCGCCGGTCAGGATCCTGGAGTCTGGCAGGACTATCCAGCATGCAGCCGCCTTTATAAGGAAATTACGCCAGCGAATAGAGAGGACCTGGGGGATAGAGTCAATCCATCGGAGGCCATTGACGTTACTGGTGGCATGGGGGATAAGGTTCACCAGATGCTCGATCTGATCAGCTCCTCACCACCTCTGGAAGCAGTGATCTTTTCCGGCGCTGAACCGGGGAACATCCAGCGTGCCCTCGCAGGGGATTCCCCTGGAACGAAGCTGCGCTGCTAAAACCCTCCGGACCCTCTTTACTACATCCGTCCATTATAATGAAAGTTACTTTCGAATCAATTGAGGCCTCATGGAACTTTTAACCCAAACCCAGAAAGATCTGCTCAGCCTAGAGCGAAAATTACTGAATGAAATCCAGATCACCCTGGTTGAATATGGTGTGCAGGACAAAGATCAACGTGCGCTGGAGGAATCCATTCGCCAGCTGGATGATTTTTTCCTGCTGGTTGTTGTCGGGGAATTCAACGCCGGGAAAAGTGCCTTTATCAATGCCCTCCTGGGAGAAGCAGCGTTAGAAGAAGGCGTGACACCAACCACTACCAAGGTCAACATCCTGCGTTTTGGCGAACCAAGAGAGAGCATAGTTCTCACAGAAAACATTGAAAGCCTAACAATAAACTCACCGTTATTAAAGGAGATCAGCATTGTAGATACGCCTGGTACCAATGCTATCATCCGCGAACATGAAGAAATCACCTCCCTGTTCATCCCCCGGGCGGATCTGATCCTGTTTGTCACATCTGCTGACCGTCCTTACACAGAAAGCGAGAAGACTTTCCTGGAGCAAATCCAATCCTGGGGTAAAAAAGTGGTGCTGGTAATCAATAAGATTGACATTTTACAAACTCCTCAGGCTCTGGAAGAGGTTGAGGAATTTGTAAGTGAGAATATTAAAAAGCTCTTGAAGGTCGATCCGGTGATCTTCCCGGTCAGTGCCAAGCTGGCATTACAGGCGAAAAGCGGCCATCCCGCTGTATGGGAGAAAAGCCGGTTTGAATCCCTGGAAAGATATATTCAGGAAACCCTTGATGAGCAAAGCCGGCTTAAGCTCAAGCTGCTCAATCCACTGGGCGTTGGAAAACGGCTGGCCCTCCAGTACAGCGAATTTTATGACAGTCGGCTGAAGCTGCTCCGGGATGATCTGGCTCTTATCCAGGACATTGAAGACCAGCTGAAAATCTTCCAGCGAGACATGCTGGAAAGTTTCGAGATGCGGCTTTCGGATATCATCAAAATCCTTCTTGAGATGGAGCAGCGCGGGGAAGACTTCTTCAGCGAATATATCCGATTGGCCAGGATACCAGACCTGATAAAAAAGGACAAAATCCAGGGAATCTATGAAAAGGAAGTCGTGGCTGATGTCCCCAACCAGGTAGAAAGGAAAGTCACGGCCATTATTGACTGGCTGGTAGATGCTAACTTACGTCAGTGGCAGGCGATCACCGATCATATTGCTGCGGGTCGTCAGAAATACAAAGGACGCATGGTAGGAAATATTGGCAGCTTTAATTATGACCGGGAGCGCCTGATATCCAGCATACGTGATGAGGCAAACCGGGTCATCGAATCCTACGACAGAGTTCGGGAAGCGGATCAGATCGCCCGCCGCTCCCAGAACGCAGTGGCTGCCACCGCTGCGATCAGCGCTGGCGCGGTAGGTCTGGGCACACTGGTTGCCGTCCTGGCTTCCACCCTGGCAACCGATGTAACAGGGATCCTGCTGGCGGGTGTGATGGCTGCGCTGGGTCTCTTCATTATTCCCACGCGGCGCAGAAATGCCAAAAAGGAAATGCGCCAAAAGGTCAGGGTGATGCGAGAGCAGCTTACCAGATCGCTGGGGAATCATTTCCGGGAAGAAATCGACCGAGGGCTGCAGATGATCCGCGACACCATTGATCCCTATACACGATTTGTCCGGGCTGAGAATGAAAAGAACCTGCAGGCTCATGAAACCCTGCAGGGGTATTTGAGTGAGATTATCCAAATAGAGGATCGAATCGGAAACCTGCAGGAATGAGGTTGAGTTGACAGCTGAGTCTGCCTGCATTAAACTGGATTTGCTCACCAGATCAGGAAAGCGAGGACAATATGGCCATCACGAGACAACAGCGGGAAGAACAGGAAGATTATTACCTGGCACCCTATGGGATCCACAGCAAGGATAGCAAAGGGCGGACTTATCCAGATCCTGAGCCCGTTTACCGGACTGCTTTCCAGCGCGATAGGGACCGGATCTTGCACACGACTGCCTTTCGGCGCTTGGAATACAAAACCCAGGTATTCCTGAATACTGAAGGGGATTATTACCGCACCCGCCTGACCCATACCCTTGAGGTGGCTCAAATCGGAAGGACAGTTGCCCGGGCTTTGGGCGCCAATGAAGATCTCGAAGAAGCTATCTGCCTGGCTCATGACCTCGGTCATTCTCCCTTCGGTCACTCCGGGGAACGAATCCTCAATCAGCTGATGGAAGCTGAAGGAGGGTTTGACCATAACAAACAATCCCTGCGCATTGTCACTAAACTTGAGAACCGTTTTGAGGATTTCCCCGGATTGAATTTGACCTGGGAAACACGGGAAGGGATTGTCAAACATGAGACCGAATATGATATTTCTGACGCGAATGACTATGATCCCCATTTGCGCGGTCACCTGGAAGCACAAATCGCCAATGCCGCCGATGAACTGGCCTATTCCGCCCACGATCTCGATGATGGCTTGCGATCCGGTTTGCTTTCTCCAGAACGGCTCCAGGACCTCGAACTCTGGAAAACCCTGATTAAAAGCGTGGGATGGAAAGGCGGGCTGCTGAACGAGCTAGACCGCAAAAAAATAATTCGCAGAATGATCGGTATAGAAGTCAGAGACTTGATTGAAAGCACTGACAAGGAAATTCAAAAAAGCGGACTGCAATCTGTTGAAGAGCTTCAAAAACTGGATCACAACGTGATTTGCATGAGTGACGAAATGGGCAAGATGAACCGCGAGCTTAAGGATTTCTTATATAACAATCTCTACAAACATCACCGCGTGATCCGCATGCAGGTCAAGGCAGAGGGTATCATCAGCGATCTGTTTAACGCCTATGTCAAAAACCCTCTGATGCTGCCCAAGCACATCTACACCGGGATCGAATCCAAGGGACTTAAGCGGGCAATCTGTGATTATATTGCCGGCATGACTGACCGCTTTGCCATTGATGAGCACCAAAAACTATTTGACCCCACCAGGCGACCTTAATCATCAGTGAAGGATTTAGAAGTATGCAGGACAATGAAAAAATATACTTAACGGAAGAAGGAAAGAAAAAACTCGAAATTGAACTTGAGGAACTTGAAGGTCCACGGAGAAGAGAGATAGCAGCCAGATTAAAATCCGCCATTGAAATGGGCGATCTGTCTGAAAACGCGGATTACCACAAAGCCAAGGAGGACCAGGGATTCCTGGAAGGGAAAATCCTGGAAATTAAACATACCCTGTTCCATGCCATTGTCGTGGGACAATCCAATGAGAACGACAAGGTCACCGTAGGTTGTAAGGTTACCGTCCAGGAAGAGGATTTCCCACCGGAAACCTATTTTCTGGTAGGCAGCAAAGAAGCTGACCCAGATGCCAAGAAGATCTCTCATATCTCGCCGATCGGGAAAGCCCTGTTAGATCAGCGGGTTGGCGATTGCGTCAAGGTAAGTACCCCGGGGGGCGAATTTTCCCTTAAAATTCTGGAAATAGAGTAAACTCCCCCACTTTATACTTAATGGAAAAAACTCCCGCCAGATCAACTGAGCGGGAGTTTTATTTATATACGATCGATCAGGAATTAGAATTCGTCAAATTCAAATGCTTCCGTCCCATTGACACCGTCGTTGGGCCAGACAGAGAGTTCAATTGAAAGCCTTTCAAAGAAGCTTTCCTCAGGAAGAGGGCCCTCCCCGTAGCTCATGTCCATCACCCGGCCGATTACTTGCAGATTATTGGTTGCCAACACAAACTCAACGCCCGGATCCGCCAGCACGGGTTCGCCTTTCTTTTCCAATTCAGAACGAATGACGTCGTCGTAAAAGGCATGGCCGCTCATCAGCACTTTGGTTACCGTTTTGATATCGTTTTGATCAAACAACCAGACTTCAAAGGCTGTGACACGCTTGGGCTCACCGACCCCGATAGCCTCAGAGATTCCCACGCCGCATTCGCCCAGAAATTCACCTGCAGCAGATTCAATACTGAACGAGTCATCAAAGAGGTTATCTCCCAACACATAGGTGGTCACAAATTGGTGCATGGGGGGAGCTTCACCACCCTGACTGTATTCCGGGGAATCCATCTTGGCAGTGATCTCTTCCGCCAGGTTCGCGGCTGCTTTGGGAGAAATCCCGCCAGCCTTCCGTTTTCCCAGGAAATAGCGAACAACCAGCGCGGCAGCTAAAATAACCGTTACCAGCAGGGCCCATTTTAAGAGGTTGCTGCCAGTTTCTTCCTCCGTTGAAACAAAGTCATCCAGCGGTTCGGTGATCACGGACATCTCAACCACAGCCCTGAAGGAATCAATATCACTGATCAATTGGCTGGATGGGTTGAATTCGATATCGGATAGGTAAGCGGATGCGTTTTCTCCCAGCTGGTCATACCGCGCCTCAGCCAGGGAAGCGTCTTGATTCAGGGCATAGGAATCAATCGCCATCCGCAGGTACTCCACTTTAAGATCATCCCGCAGCTGTGCGACATTCCCGTCAACGAACTCAACCGGGCTGATTACCCAGCCATATAACAGGCCCAAAATGATCCCGACCACCAATCCCACAGCAGCCATAATAGGAGGACTGTTGATTCCATTTTTAAAATATTCCCGTACTGTATCCATAATCGATCTCCATTGAGTAATGAATTTTGAAGCGACCGGAGGCTAGATAATGATATTGTAGACGACAGACAGATTTCCTGCAATGCTCTCAATACCCTCAAGCCTCTCCCCTGTAGATGCAAGGTCCATGCCAGTTCAGAACGACTTGCCTGCCAGTAATATTTGCTTGGTTATGGGTCCATTACTCAGCCAGCTCCACCACCAGATATAAAAAAAAAGCAGGTGGAAGAGTATCATCCACCTGCAATCAGATCAAGATCGAATGTTCTCTTAATCGTCTGGTATTTCCCCGTTGTTGAATTCCCGAGAACATTCCGTACACCGGACCCGTTTTTTATTCAACTCGACCAACAACCCGCCACATTCTGGGCAGGGCTTGGGAATGGGTCTCTTCCAAGAAGCAAAATCACATTCCGGGAAATTCTCACAGCCATAGAATACCCTGCCTTTGCGTGTTTTCTTCTCGATCAGATCACCTCCATCTTTTGGGCAAGTAACACCGATCTTCTCCAACCAGCGTTCGGTATGCTTGCATTCAGGATGATTGCTGCAGCCCACATACAATCCGTAGCGTCCCCAGCGCTGGACCAATTCGGCGCCGCATTCAGGGCATTTCTTTCCGATCGGGATATAAACCGGTTCGATTTCCGGCATCTCCTGTCTAGCAAATTCCAGCTGCTCGGCAAAGGGTCCATAAAATTCTTTGACGCTTTCCCGCCAGTCTTTATCACCCGAAGCAACCTGGTCAAGCTCTTTTTCCATCTCCGCTGTGAATCCGGTATCGACAATAGAAGAAAAATACTCTGATACCAAATCATTCACGATAAATCCTGTCTTGGTCGGTATCAGCTGCCTTCCATCCTTGCTAACATATCCCCGTTTGACCAATTTCCCCATGATCGGGGCATATGTGGAAGGTCTGCCAATGCCATTCTCTTCCAGGGTGCTGACCAAGGAAGCCTCTGAAAAACGCGCCGGGGGTTTGGTGAAGTGCTGGTCTGGCAAGAGCTGAAGCAAGCGCTGAATCTGACCTTCAGCCAAATTATCTGGAATGCTCTCCAGGTCTTTCTCCGCCCGGGATCCATTCCCGTTAGGCTTCTTATAGACCTTCATGAACCCGGGGAATCTCAATTTCGATCCCGAAGCTCGGAACACATAGGCATGCTCCTGCCCATCAGCGCCAACGATCACGCTCACCGTATCATAAACGGCCTCCGCCATCTGGGAAGCTAAAAAACGCGCCCAGATCAGCTTGTATAACCGGTACTGGTCATTCTTCAAGAATCCTTTGATAGATTTCGGTGTCCGATTGACCGAGGTGGGCCGGATCGCTTCATGGGCTTCCTGGGCTCTCTTGCTCCTGGTTGCATATTGGGGAGCTTCAGAAGGCAGGTATTCTGAGCCGTAGACCTGTTCAATGAATTCCCGGGCATTGGCCTGGGCGCTCTCGGCGATATTAGTTGAATCCGTCCGCATATAGGTGATCAGACCGGTTTCTCCACCGTTACCGACATCAATTCCCTGATAGAGCTGTTGGGCAACTGCCATGGTCTTTTTAGCAGAGAAATTTAATTGTCGCGAAGCGTCCTGCTGAAGCGTGCTGGTAATAAAGGGGGCAGAGGGGTTCTTGACCCTGGTACCGCGTCTGATCTTCCTGACCGCATAGCGAGCACTTTCCAGATCCGCCAGGATAGGATCAAGCTCAGCTTTCGATCCCAGGTGGAGCTTCTTGCCATCCAGATGGGTCATATTGGCCCGAAAGCGGGCGTTATCCGAATTCTCTTCCGGCTGCAGCTCCGCCGTAATGGACCAGTATTCCTCGGGAATAAATGCCTCAATTTCCCGCTCCCGGTCCACGATCAAATGCAGGGCAACTGATTGCACCCGTCCGGCTGTCAGACCGCCCCGAACCTTCTCCCATAATATGGGGCTGATCTGAAAACCCACTAAACGGTCCACGACACGCCGGCCTTGCTGGGCATCGACCAGATCCATATTGAGAGAAACCGGGTTCGCAAATGCTTCCTCAATCGCCGACCGCGTGATCTCGTGGAATACCACCCGCCGAGTAAGCGCTGGGTCCAGGTCGGCAGATTCCATCAAATGCCAGGCAATAGCCTCCCCTTCCCGATCCAGATCGGTGGCCAGATAAATTTCCTCCGCCTCGGCTCCATATTTTTTAATTTCCTTGACAATATCGCGCTTGTCATTGGGAATCCTGTAAGAAGGCTCAAAATTATTTTCGATATCAACCGATAGCCGGGATTTGAGCAAATCCCGCACATGGCCTACAGAAGCAACTACTTTGTAGTCCTTACCCAAAAAGCGTCCGATAGTCCGGGCTTTGGCCGGAGACTCGACAATAACCAGTTTCCCGTTGCGGGGTTTCTTCCTGGTCTTCCGCCGGCTATTCTCCGGAGGGGTAAGTCCCTGATGAGCTTCTGTTTTTCCCATCCGGAACATCTTCGTTCCACAAACGGAACAGGTGCCTGATGTGCCAGGTGTGCTGTTTTTCGTAAAAACCGCCTGGGGGGAATCCATTTCTCGTTTTTCTTTACACTTTACACAATATGCTTCCAAAACAAGCCTCCCAAAAATCTACTCATCAGAGCAGGTCTATATGCCCAGATTCCTTCAATAATTTCACCGCCTGACGGACATCCTGAGCCTGGCTGCGGTTGCACACCAGGAGCACATCACCGGTGTCCACAATAATGAGATCATCCGCTCCAATGGTGACCACCAAGCGAGGATTGCCCACAACATAAACGATCGTCCCGCTAGTGTCCAACGATAAATGCTCGCTGCCCTCAACGATGTTGCCGTTCTCATCAACCGGCAGAAGGTCATACAAGGACTCCCAACTTCCCACATCATTCCATTCCAGATTGTGAGTGGGGATCACAGCCACGTTGCGGGCTTTTTCCATGATCCCGAAATCGATCGTTTGCGGCTTGATCGCTGGCCAGACATTTCGAATGGTCTCTTCCCTCTTCGGTGTATCCCAGGCTTCCTTAATAAGGATCAATCGAGAATACAAATCTGGCATCTGCCGGGCAATCTCATCCAAAATCAAACCTGTTTTCCAGATGAACATCCCGGAATTCCAGGCATATTGACCGCTGGAAAGCATCTTTTCCGCTTCCGACGGTCCAGGCTTTTCAGTGAACTCAACTACTTGATAAACCTCCATCTCCTGGTAAGTGCCAATACTATTCCCCTTCTTAATATACCCGTATCCTGTTGCCGGGTAAGTGGGACTGATCCCCAGGGTCACCAGGTAATTCTCTTTAGCCACCTGGCAAGCAGCGGTCAGGGTTTGCTGGAAAAGCTTTAAATTACCAATGATATGGTCTGCTGTCAAGACCGCCATCACAGATTGGGGGTCTTTTTGATTCAAGACCGCCGCGGCATAACCGACTACGGAAGCAGTACCACGGGGCATGGTCTCCAAAAGAAAATTCTCTTCCGGGATCGCTGGAACCTGAGCAAGCAGGTCTGGAACCTGGTCTTCAACGGTCATTACCAAGATCCGTTCAGGAGGAAAGATGCCTGCCAGCCGGTCTACTGCTACCTTGAACAGGGTTCGTTCTCCCCCCAGGCTGAGCATTTGTTTGGGGCGATCCAGACGGGAGAGCGGCCAAAGCCTGGTACCTCCTCCTCCCGCCAAAATCACAGCATAATAATTTTCTGACATGGATTCTTCCTTGTTATATCTCTTGTGATACGCTGTCAATAATAAGCAGCTTTGCGCTCCCGCACTGCAATATATTTCATTCCGAAAGTCTTACGGACCATCCCCTTCAACTCCATGACTGCCAGCGTGGCTGTTACTTCCTCAATAGGCAGCTTTGTCAAATTGCTGAGTTCATCCACATGAAGTGGTTCATCTCCCACTGCGTTGTATAACGCTGCTTCTTTGGGATCACCGGGCAATGTTTTGCGGATTACCTGCTGCCTGGCAACCAGCTTCATATTCAGGAAGTCTAACACATCCTGGACTTCCAACAGGGGGTGAGCACCGAGTTTGATCAATTTGTTTGTGCCCCTGCTTAATGGGGCAGTGATCTTCCCGGGCACTGCGAACACATCCTTTCCTTGATCTGCGGCGTAATTCGCGGTGATCAAGGCCCCGCTTTTCTGGCCTGCCTCAATGACCAGGACTGCCTTAGACAGAGCAGAGATAATCCTGTTCCGGGGAGGAAAGTTTGACCCATCAGGTGGTGTGCCCGGGGGGTAATCGCTGATCAACCCTCCTTGCCGGCTGATCCTCTCTGCCAGTCCCCGATGTTCCGGCGGATAGATCTGGTCCAATCCGCTACCCAGTACAGCCAGGGTCCTTCCCCCGGCATCAAGGGCCTGCTTATGCGCAATTCCATCAATCCCTCGTGCCAATCCGCTGATGATTGTTATCCCCTGTTCTGCGAGAGTCCGCGTTAATTGCTCTGTGACCTGCCGCCCATAGGCGCTGAACCGGCGAGTTCCAACAACGGCTACACTCCAGATATCTTCTTCAATCAGATTTCCCTTCAAATAAAAAACGAAGGGAGACTGGTCGATCTGCCGCAGTCTCTCCGGATAAGCTGGATCATCCCAGGTCAGGATTTTAATACCAGCGGCCATCAAGTCTTCAACCAATTCATCCAAACATACTTCTTTGCGAATCTGGGCCAACTGCTGGCAGAGTTTCGCGTTGAGCCCCGCTGCTGCCAAATGATAGGGTTGGGACCACCAGGCTTCGTGAAGGCTTCCAAAATACGCCAAAAGTCTTTCCAATCGAACCGGGCCAATCCCTTTCACGAGGTTAAACCCAACCCAATATTTGGTGTCTTTTTTCACCCCTCACCCCCAGAGTCTACCAGGATTCCAGCATCCCAAGCCGCGCTCAGAATACCATGGTTTTTTCCCCCGTGTCAAGAGAGATGCTAACCTGCTGTGTTCACAGGAGCCAATCTTGTTCTCTAATTTGATAAGGCGATTTTGGAAAAACACCTGTATTTTCCCCCTGCGAGATTGCCCCTCACCCAAGCAAGCCGGGGATAATGTGAACCAACATGATCCTGTCTTCCAGGTTTATCTCGAGGATCACTTCTTCAATAGCGGGCAGCAGGATTTCCTTTCCTTCAGGCGAGTTCACCAGGTAAACATCATTAGCACCGGTGAGTATGATCTCTTTGAGCTTGCCAAGGTTTTCCCCCTGGTCGGTGACAACATCAATGCCCACAAGCTGGTGAAGATAATATTCCCCCTCCGGTGGCACTGGCATATCTTCGCTTTTCATGGAAACCATGATATTCCGGAATATTTCTACTGCAGTGCGGTCTGGCATCTCCTCGAGGGACACCAATAAGTCCCCTCCATGCCAGCGTAAGGTTTTGATCTTGTAGGCCTGGTAATTCTCCCCCACGTACACTCTCTGGCCTACTGCAATTAACTCGGGGAAATCAGTCAGCACAGTCATGCGAATTTCCCCGCGGATGCCGTGAGGTTTTCTGAACTTTCCTATAACGACAAACACAGGTTCATCCGAAGAGGACAAACCTGTGTTTGGATTGGGATTCAAATCAGGATTCATTGAGGTTCAACTATTTCCAAATTCACTTTCTTGCCGATGCCGGAAGCTGGCACATTTAACAATGTGCGCATGGCATTTGCTACCCGGCCGTTTTTGCCAATCACGCGCCCCATATCTTCCTGGGCGACTTCTAGTTGAAAGTTAATGCTGTCTCGACTCCGCTGGTGGCTGACCTTCACCTGAGTGGGATCCTCCACCAGTGAACGAGCAATGTAGGTAATTAAATCTATCAAATCAATCCCTCCAACAGGTTCAATCCGGGATCAAATATGGACGACCTGCTTAGTCCTCAATCAATTTGGCGATATCTGATTTTAAGATGGCTCCGTCTTTTCCAGTCCCTTCAACTGTCGAGATGTCAATCCCGGCGTCTTCGGCCAATTTTCTGGCGGCGTCGGTGATCTTGATCTCTTGGGTGGGCTCGGGCTCAGGTTCGGGCTCGGGCTCAGGTTCGGGCTCGGGTTCGGGCTCGGACTCGGGTTCCGGCTCAGGCTCCACAACTTCTGCCTCAGGAGCTTCTGCTTCTACTACTTCTACCTCAGGAGCTTCTGCTTCTACTACTTCTGCCTCGGGAGATTCCTCTTCTGCAGCTTCTGGCTCTGAAACCTGTTCTTCTACCGGTTCTTCCACTTTCTTGGGTTTAGAAACTTTCACGAGGTCGTCCCGGCGGGTACGCGAATCGATATTGCGCTCTTTTTCAATCTGCTTGCCTTCCGCAACCAGGGTTTCAAGATCTTCTCCATCCTTGAAGCGCTGGTAGCGTTCCATCAAACCGATAGAGCGAAATACCTGCAGTACCGCATTGGAAGGCTGAGCACCTACGTTCAGCCAGTAGTACACCCGATCTTCCTTTACCCGAATGGTCGCAGGTTCAGTCCGAGGGTTGTAATCCCCTAAAATCTCAATGAATTTGCCATCCCGGGGGCTTTCCCTATCTGCAGCCACAATACGATGAGTGGGCTGTCCTTTACCACCAGCACGGCGTAATCGAATTCGAACCATATCTAGTACTCCTTAATTTTTCTCCAGCATCTTACCGCCATGGTTCACCACAGCGGAGACTATTATACACTATATCTTCTTTTATTAAGAGAATCGGGGTAGTTTCCCAAGCCCGTATTTCTTAAGCTCCTTCATCAATCTTTTTGCGTCCCTGTACTGCTTGATCAGCTGATTCACATCATAAACCTGGGTCCCGGATCCGGCTGCAATCCGTTTCCTGCGGCTGGCGTTGAGAATTTTCGGGTTTTGCCTTTCCCCCGGGGTCATCGAGTAGATGATTGCCTGCGAGGTGCGCACCTGTTTCTCAGCTGCCTGAGGGTCAATTGACTGAGACATTTTACCAAATTCTCCTGGAAGCATGCCCATGATTTTGCCAATTGGCCCCATCTTAAGGACCTGGGAAATCTGCTGGGAAAAATCCTCCAGGGTAAACTCCCCGGATAACATGCGCTCGGTTTGCTGCTGGGCAGTTTCCAGAGATAAACTCTCCTCTGCCCGCTCGATCAAACCAATTACATCCCCCATTCCCAGAATCCGGGATGCCAATCGAGAGGGATCAAAGGATTCCAGGGCATCCAGACTCTCGCCTGTACCCAGGAATTTGATCGGCACACCGGTTACAGCGCGGATCGAAATCGCCGCACCACCCCGGGCATCCCCATCCATCTTGCTCATGACCAAGCCTGTGATGGGCACAATTTTACTGAAACCCTGGGCGATATTGACCGCTTCCTGACCGATCATGGCATCCACAACCAGGAGAATTTCCTGGGGTTGGGCTGCCTGCTGGACAGCGCCCAGCTCATCCATCAGCACAGGGTCGATCTGCGACCTGCCCGCCGTATCAAGGATCACCGCTGTTGCTCCCATTTCCCGGGCCTCCCCGAGGGCTCGCTCCGCTAGCAGGGAAGGCTTCAGGGAAGGATCTACCAGCACTGGGATGGACAGTTCGTTCCCCAGGATTGAGAGCTGTTCTGCCGCAGCAGGCCGGTAGGGATCGGCCGCAACCAGCAGTACCTGTTCTCCGCGCTTTTTCAGATGCCGGGCCAGCTTTCCGGCGGCAGTGGTTTTGCCTGAACCCTGCAAACCTGCCAGCAAAATCACCAGAGGGGAGTCTGGTGAGGAAACCAGCGGGGCGGGTTCACCCAGAAGATCGATCATTTCACCGTGAACGATCTTCACTACCTGCTGTCCCGGGTTCAGCGCCTTGGAAACTTCCTGTCCTAAGGCACGCTCCTTCACCCGGGAAATAAAATCCCGGACAACACCATACTGGACATCTGCTTCCAGCAGTGCCAGCCGGATTTCCCTCAGGGCGCCATCAACATCACTTTCGGAAAGTTTTCCACGGCGCCGCAAGGAATAGAATATTTCATCCAGGCGGTTTGTCAGCTGTTCAAACATAAGGACAGTGATCCTGTTTTCACATAAAAACAGCGGATGACAGGTCCAACAACGGAGCCATCCGCAAACTGCCATTTTAGCTTGCGGGAAGGCACCCGTCAAGGGGAGGAAGGGAGTTCTGCATTGCCTCTGATTATCAGCTATGGTAAAATCACTCCGCTCGGAAAACCATTTCTGGGAGGGATGGCCGAGTGGACGAAGGCGGCTGTCTTGAAAACAGCTGTGGGTGTTAAAGCCCACCGGGGGTTCGAATCCCTCTCCCTCCGCCTCACAATTCTCCCCGGGGAGGTGCCAGAGTGGCTGATTGGGGCCGCCTGCTAAGCGGTTGTCGGGTCAAAAGCTCGACCGTGGGTTCGAATCCCACCCTCCCCGCCATGTGAATATACCCTCGTAGCTCAGTGGATAGAGCACTTGCTTGCGGAGTAAGGGGTCGCGTGTTCGAATCACGCCGAGGGTGCCTGAAAATGAGCGGAGAAATCCGCTCATTTTGATAGCTATCAAAAGAAGAAAACTATGAAGACAGAACCACAAATCTTGTTAACGAATGACGACGGCATTAAAAGCCCCGGCTTATGGGCGGCTGCGGAAGCCCTGGACGAGCTGGGCTATGTGACGGTGATTGCCCCCCGGGAACAGGCTTCCGGAACTGGACGCAGCTTTCCCAGCACCTATGACGGCCAGGTGCACGCGGAACGGCTGCAGGTGAACGGCAAAGAATGGACTGTGCATGCGCTGGGAGGAACACCAGCTATGGCTGTTCTTTACGGGATCTTCAATCTTATCCCCGGCAATCCGGATCTAATCGTGTCCGGCATCAATTATGGCCTGAATGTAGGTTCGGGGGTGACAATATCCGGCACGGTTGGGGCTGCTCTGGAGGGCGCTGCAGCAGGCATTCCTTCCCTGGCGGTTTCCCTGGAAACCGAAAAGGAATACCATGCCTCCTATTCTTTAGAGATCGATTTCAGCGCTGCTGGTTTTTTTACGAAATATTTCGCCCAGCGCCTGCTCACCAGGACTTTGCCGCCTGATGTCGGTGTGTTAAAAGTGGAAGTACCGGCAGATGCCACGAAGGAGACCCCCTGGCAGACCACCCGCTTGTCAACCCTGCGTTTTTATGAACCCACTCCTCCGGAAGAAAACTCCGGCCGAAGTGTGAAAGGCCTGGGATATAAGATCGCGCCGGATTTTGACCAGTCTCCCCTGGACACAGATTCCTATGCTGTTGTTAACCAGCGGATTGTGGCTGTCACCCCTTTGAGCCTGGATCTCACATCCAGGGTAGATCTGGGGGAATTGAAAAAACTGCTCGGGGAGGAATAAACCGGGTCTAGACCTCCTGGTATTCCCCAATTTCCTCCATCCATCCTTCAAAAAAATCCACCAAGCGTTGGTGCCTTACCTCAGCCAGGGTGCGGCCTGTTTTCGTGTAAATTCTGTTCTTGATGTGACGGAGTTTAAACAGGTATTCATGAGCTACTGTCTGGGATTCGCCTTCGACCAACTCCCCCGTTTTCAGATAATGGGGTGAAGGGGGCGCATATACGTCCATACCTGCCCTGATTGCATAGGCCACAGCTCTGGCCACACCCACCGCGCCAATCGCGTCAAGTTTATCAGCATCAAACAGGATCTGTGCTTCCAGGGTTTCGGGTTGTTCCTTTTTATCACGGAAGCGGTGGGATCGGATGCAATGCAGGACTGATTGGATATCTTCCTCTTCCCAGCCTTCCTGACGCAACACTTTCTCAGCAAAGTCAGCCGCCGCCAGGTGGTGATTTTCCCTGAGGTCCACATCTCCCTCAATATCATGCAGCAGGGCAGCGGCTCTTAAGATCCTTAAATTGGCGTTCTCTTTTTGACCGATCTGCTCGCAAAGCCGATACACGCGAAGGACGTGAGAAAGACCGTGAACCGGATCATCCGCAGAATAATATTTCCGAACTTCTTCTATCGTTGGCATGTGGGTTCTCACCAGGGAAAAAGGATCTGTGGTTTAGGGTAAGCTTGCACCTGGAAGAATATTCTGGGTGATGAACAGATAAAGGGCTACAGCCAGTCCGATCATAAACGCCAGTGTGATGATCTTTTTGGTGACTTTAAAGACAAAGCGCAGCGCCAGCAAACCTACCGCGGCTATCACGATCCAAATCAGAAGTGAACTATTCATAAAATCCACTATCCCTCCTCATCGAAATAGAACTTTCCATTTTTTATCACAATCTCTACCAGATTGATCCCAAACCGGTAGCCAAGCTGCCGATAATCCGGGACATTGAGAACGATCAGGTCAGCCTGTTTACCAGGCTCGATTGACCCTATCCTGTCCTCCCACCCGATTGCCGCAGCTGCGTTTATGGTAGCAGCTGCGATTGCTTGGGCCGGGGTTAATTTCATGTAGCGGCAGGCCAGGGCGATGGCAAACTGCATCGTCTCACACCAAGCGGTGCCAGGGTTGATATCCGTGGCAATGGCCAGGATACCATCTGCCGCGAGTATTTTCTTGGCCGGTGTGTAGTCAGGTTCCCCCAAACCAAACGGTGTACACGGAAGCCCGACCGCAACTGTTTCAGAATTTCCAAGCGCCCAGATATCCTCATCGGATGTGACCACCAGGTGATCGGCAGATGCGGCGCCAAGCTCGGCTGCCAGGCTTGCGCCGCCCAGGTTCTCGAATTCGTCTGCATGGATCTTAGTAGGAAAACCCAGGCTGATCGCCTTTTCAAGGATCTGTCGGCTCTGGCCCAGATCAAAAACGCCCCTCTCACAGAACACATCCACGAATGGCAGCGGCCTTGAGGTCTGGGCGGACCACCACCCTGCCAGCGCTGGCAGCAGTGCATTACAGAGGTGTGCAGTATAGCCAGCGGTATCTCCTGAAAATTCCGGCGGTACGGCGTGCGCGCCCAGATACGTGATCACCAGATCAGGAGCTTCTTCCTCGTCAAGCTCAAGCAGGACTTGGAGCATTTTGTGTTCGGTTGTCTCATCCAGGCCGTAGCCTGATTTGGCTTCCAGGGTGGTTGTGCCGTGGGCAAACATCGTCTGGACCCGGAATCGGGTCTGTTCCTTTAGGCTCTCAAGAGATGCCTGGCGGGTAGCGCGGACAGTAGAAAGGATTCCGCCCCCTGCTTCCAGGATCTCCAGATAGGACCTACCGGCCAGCCGGTTCTCGAATTCCTCAGCTCTATCACCTGCCCAGACTACATGGGTATGAGGATCCACAAAGCCGGGGAGTATCACTCTGCCCCGGGCGTTCCATTTCTCTTCAGAAGGGTATTTCTTGGTCAGCTCCCTTGAAGGCCCTGCGTCCAGGATCTCTCCAGCTCTGAAAAGAACCGCCCCATCCGGGATCAGGCCCAGATCTCCCAGCTTCTCTCCACGCTGGGGGCCGCCTGCCAGGGTCAATACCTGCGATGCCGAGTGAATTAACATAGCTGTATTCCGCTCTAATGTCCTAGGATCAACATCATTGTATCACTTACCCGGTACACCTATCAGCCGCCATCCAATTCCATTCTGGCACGATTCATAGCATAGTTTTCTGTATAAATATCCGAAACTATTCCCATCAAGCAGCGTTTACAGTTATGATTCATAGGTCACGATCCAATCTTAATATATTCAATATAAATCTTAACAAATTCCTATTTGCGGTAATTGCCCTTTCACGATATAATGACAAAACTATCCGGCTTGCAAATAGCTGAATTCTCTGCAGGTGGACCCTGATGACTGACAAAGCAAAATCAAAAACTCGCATACTCTGGACTGGGAAGAGAAGAGCGGATTTTCCCTCCTTTGTACCAGATCTGGAAGCCAAAGGTTACAGGGTCACTTATGTCAGCACAGGGAAGGATGCTTTCGATACGCTTTCCAAAATGAATCCAGATGTGATGGTAGTGGACGCCGCCTCCATGCGGACAACAGGATCCAGGATCTGCAAAACAGTCAATGCCAAGTACCCTACCTTGCCCCTGATCCTGATTAACACCCCATCCAATTTGCCTACGAACGAGGTCAAAGCAGATGTGCAACTGGTGCATCCCTTCACGGTCCGCAAGTTGGAAAACCGCATACTCCCCTACGCTCCCAGCGACGGGAAAAACCTCCTCAAAGCCGGGCCCATCCAGCTGGATATGGAGCGCCAAATCATCCGCTGCAATAAAAAAGAAGAACACGTCACACCCCGGACGGCTGATCTGCTGAAAATGCTCATTGACCAAAAAGGGAAAGTCATCGATCGGAAAAAACTTTTCAGCAAAATCTGGCGTACAAATTATACAGAAGATACCCGGTCGCTCGATGTCCATATCAACTGGTTGAGGAAGATCATTGAAAAGAATCCCAAAAAACCCAAACTGCTGCTGACAGTAAGGGGCAAGGGATATAAACTCGATTTGTAAAGAAGGCTGAATTTGCAGTGATAAATTCCCGTGGACAAACGGGATTTTCTATTTAAATCACCTGCTGAATGGTTTCTCCGTTGACAAGCACAATCCTAAGGCATACCTGGCCTGGATGGTCCGGGAGGCGCAGCTCACTTTTCAGGGCTCCCTTCCGCCACGGCCGGGCGGCACTCAGCCGGCTGTGGAAAACCTCTCCCCCGAATTCTGGATCGATTTCCCAATACAATACCTGATCTGCCAGTTCCTGATCCAGGGTGATCGATCCATCCCGGAGTTCAGGATCAGGATAACCTAATCGAGCCGCGGTTGTGTACGGGGCGATGCTGCTCCCCTCTTCATGCTGAACCAGCAGTGGGAAGTTATCCCCGCTCTCATCTTTGGCCCCGCCCTGATCAAGGATCAAACGGGCCCGGGTGGTGTGAAGGGCACGGGGTTGATTATCAGAGAGGATGAAACGCCGTCCCAGCCTGGCAGCAACACTCCCCGTTGTCCCTGCACCGCTGAAAAAATCCGCCACCAAATCGCCGGGGTTTGTGGTTGCCAGAATGATCCTTTCCAGTAAACGCTCCGGCTTTTGGGTTGGATAACCGGTCCGTTCCTGATGGAGCCGGGCTACAACAGGAAAATACCACCAGTCCTCAGGCACCTTTCCTCTCTCCAAGTCGGGTACCTTGCCAAAACCCGCTTTGCGGGAAGAATTAAAAGTATCAACTGTGTTCGAAGCGTAGGGAACCCGCACAGCATCGACATCAAAACGGTACTGATCTGTTTTGGAATAAAACAGGATCATATCGTGTTTGCGGTTAAATGCGCTCCGGATGGGAGAAGGACCGTGATAGGTCCAGATGATCTCATTGCGCAGATTGTCGTATCCAAATATCTCATCCAATAAGATCCTGGCATAAGAGTTGGCATGCCAGTCCAGATGCAGAAAGAGAGATCCTGTTGGCGCCAGAAGGCGGTGCATGGCACCCAGTCGGGGATAAAGCATATCGAGATAGGACTCCAGATCGTCCCATTCATCAGCATATCCTTCCGCGAGCTGCCATTCCTCTGGTTTGCGGGAATCCTCACCCCGGCCAACCCTGGTTGCATACCCCTTGTTGGTAAAAAAAGGCGGATCAACATAAATGAGATCTATTTTTCCCTCATGCTCCCCCATTAAGGCGCTCATCACAGGCAGGTTATCCCCCAGGATCAGGCGATTTTCCAGCTTGGGATCCGCACTGCTCTGAAGGACTGGAGAGTAAATCAAATCCGTGATCAGCTGTCCTTCAGGCAGGGGTTGTTTTGTCTTTGAGGGCCAATCTAATTTCGGCATACCAGGGCTCGCGATCATCTACTATTAGGTACCGGCAATTACAAATGTACCACTAAAAACAGAACCCCACGGGATTTGGGAAAAAATACTCCTCCGCAGGGTAACTGTATATTGATAAACAGAACAACCAATTAAGCGAATTTAGCTTTCAGCAAATCCTCGAGGGTGGGCTGGCCGATGATCTGCAGTTCATAACGAACGCGCTGAGTTGGTTTGTTTATTTTCATCAGCCGGCCAAGATCGATCGGAGTACCAATGATCACCAGGTCCACCTCGGCATTATTGATGGTCTTTTCCAGCTCTTTGATCTGGGCATCTCCATACCCCATG
>DRBO01000050.1 GCA_011039385.1 Chloroflexota bacterium | reverse complement strand
GTCAGACCCAGCACCTGAAGCTCAAAATAGTGAATGACAATCGCGGGAGCGAGGCCGCTGTCAAGCGCATTAAGTGTGGTGGCAAGCAGTTCATACAACTTAACATTGCTCCCCTCCTCAGTGGTGACTGCGTCCACCAGCTCCACGACATAGGAACCCAGGCCGATTCCGGCCAAGTCTTCCCTGAGGTGATCGTAGGAATCAAGGGTTTCAGCCTGGGTGATGAGCTGTAGATTTCTGCCGCGGGAAATCAGGAAAGAAGCCCGGGAAAAGAGTTCCAGGTGTCCAGAAATTTTTGAGCTGGGCTTTCTGGCTCCCCTGGCAATCCCTGAGATCCGTCCCAGCTTTTTCGTGAAAAGCACCAGGATGCGATCGGATTCCCCAAAATCCCGGCGTCTTAAAACTATTCCCTCAGTTCGAACAGACCTATCGCGGTTTGACATAGCATGACAGCAGTGATCGTACAACCCATTTCATCAGATCAAGAATACACTTCCTTCTTAAGGGCTGCAATATAAGGCAGTGTGCGGTGTGTATCCGCGTAATCCAGTCCGTAACCAACTACCCAAACATCTGGCAGTTCAAAGCCGATATAATCCAACGGCACATCAAGGCTGTTTCTCTTCTTCTTAAATAGCGTGCAGGTCCTTAGCGATGCCGGCTTACGGCCCATCAATGTCTGGTAAAGATAACTCATGGTATTGCCGCTGTCGACAATATCTTCCACAACGATAACATGCTGGTTTACGATCGGTTTGCGCAGATCGAGGATCAAACGGACTGCACCGGTGGATATAGCAGAATCACCATAGCTGGAGATGGACATAAAATCCACGCTGTGGGGTACGGTCAGTTTGCGGGAGAGATCGGCGGTAAAAATAAAGGCACCTTTCAAGATCCCAATCAACACAATCTGCCCCGAGTTCCGGTAATCTCGATCGATTTCCGCTGCTATTTCCGCTACTCGATTTTGGATTTCTTCTTCTGTGATTAAGATACGATCTATGTCCGGGTGAAGTTCGGTCATCAAGAGCTCCTTCTGGGTTGTGTTTGATGAGAGAGATCAGCTCTCCACTTTCATTATACCCGTGAAAGGACGCCCGGCAGCTCATCGGATTGATTCCTTTTCTGCGATCAACCCAATCCACATCTCCCGCTCCTGAATTTCCGGGCGCTTGAATCCAGCTCTCTTAAGACAAGAGAGGATTGTGGCAAGCTGTTCCTTTAATATTCCGGACAAAATGATTTTTCCACCCGGAAGGACCAGCGCCCCCAGGCCCTCCTTAAAAAGGTCCTCCAGAATTGGGGTAATGATGTTCGCTACCACCAGGGACGCCCCCGCGTTTCCCCCTTCCAGATTAAGGATTTCCTGTACTGATCCCTCTTTGAACACCACCTGCGTGGATACCAAGTTCGTCCTGGCATTATCGTACGAGACCTGTACAGCATCCGGATCGATATCCACACCCAGAACCTGATCGACTCCCAATTTTACAGCGGCAATCGCCAGGATGCCTGATCCACAGCCTATATCGATCATCTCCCCGGGGAGAGATTCCTTCAGGGATTTCTCCAGAAGAGTGAGACATAACTGGGTTGTAGGGTGGGTGCCGGACCCGAAAGCCATCCCCGGATCCATCCAAACAGGGATCCTGTTTGGATAAGGATTCTCCAGCCAGGTAGGCACAACTGCCAGGGTTTCCCCAACCCGGATGGGGTGATAGCGCTCCTGCCAGGCAACAGCCCAGTTCTGATTTACAAGGGGAGCATAGGCTAGCTGTTGAAGGAGGGATCCAAAACCGGAATTTTCCAGAATGCGGGAGATCCGCTCCTTGATCTCCTGGCTTTTTTCCCGTGGGAAATAGCCGTATAACCGGACCGGACCTTGATACTGATCGAGCTCGTGGGGAAACAGGTCCCCATAGTGTTTTTCCAACACCACGCCCCCGGGAAGAACCTCATCCAGCAGGGCTGCCAGCTGTTCACTAAGCTGCGGTTCAACTTCAAGGCTGATCTGTTCCCAGTCCCGGTCTAGCTCGTTTTTCATCATAACCTATATAAAAGGCGCAAATTCCCCGGGGTCAGGGTATTTTGCGCCTTTCTCCTGCTGATCCCATCCTGGAAAAAATTTTACCCCCCAAGAACGTTTTTCAGTCGTTCCAGAAAACCGCGTTCCTGAGGAAGCACCTTGCTGTCCATCTGATCAGCCAGCTTCTCGAACAGCTCGCGTTCCTCCTGGTTCAGGCTCTTGGGGATAGTTACATTAACGATCACGAGCTGGTCGCCGCGAGTATCCCTATGTAAATGGGGAACCCCTTTTCCGCGCATGCGGATAATTTTACCCGGCTGCGTGCCAGCAGGTATTTTCAATTTCACATCACCATCTACCGTAGGGACTTTTACTTCTGCCCCAAGCGTTGCCTGGGCCACGTTTACATTCAGGTCCAGCAGGATATCATCATCTCGCCTGCGGAAATATTTATGGGGACGAACCCTGACCAGCAAGTACAAATCCCCGGAAGGGCCATTATTCTCACCAGATTGCCCTTCGCCGGCCAGACGGATCCGGGTGCCATCATCCACGCCTGCCGGGATAGTGACTTTTTTCCGGCGTGTTTTGCGAATCCTGCCGCGGCCACCGCAGGTCGGACAGTGGTCCTTGATTACTTTGCCTTTTCCCCCACACACAGGGCAGGTAGTGACCTGGACCATGGAGCCCAGTAAAGTTTGCCTGGTCTGCCGGACCTCTCCTCTTCCCTGGCATTTCGGGCAAATTTTGGGGGAGGTTCCCGGTTTGGCGCCATCTCCGCCGCAGGTTTCACATCTTTCATCCTTGGTGACTTCAATTTCTTTCTCGGTTCCGAAAACCGCTTCTTTGAAGGAGATGGCAACCTGGTATTGAAGGTCCGCACCTCTGCGCGGTGCGGACCGACTGGCCGCCCTGGACCGACTGCCGAATCCGCCAAAGCCAAACATATCACCAAAAATATCCGCAAAATCAGAGAAGTCAACAGTTTCGAACCCTGGTCCCCCGTTAGGACCTCTCACGCCCTGATGTCCAAAACGGTCATAGGCTGCGCGTTTATCCGCATCCGAGAGTACACCGTACGCTTCATTGATCTCTTTGAATTTCTCTTCGGCGTCCGGGGCAGCGTTGACATCTGGATGATATTTCCGCGCCAAGTTTCTGAAGGCGCTTTTTAAATCGCTCTCAGATGCATCCCGGGGAACGCCCAGCACCTCATAATAATCACGTTTTGTCATAAATACTTACCGTCTATCCCTCACAGGCCGGGGGGTGAGACTTCCCGGCCTGTGAGATTTTCTTAGTTAGTGGTTTATACGTCCTCAAATTCACCTTCAACAACATCTCCCTCATCGCCAGCTTCACTCTTCCCCTGGTCCGGGGCTTCACCGGGCATTCCTGCAGCAGCGTCACCAGAGGCCTGGTAGGCTGCCTCTCCAATTTTCTGGAGGGAGGCTCCCAGGGATTCTGTCAGTTCTTTGAGCCGGGGAGTGTCAAAGGATTCCTTTTCCATTTCAGCCCTGACTTCAGCAACTTTGGCTTCAACTTCCGACTTGAGATCTGCCGGCACCTTGTCTCCCAAATCACGCAGGGTTTTTTCTGCGGAATATGCCAGGGTATCAGCATTGTTGCGGGTTTCGATCTTTTCTTTGTTGATCCGATCCTCTTCAGCATAGCGTTCAGCATCCTGGCGCATCTTCTCAACTTCACTATCACTCAATCCGGAACTGGCGGTGATAGTGATGTTTTGGGTCTTGCCAGTGGCTTTGTCCTTGGCGGTTACCTCCAGGATTCCATTGGCATTGATATCAAAGGTTACCTCGATCTGCGGAATGCCGCGCGGCGCAGGGGGTATTCCGTCCAGGATAAAGCGCCCCAGGGATTTGTTATCAGCTGCCATAGCCCGCTCTCCCTGCAGTACGTGGATTTCCACCTGGGACTGGCTGTCGCTCGCCGTGGAAAAAGTCTGGCTTTCTCGGGCTGGGATGGTAGTATTGCGCTCGATCAGGGGAGTCGCCACGCCACCTAAAGTTTCAACCGAAAGTGTCAGCGGGGTCACGTCCAGGAGCAGCAGGTCATCGACTTCGCCCCCCAGAACGCCAGCCTGGATGGCTGCGCCAATGGCTACTACCTCATCCGGGTTGACTCCTCTATGCGGAGCCTTGCCAAAGAATTTACTGACCGCTTCCTGCACTGCGGGCATGCGGGTCATACCGCCCACAAGCACGATCTCGTTGATATCTGCCGGTTTCAGGCCGGCATCATCCAGGGCTTGCTGAACAGGCTTCAGGGATTTCTCAATCAAATCCCCAGTGAGTTGTTCAAGTTTCGCCCTGGTAAATTTCTTAACCAGGTGTTTTGGACCAGATGCATCGGCGGTGATGTAGGGCAGATTGATTTCAGTCTGCTGCATGGTGGAAAGCTCAATTTTGGCTTTTTCGGCAGCTTCCCGCAAGCGCTGCAGGGCCTGACGCTGTTCGCGAAGGTCTATGCCTTCCTCTTTTTTAAACTCATCAGCCAGAAAATCGATGATTCTCTGGTCAAAATCGTCACCACCCAGGAAGGTGTCCCCGCTGGTGGACCGCACCTGGAAAACACCCTCGCCAACATCGAGAATGGATATATCAAATGTGCCGCCGCCGAGGTCATAAACAGCGATAATCTCATTTTGCTTCTTATCCAAGCCGTAGGCAAGCGAGGAGGCCGTGGGCTCATTGATGATGCGCAGCACTTCAAGGCCAGCGATCTTGCCAGCGTCCTTGGTTGCGTTGCGTTGGCTGTCATTGAAGTAAGCCGGCACAGTGATCACTGCCTGGGTCACAGGTTCGCCCAGATAATCTTCCGCGTCTGCCTTGATCTTGGCCAAGATCATAGCTGAGATTTCAGGCGGGGAGTATTCTTTTCCATCCATCATCACCCGGACGTCACCATTGGGGGCTTCCTTGATTTCATAGGAGACCATCTTCCTGGCCCGCTCCACCCCGGGGGAAGTGAATTTTCCACCCATGAATCTCTTGATTGACGTGATGGTGTTTTCTGGATTGACAACCGCCTGGTTCCTGGCAGGTCTGCCTACCAGTCGTTCATGATTCTTATTCATGGCAACAACAGAAGGGACTAAGCGATCGCCCTCAGCAGAAGGGATGATCGTTGGCTCGCCGCCCTCCATGACTGCCACGCCTGAATTTGTCGTTCCCAGATCAATTCCTATTATTTTTGCCATTATTTTCCTCCATTGATGTTCTATTGTTAATCAATTGATAATTGCTTGACTAAGCAGCTACCCGGACCAGTGCCGGCCGCAGCACTTTATCTCCGATCCAGTAGCCTTCCTGCATAACTTCAATGATCTGACCGCTTTTATACTCATCGCTTTCCTCTTTCATCAAAGCTTCATGGAAGTTGGGATTAAATTCCTCTCCCAGCGGGTTCATGGGTTTTACCCCTTCCGCTTCCAACCGGCTGTGTAGTTTTTGGACTATCAATTCAATTCCTTCTGACCATGATTTCCCATCACCCTGGGTGGGTTTTTCAGCAAGCGCCCGCTCCAAATCATCAAGGATATCCAGGTAAATTTTGATCACATCGCCCCGGGCGACCTGGTGGATCTCAGTATTCTCTTTGAGAACCCTCTTTTTATAATTGGCAAACTCTGCCCGAGCCCTTTGCCAGCCATCCAGATATTCCTCTGCTTTGGCCGTCATTTCATCCAGGGAAGATTGGAGTGACTCCACCTGCTCCTCTAGAGAAAGCTCTTTGGCAGGGGCAGGGGGCTGTCCTTCCAGTTCTTCATTCTCCAATATTGGCTCTTCCTTTTCAGAAACTTCCAATTCTTCCTGTTTGGATTGTTCGTTTTGATCCTTATTTTTTTTCATAATCCCTCAATGCTCCTCGATTCCCATCCTCAACTACCCATTGATTCAGAGATTAATTCGCTCATCAAATCTGATATGAACCTGACTGTTGAAACACCCCGACTGTAAGACATGCGCAGCGGTCCAAGAATTCCAACGACTCCCAAAGCATGGTCCCTGTCCCCATAACTGGCCAGGATCAGGGAGGTATCTTCCAGCTGCTCCCAGGTATCCTCTCCACCGATAATGACATGGACGCCAGACCCTTCACTGTTAAATACAGTCCTTGAGAGCAGGTCATCCAAGATAACCCGGTCCTCAAAGATTTCCAGGGTTTGCCGGGCTTTTTCTGGTTCCGAAAACTCGGGCTCCGAGAGCATATTAGTAAATCCATCCCGGAAGATTTCCCCAGTAGCAACCACTTCCAAATTCTGTATGGTCTCTAAAACAAGCTGGAAGATCTGTTCCAGAACCGGGTTTCTTGTTTCAAACTCGATTTCCTGCAGGTCTCTGGCCTCTAAGCCGACCGCAAATTCATTGATCCGGGTGGCAAGCGCTGTAAGCTGACTCTGGGTCAGGTTTTCTTCCAGGACCAAGGTTTGCTGGTGGACTTCGCCGCTATTGAGCACAATCACCATCAAGACCTGCCGTCCACGGGTGGACAGGAGCGCAAGGTGTTTAAAACGGGCTTTTTCCGTGTGCAGGGGTGTTACGATCGCGGCTCCGCGGCTGTGTTGAGCCAGAACTGAGGCCGAAAGTGAAAGCCAGTTATCCACATCATGACGCGCCTGATAAAATTGGTGCCTGATCATTTCCTGGACATGCAAGGGAAGTTGATCATCACCCATTAATTTACCCACATAGTAGCGGTAGCCTTTTTTAGTAGGCACTCTGCCTGCAGACGTGTAAGGCTGGTCCAGATATCCGCTCTTTTCCAGAATCGCCATCTCATTACGAGCAGTGGCAGGGCTGAAATCCAGCCGGAAATGATCAACAAGGCGACCCGAGCTGATCGGTTCAGCCGTTTCCACGTAATCCCTGACAATCAGGGCTAAAACCAATTTTTGCCTTTCTGTTAATTCATCCATTTTAATTTTAGCACTCTCGCCAAGAGACTGCTAAAGACGGTATGTAGTCTATCACGGTGGCTGGTGGCAGTCAAGAAAATGAAATGCTGAACAGGGGTTTCTTACAGGATGTTAATATTAAAGTCCCTTCGGGACCGACCGGACGGCCTTTGTGAGGGCTGGAGTAAAACTGCGCTTCCCTACCAGGAAAAATTGATTAGGTGACCTTGTGGCAATGAAACCGGATGCCTGTAAAAAGAAGCTGAATCACAAACATACTCTGTTCATCTCAGTTCATTCCTTAGATGACTAAACGTCTTTCTCGTTCAGTGAGTCCAGGTACTTCTGGTCCTCATCAGTCAGGGGGAAAGAAGCCAGCAGGTCAGGCCTTCTTTCCGAAGTGCGTCTCAGGGCTTGGTTCCTGCGCCAGCGCTCAATCCGGGCATGGTGACCGGAACGCAGGATTTCTGGGACTTTCCAACCCCGGAAATCTTCCGGGCGGGTATAGTGGGGGCCCTCCAGTAAACCGCTGGCATGGGAGTCATTGGCAGCCGCCTGGGGATCACCAAGCACGCCTGGTATCAGCCGGGTGAGGGCATCAATTAAAACCAGGGCGGGCAGTTCCCCGCCCGTCAACACGTAATCACCAATAGAAATTTCATCTGTAACCAAATGTTCCCGCACTCGTTCATCGATGCCTTCATAGTGGCCGGCGATCAGTGCCAATCGGGGATACTTGGAAAGGTTGTCTGCTTTGTCCTGGTCCAGCAATTCTCCCTGCGGCGTCATCAATACCACCGGGCATTCTGGCGGCTGGCCAAGGATATCTTCCACAGCGGCGAAGATCGGCTCAGGTTTCATCACCATCCCACCTCCTCCCCCATAAGGCGGCTCATCCGTTACCTGGTGTTTGTCCTTCGCCCAGTCGCGAATATTATGAACTTCAACCTGGAGGTGTCCCATCTCCTGGGCCCGGTGCAGAATGCTTGCATCCAGGTAGGAAGGAAAAACCTCTGGAAACAGCGTAAAGATATCAAAGCGCATGCTCCCATTCTAGCTGAGAGGGGAAAGAACTGCAAGTGAAGCTTGTTCCAGAAACAGCAACCTTCCCCTGGAACTGGACGAATTCCTTGACGCAGTTTTTAACACAGTGGTAAGATGTGCGCATGTACCTTAATGGTAGAAACTTGAAAATGACCAAAAAACCCCGCCGGAGAGCCAACCCCTGGCGGATCATCGCCCTGCTGGCATTAATCGGGGGGATCATTTACTTTAACCAAAAAGTTGTCCCCGAAATCGACCCCCCCTTTATTCCCACGATCACACCAACTTCAAACCCGGAAGTTTTTATCAATCGAGCCCAGACGCTGTTCGAAGAGGGAAAACTCAGCCAATCCATCGAAGCCTATAAAGATGCCATTCTCGCCAACCCGGAGGATTCCTCTCTTTATGTCTCCCTCTCTCGGGTGCAGATCCTGTCTGGCGACCCGGAAGCGGCCCTGGAAAATGCCGAGCTCGCCCTTCTGCGCAGCCCGGATAACCCCCTCGCTCATGCGATGAAAGCCTGGGCGCTCGATTTTATCGGGGATATCATCGCAGCGGAAATCTCCATCGAACGAGCCCTCTCCCTGGCAGATAAAAACCCCCTGGCCCATGCCATCTATGCTGAAATCTTGATTGACAGCCAGGAATTTGAGGAAGCCATCGCAGAATCCCTCCTCGCCCTGGAGCTAGGACCCAATCACCTGGAAACACACCGCGCCCGTGGTTATGTGCTTTACTGGACAGGTAATTACAGTGAAGCGATCCGGGAATACCAGAGCGCCCTGAATATCAACAATGCTATCCCTAACCTGCATCTGATGCTGGGATACTGCTATTATGCCAATCAAGAAAACGACAAGGCAGTGACCTCCTTCAGCCAGGCGAATGCCCTCAATCCTTCAGATCCGATTCCTGATTATGAAATATCCCGGATCTACTTGCTGGACGGTATCTATAACAAAGCCATTCAGTACGCTGAACTGGCAGTCAAAGATGCCCCGGAAGACCCGCTGATGGAGGGGAATCTTGGCGTGCTGCATTTCAGGAACAGGTCCTATGACGAGGCTCTCAAATATCTGTCCCTGGCCGTACGCGGAGGTACGACAGACGAGGGCGATATTGTGGAAGGCGTTCCCCTCTCCTATAAACCCAAAGTGATCGAGATCTTTTCCGCCTACGGCCTGACCCTGGCGCGGCTGAATATGTGTGAAGAGGCCGTGTTGGTTTTCCAGACCATGCTCAGCCAGGTCGCTGATAACGAGATCGCCGTCATCAATGCCAATGAAGGGCTTTCCATCTGCGCTGCCAGTATCGTGGAGCCTGAGTCATAACCACCACCCGTGCGCCGAATCGCCCCAAGATCTCACCTAGGCCAGGCCCGCTTGATCCGGGTTAAAATTACCCCATAGATATGGACCACAAACTTACCGGAAGAAAACCCACCTTCAGCAGCAAAAAATCCCCTATCAATTTCACCAGGGTGTTGATCCTGCTGGCCTTGATCGGAGCAGGATTGTGGTTTGCCTCCCAGGTTCATGATCCAGCCGGACAGTTTGAGCCTCTGTTCCTGCCTACACCCACTGCCACCCGAACCGCTGACTCCCTGGTCCTGGAGGGCGAAGCTTATTTTGAGGCCGGCAAGATCTATGATCCAGAAGGAAAGGATGCCATAGACGCTTATTATGATGTGCTCGAGCGTTATCCGGGTGATGCCCGGGCCCGGGCTGAGCTAGCCAGATTGTTAACCTATTCTTCTGCCCTGTTGTCTACCACAGAGGATCGCACAGAAAGGCTCTCCCTGGCCAGACAGGAGATCCTGCGGGCTGCTGAATTAGCGCCAGATGACAGCACAGTGCAGGCCATCCGCGCTCTGGTCCTGGACTGGAGCAGTACCTCGTCGGCTGCCAGCGAGGAAGAGAAACAGGATTGGCTCAACGAGGCAGAGCAAGCCGCTAACCTGGCCATTACCCTCGACCCTAACAACAGCCTGGCCCTGGCATTTTACGCTGAGGTGCTGCTGGACCAAAACCAGAAAGCCCAGGCGGAAGAGAGCGCCCGCCTGGCAGTCAACCAGGGGCCGGAGTTGATGGATACGCACCGGGTATATGGTACTGTCCTAGAATCGCTGGGAGAATACCGCTACGCCATCGAAGAATTTGAGAAGGCAGCCGAGATCAACCCCAATCTGACATTCCTGTACATCCGCATCGGGGTGATTTACAGGGCCCTGAAGGTCTACGATACTGCCCTGGAATACTTTGCCAGGGCCATCGCCATCAACAAGTCCAACGGGGTGGAAGACCCTCTGCCCTATATCGCCATAGCTAAAACCTATTCCAGGGATGGTGAATTTTTCATCGCGGCCGTCAATGGAGAAAAAGCTATCGCCATCAATCCTACCAATGCCGACACCTACGGCCAGCTGGGGGATATTTATGTCCGGGCCAGAAATTACGAGGGTGCCCTTCCTGTCCTCAAATGCGCCGTGGTGGGGTGCACTGCTGAGGAAAACGAGGTCGGCGGGGTTGCGGTCCAGGCCCTGGAATTAAATAATTATGACGTGGCTTATTATTACGCCCGCTACGGATCGGTGTTGGCCGCACTCAGCCGCCCAGAGCAGAATTACTGTCCGGAAGCTCTGGAAATCCTGGCCGAACTGAAAAGGTCTTACGGGGGAGACCCCACTTTAATGAGCATTGTGGCTGAAAATGAGGCCATCTGCTTGATACTGGAAGAGACACCCACCCCCTGAAAAAACGAAGGGTCTCTTTCAACCGCTCTCCCCGGCATCTCGGAAAAATATAAGAATCATATTAAAGATTGAGAGGTAACTTGACTTTCATATCGAAGAAAGTTATCATAATCGACGCTACTTAGCAGTCGGTTTAACGGACTGCTAACATTCCGTTTTAGAGAGCAGTTGGAAGCGGACGTAGAGCTTTTATTTTAATACCGAATTCTTTTAAGGAAGGAGTAGAAATCTATGTCAGGAAAGCAGATCGTTTTTTCAGAAGATGCCCGGCGCAAACTGCAGGCAGGAATGGATAAACTGGCGAAAGCCGTTATCACCACTCTCGGTCCCAAAGGCCGCAACGTGGCTCTGGACCGCAGTTTTGGCAGCCCCACTATCACTCACGATGGCGTTACCGTTGCCAAGGAAGTTGAGCTCACTGATAAATTTGAGAACATGGGAGCCCAACTGCTGAAAGAAGCAGCCACCAAAACCAATGACATCGCTGGTGATGGCACCACAACTTCAACCTTGCTGGCACATTCCATTGTCACCGAGGGTATGAAAAACCTGGCAGCCGGATCCAACCCCATGCTGCTGAAACAGGGCATCGAAGCAGCCGCCGAGGCTGTCTCCGAGGAGCTGGGAAAAATCGCCATTGATGTGACAACCAAGGAAGAAATCAGCAACGTGGCTAGCATTTCTGCCCAGGACCGCTCCATCGGCGAACTGATCGCAGACGTGATGGACAAGGTCGGCAAAGATGGTGTGATCACTGTCGAAGAATCGAAGACCCTGGCTTTTGAAACCGAATACGTTGAAGGTATGCAGTTTGATCGCGGCTACCTCTCCCCGTATTTTGTGACCAACGCTGAAGATATGGAAGCTGTCATTGAAGACGCCAACCTGCTCATTCATGACGCTAAGATTTCCGCTGCCCAGGACCTGGTTCCCCTGCTGGAACGATTGGTCCAGATTGGCAAACGCGACCTGGTCATCATCGCCGAGGACGTTGACGGCGAAGCACTGGCAACCCTGGTGCTCAACAAGCTGCGCGGCATGATCAATGTCCTGGCCATCAAGGCCCCCGGCTTTGGCGACCGCCGCAAAGCCATGCTGCAGGACATCGCCATCCTGACCGGCGCTACCGTGATCTCCGAGGACCTGGGGCGCAAGCTGGACAGCGCAACCGTGGATGACCTCGGCAAGGCCGAAAAAGTCATCTCCACCAAGGATGACACCACCATTGTTGGCGGCGCTGGCGATAACGCCCAAATCAAGGGCCGCATCCAGCAGATCCGCAACGAGATTGAAAGCAGCACCAGCGACTACGATCGCGAGAAGCTGCAGGAACGACTGGCCAAATTGTCCGGCGGTGTGGCTATCATCCGCGTTGGCGCAGCAACCGAAACAGAGCTGAAAGAAAAGAAACACCGCGTGGAAGATGCCCTCTCCGCCACCCGCGCTGCCGTTGAAGCCGGTATCGTGCCCGGCGGCGGTGTGGCCCTGATCAACGCCACCAAGGCCATTGAAAAACTCAAGATGGATTACACTGACGCCCAGGTTGGCGTGCAGATCGTCCGCCATGCCCTGGAAATTCCCATGCGCAAGATCGCAGAGAACGCAGGAAAAGACGGCGCGGTGATCGTCGAGAACGTACGCCGCTACCAGGAAGAAAAGAAGGACATCCGCATCGGTTATAATGTGCTCACGGAAGAGTATGTCGACATGGTTGAAGCTGGCGTGATCGATCCCGCTAAAGTTACCCGCGGCGCGCTCGAGAACGCAGCCTCCATCGCGGCCATGATCCTGACCACCGAAGCCCTGATCGCTGATGAGCCGAAAGACGACTCTGATATGCCTCCGGGAGGCATGGGCGGCATGGGCGGCGGCATGCCCGGTATGATGTAATTTCCACCTGATGGATAGATTTCAAAAAGCGAGGCTTAGGCCTCGCTTTTTTTGGGGGACGGAGTCTTTTCAGAAGACTTCGTCCCTTTACTACTAACATATTGCCAAACCTTATATGTAACAAATATATTATAATAAACAGAGTGCAAATCTCATTAAAAGTGTGGGATTGCCATGAAAGGGGGACGGGGGCGAGCCACATCCTGGTCTAAACCAGAGGAGGTCCAAATCAAAACCAGAAAACCCTTCTTATTCTCCATGATGGTCAGCCTATTCCTGTTTACATCCTGTGCCGGGGAAGTCGACATGGGTCCCACCAGCACGCCAGATCCCATGTTAATGAGCATTGAGGAAAGGACTATCTGGGACTTCGATAATCTAAGAAACCAGATCAATGATCTGGCAGCAACGGCGGCCGAGACGCCGCCAGAAGACCTGGAACCGATCCTCCATCAGTTAGTGAAGCTGATAGATGAAATCAGGGAATATGAATATCCCATCAATGCTGCTCAAGCTCACTCAACCCTCTTCAATTTCGCTAACTCTACAACTCACTGCTATATGTATGAATATGATGTGCATGTCAGGCAGATGTCAGATGAAAATCTTGACGTTTTTTACGGAGATACTGATTTTTGTGAACAAGCGAAGGATTTTGAGGAGACCTTTGATCTGTATCTCCAGGAAATGAAAGAGCTGGATTCTTGAAACTTGTCTGGTCAACGCAGGACAAATCCCCTTGTGGAAGGAGACTGCTATGGACAAATTTTCCCCCAAGAAATACCCGGTATTGGTAACAGCTCTAGCGCTAATTGCTACTTACACGCTGGCTTACCTGTATGAAAAGTTCCTATATTGGCTTATCAGGTACGAGAGAGATCGTCCTGATTTCCTCCTCTACTGGCGCGCAAACATTGTCTCATCCATCGCGCCTCTGCTGTTCATCCTCTTAATCTTCACTCTGGCCTGGCTCGTCCTGCGTTACTTACCCCCCAGCCGTTTCTCTGCAACTTTGTATCTTCTTTCCGGCTTAATCACAATCGGTTTATCCTTATCAGGGTATATCGCCTTTCTATTTGGTCCAAATATTACTTTTCCCGGGTGGCTGCGCTCTCCCAACATACTTGGCCGTTTCCGAAATCTATTAATGCTTTCTGGTCATTATGGTTGCCGGGGCTCAATCTACTATCTTGCTTGTGGGTGCATCCTTATCGGGATGGCAGGATTTTGGAGGAGCAGGAAAGAAAAACCAACTACCTCTCAAGAAGCCTGAACGGAAATGACCTATCCTGATCAAGGTCGAAGGGATGGGCGCTTGAGCATGGGAAATCCATCTCGCCAACCCACCCAACACCTCTGTCGCTCGCCGAACCGTCCCCGGTGAGGTAGGAACTCAAGTCCCAGAGGGGTCTTTGTAAAAGCTCAGACCGAACTTCCTCTCTCGGGGACGTTACACCCCTTAATCATTCAATACCTATGAAACAAATCAAAGCCTTTCTCTTACCAGGACTCTCTCGGGATTTCAATCCCTTTGAACATCCCTTTGAAGATGATTTTGACAAAACCCCTCATACGTGCTAAAATTACTCCGGTTTTGAAATAAACACCTATCCGGCTGGAGAATACCAGCTCAAGTGGATATGCTCGACGAAGATCATTATTTATGCTTTATTGCCAGAATAAATCCTGAATAAGTTTTCAAAGGCACTGCCCGGCCGGTTTAACCGTCCGGGTTTTTTTATTAGACAATCAACTCCCGATGAACCAGCCCATGGCTGACCGGGAGAGAACAAGAAGGAAAAGAAAATGAGTAAAAACAAGTTAAGAATTATTCCCCTGGGAGGTCTGGGGGAAGTTGGGAAAAACATGATGGTCTACGAGTATGGAAATAATATCCTCATCGTGGACGCCGGATTGATGTTTCCTGACAACGAAATGCTGGGAATTGACTATATTATTCCCGACTATGAATACGTATTAGAGAGGAAGAATCTTGTCCGGGGCATCGTCATTACCCATGGGCATATGGATCACGTCGGGGCTCTGGAACACCTGATGGAAGACCTGGATGCCCCCATTTACGCCACGCCGCTGACCAGAGGTTTAATCGAGGTCAGCCTTTCGGAAAATGGACTCCTGAATAAGACCACCATCAACACGGTCCATGCCGGTGAATCCGTCGCCATCGGACCCTTTGAGGTAGAGTTCTTCCACGTCTGCCATTCCATTCCGGACAGCGTCGGTCTGGGCATCACTTGCCCGGATGGCCTGATCGTGCACACTGGCGATTATAAATTCGATCCCACCCCGGTGGACGGCTGGCCGACGGATTTCTCCAAATTAGCCGAATTTTCCGGCCGGGGAGTGCTGGCCCTGCTGGCAGATTCCACCAATGCCGATAAACCCGGCTGGACGCCCTCAGAGATGGTCATCAATGATTCCTTTGATAAGGTCTTCCGGACAGCTCCAGGCCGCATCATTGTGGCCTCCTTTGCTTCCCTTGTTTCCAGGATGCAGCAGGTAGTCGATACTGCCGACCGCTACGGCCGCAAGGTGGCCTTTGTGGGCCGCAGCATGAAACAAAACTCCAAGATGGCTAAAAAACTGGGCTACCTGAAAATTCCCTCCGATATTGAGGTCGGCATTGAAGAAGCCAAAAACATGAAACCCAAAGACGTGGTGCTGATGGCCACCGGTTCACAAGGCGAACCTTATTCCATCATGGGGCGGTTAGCCCGGGGGACCAACAAACAGTTCCAGATGATCGAGAATGACACCATCGTGCTCTCCTCCCATGCTATCCCCGGCAACGAGGAAACGGTTTTCAAAACCATCAACTCCCTTTTTAGAAAGGGGGCGAACGTGATCTACGAACCCCTGGCCGGCGGTGTTCATGTCTCCGGTCACGCCAATCAGGATGAAATGAAGCTGATGTTGAACATGGTCAACCCGCAGTACTTAATCCCCATTCACGGCGAACTGCGCCATCTCAAGCAGCACGCTGTTCTGGCAGAAGAAGGTGGGTTCCCGGCCGAAAACGTACTCGTTATTGAAAATGGCCAGGTGATCGAGTTTGAGAATGGGAAGATGGTCATCAAAGATCGCATCCCAGGCGAATATGTGTTTGTGGATGGTTCCCGAGTGGGCGAGATCGGCCCCTCGGTGGTCCGGGAAAGAGAACAGCTGGCTCAGGACGGCGTGATCTTGATCAGCCTGGTCCTGGACAGCAAAGGCAGACTGCATGAAGAACCGGAGATCATCTCTCGCGGATTTGTGTATAAACATGGTGAGGATGACATCATCGAGGAAACTCAGCAGAAGGTCATCAACATCGTCAAAAAAACACAGGGCGATCTGCACAATGAAATCGTGAAGTCCATTCGCTCCTTCCTGTACAGCAAAACCAAAAAACGGCCGGTGGTGTTGGCCGCAATTAACTGGCTGTAAGACAGGTGCGTTTCAAGTAAGACCGAGGACAGAAGGCCGGTTGGTCGTTTCACGACCAACCGTGATCCCCGATCAGGGGAACAAATGCAACCGGCGTCAGGTCCTCGCGGATGATCTCTCCTTCTACCCGCTGGTACAGCTGCAGCAGCTGGCCACCCCTTCCTCCCACGGGTATCACCAACCGGCCGCCTTCATCCAGCTGGTCCAGCAAGGGCTGGGGGACCTGCGGGGCGGCCGCCGTGACCATGATCCCCTGATAGGGTGCGTGTTCCGGCAAGCCGTGCGTGCCATCTCCTTCGTGGATGGTGATATTGCTGTAGCCCAGGTCTTTCAACACCTGAGCGGCAGCTGAAGCCAGGCGAGGGTGCCTTTCAATGGTATGGACCTCACGGGCAAGGGTACCCAGAATGGCCGCCTGGTAGCCGGACCCGGTGCCAATTTCCAGCAGGATCTCATCTCCCTGAAGTTGGAGCTGGGCGGTCATATAGGCAACTATATAGGGTTGGGAAATGGTCTGTCCCAGGCCGATGGGCAGGGGCCCATCCTGGTAGGCAAAGAGTCGCTGGTTAGGTGGGACAAACAGATGGCGCGGTACTTCCAGGAAAGCATCCAGGACGCGGGGGGAGGTGATACCCCGCGCAGCGATCTGTCCCTTAACCATCCGCTTGCGGGCTGCTTCATAATCGATTGCGATCACCGCTCATCCCAAACAATAGGTCAGTTTAATAAATAGGCCATGATCCAGCGCGTTGTCCCCAGCAGCGCCTCCAGATGGGTGCGCTCGTAGCTGTGGGAGGCATCTACACCCGGCCCGATCAATGCCACCGCGACATCACCGCCGGCGCGCCAGAAAGCCTCCCCGTCGGAGCCGTAATGGGGATAGATATCCACCTTATAAGGAATTTCGTATTCGTCGGCCAGTGACCGCAGGCGCTGGCTGAGCCCATGATGGTAAGGGCCGCCAGAATCTTTCACGCACAAAGTGGCGTGAAATTCATCCGAGGTCTGTCCCTCTCCGACAGCAGCCATATCCACTGCCACCAGTTCTCGCAGTTTCTCGGGGAATCCAGCTGCTGCGCCGTGGCCAACTTCCTCGTAATTGCTGAAATGTAAGGTTGTGTCCTGGGCCGGCTGCAAACCAGCCTGGTGGAGAGCCCTCACACCGGCCAGGGTGCAGGCCACACAGGCTTTGTCGTCCAGATGCCGGGAGCGGATAAAACCGTTGTTGATTTCCACCCGGGGATCAAAGACCACAAAATCACCCACTTCGATTCCGGCCTGGCGGGTTTCCCCGAGTGAAGTGGTCTTGCAATCCAGCCGCACCTCCAGCGTATCTCCTGACCTTTCCGTAGTGTTGACTTCCTTCCCGTAAACATGTCCCGATGCCTTGTGCAGCAGCACTGTGCCCCGGACAGGCTCACCCTTGCTGGCGAGCACCGTGCAGCCTTCCCCCTCAATGGTGTTCCAGGCGTAGCCGCCCAGCTGGGTGAGCTTCAAGCGTCCGTTGCTCTTGATCTCCTTGACCATCGCGCCCAGGGTATCAACGTGGGCGGTGAGCCCACGCGGGGAAGTTTTTAAGTCACCTGTCCAGCTGGCCAGGAGGGATCCTTTGGCATTCCGGTGATAGCTGATCTCCGGGAACTCTGCTAATTTTCCTTCCAGGTAAGTGATGGCTTCAGCGGTATAACCGGTCGGGCTGGGAATATGAAGCAGTTCCTGTAGGGTTTCTATTAGATATTTCTGATCGATTTCGGGAAGATTTATCATTGATTCCTTCTACTCCTGGGCTATTCCTTCAAATCCGGCGATCCTCTCCCGCCAGCTTGGCCGCAGCGGGATGGTCCCTCCTGTCTGGTAATCATAGGCCACCTGAACGGTTTTTCCCTCCCCATAAATTGTGGGGCCGCCAATTTGCCGGACCAGATACTCCATATCCAGGCTTTTGTTGCCCAGGCGGGAAGTGCGGACACCTACTTCAATCTCGTCAGTCATCAAAATTGGCGCCTTATAATCCAGCTCCACCCGGGCCAGGATAAAACCGATCTTCAGGAAAGATTTTCCGTCCCACAGGTCCAGGTGCCTAATATAGTTGACCCGGGCATGCTCCAGATAGGTCAGGTAGGCCGCATTGTTCACGTGGCCCTGGGGATCAAGGTCCCCATATCGGACAATAACAGGAAAAAAGAACTTAAAATCAGCCATGTATCCATTATACTTGAAATACACTCACAGAAATCAAGCGGCCGGGGCAGCAGGAATCCCTGCCTGCACAGGTTCCTTGACATCACGTAAAAGGTTCCAGAAAACAATCCTATTCCAAACACCAACGATAGAATGGCCTTCTGGTCCTGCATTGTACAATGGCTTTGAGTTTTCATATATTCAGATTCAATTATGGAAGTTCTCTCTAGTATATTCACGATTCTGGTCATCATCCTGCTGGGTATTTTCAGCCGGATGATGGGTATCTTTAAAGAGGAACATGCCAAAACCATCTCCTCTTTTATATATTATTTTGGACTCCCGGCCCTGTTCTTCACCAAAATCGCCAACCTGGACCTGAGGAGCCTGAATCCACAATTTGTGCTGGGCAGCCTGCTCCCGACTGTGATATTGTTGGTCATTTTGCTGACTCTATTCAAACTGAAGGCGCTCAAGAAAGACGTCTTCATCCTGCTCAGCCTGTCTATCAGCATGGGCAGTTATGCCTTTTATGGCATCGCGTTTTTCGAAACCTTCCTGGACGGAAAGTGGATAGATCTCTCAATCCTGGCAGCTTCCCTGCTGGGTGTATTGGGTATCGTTACCACCCTAAGCCTGCTGGAATTTGCCAATCATAAGAAAAAAAGCGGTGGATACCTGAGAAAGATCTTCGCCAATCCCCTGATCTTATCCATCCTGATGGGAATACTCTTCTCACTGACTGGCTTTAAACTCGATTTCCTCACCAAGGCCCTCTATCTGGTTGGGCAGACCGCCAGCGGCCTGGCAATATTTGTGCTGGGGATGTTTGTCTATGATAGATTCTCGAGGGAAACGCTGTTAACAGCCCTGCCTTACTCACTGTTTCACATGATCTCCCTACCGCTGGTCGCCTGGACAGCCATCCAGCTCTTCCTGCCCGAAGCCGGGCCAATGACCCAGTTTTTACTGCTAGAACACGGCATGCCGTCAGCCATCGGGTTGGTGGTCTTTGCAGAGCGGTATGATTACAAAGTGTCTGAAACAGCGGGGATTGTCAGCCTGACTTCCATCCTCAGCTTAGCAGGGCTGACAGCGATCTACTACCTTTCTCGATGAAAATTCCGGGAACAACCGGGGTTAGACCTCATCCCAGGAGGCCGTTTTCCAGGGATAATCTGCCACTTCTTGCGCCAGTTCCCTCACAGCCGGATCGCTGGAAAACTTTCCCCGTAAATGATCTGGCAGCAGCAGGGCGATCTCTTTCATGATCCGGTCTCCCAGTGCATCCAGCTGCTCCCTGCGATCTTTCCCCCTGCCAGAGATTTTCAGCGGGCCATAAGGTTTTCCAATCCGGATTGTGACCTTGCTCTGATTCCGAAGACGAAGCGGCAACACTGTGTTGAATCCCGTAAATCCTACCGGCAGGACCCGCGCACCTGTCCTGGAAGCCAGGTAAGCTGCCCCGGGGCGAGCAGGCCGGATCATTTCCGCCCAGGCGCCACCTTCCGGGAAGATGCCAAAAAAACCATCTTGAGCAAGGACATTTTCCGCATCCCGGATAGCCTGGCGAGATCCTGTCCCCCGATACACGTACAGCACCCCCCACAAACGGGGCAGCAACTTGGCCCAAGCGGGCGTAAAGGCCGGGTTTGCGCCTGAGAACATCTCAATGGAGGGAGGGGCGATATGGAGCATAGCGATGGAATCCGCAAAGCTAAAATGGTTCCCGGTAACGATGAGGGGGCCTTTCTCGGGAATATTTTCCTGCCCTATGACCTCAAAGTCAGAAAAGGTATGCAAAGCCAGGGATATCAAGCCCTTCAATACCGATCGGATAGCCAACCTGCGGGGGACTTTAATGTCTGACATGAACAACTCCTCACAAACTTTTTGTTATCGGCCAACTAGCTGGAAAATCCCGGCCTTATTCTATCAAAGAACCATTAAGCGGATAAGTATAGATTCTTCCCGGGTCCCGGTCAGGATAATAATAGAGAATATTCCTTTCCCCTTGATAATAGTCCCTCAAGCGGCGGTCTGTTTTCGGACCAATGCTCCAGGCAAAGATCAAGGGTGAATCCAGGGCGGGTGATTCCAGTACCAGGGTACTGCCGTAGGGCATCCAGTCTTCCGCATCGACAATCACCAATGCCGGCTGATATTCCTCCATTTCCGGAGACGCAAAGATTTCCAGGTCTCCGCGCTCAATTCCGTATAATCCCTGTAATCGACCCAGCCTGGCAGGCAAGTAAAAATAAATGTTTGAAAAGATCAGCAGGGATACAATAACTGTGATTCCCAGGAGGCGGAGCTTGTTTAAGGGCCTGTTCTTTTTTTGAGCCCGTTCACCTCCTGCCAGCCAGATGATCCCGCCAGCAGAGAGCAGGGCCAGCCCGGGAAGGGCTTCAAAATAATAGCGCGATCCCAGCAGCCAGGAGCTCACCCAGTATGCCAGGTAGATAAGCACCAACGACCCAGTTATGCTGGCGGAAAAATAAGCCAGGGGTTTCTTTCGGGCTGCCCAGAAACCAAAGGGCAGGAATATCCAGGAAAATCTCAACCACCCGAAGAGGTCACTGGAAGCAACTTTCAGGCTGAAGCGTGTGTTACGCCAGCCCTGCAGGAGGCTGTGACCGTCCTGGGCGACACCATGCCCTTCCCCAAAGCCGTATTTATCGTACGGCCACCATAGTGCATAGGGGTTAGTGAACAAGCTGCCAGTTAAAGCATACTGCCATACAAAGTACAGGCTTACCAATACTAGGGCCAGACCGCCTACCAGCAGGATCCTCTTCCGTTTCCATCCAGGGCCTTGAAATAAGACAATAGCTCCCTGGATTGCAAAGGGCAGGGCAACCGCCGCAGCGGTCAGCGGCCGGGTTAAGGCCAATACTCCCAGGCAAAGCCCCGCCGTCAGGGAGGGCAGCCAACTGAAAGGAGCTTCCTCCTTTTCCAGACTATCCAACCAGAATAGAAAAAATGCTGTAGCAAGCGCCAGGCTCCAGATATGAGAGAGTAGCGATCCGGCCTGAATGAGGAAAAGCGGAGAGGTACCCAGCAGCAAAGTGCCAAGAAGGGCGGTTTTCTCCCCCAGGGTGCGCTTGCCCAGCTGGTACGTCAGCCAGGCGGACAATCCTGCCAGCAACGGGTTGACCCAACCTATCATGCCGGTCCGTACGCCCAAAGACAGGGCAGCCGGCCAACCAGGAGGGTACTTTCCAAAGCGTTGGCCCTGGAAGTCAATCACAAATGGGATTAAAAAGCTTTTAGAGAATTCGGGGGTGGGCAGAGTGAGGTGCCCACCAGCTATGGCTTTCGCCTGCCAGAGATAAGCAAATTCATCTTCCAGGTGGGGCATGTTCTCATAGATCAAGCTCCCCACAAGAGCAGCGGCCAGAATCACTGCCAGCGAAAGCAGAAGTGCCAGCCGATCCCAGAGGTTCTCCATCAATTCAGGCCCCCACCACCCGGATCGCTTCCAATGCCCGTTCATGCAAAAATCCATTACTGGCACAAATACCGCGGTTCCCCTTCAGGGTTCTTCCTTGGGAGAAATCCAGAGAGGCTCCCTCCAGGTCTGTTACCCTACCGCCAGCTTCCGCGACAATGATCGATCCGGCAGCCTGATCCCAGATCTTTTCCTTATAATCCATCCGTTGTGGGGAAAGCAGCCGGAGGTAAATTTCACCTTCCCCGGATGCCAGCAGGGCATATTTTACCTGGCTGTCCATCCGCACAGGATCAGCTTCTCCACCCAATTCTCGCTGAAAGGCATCGATCTGGTCTGTGTTGGTGTGGCTCGATTCAAAGGAACGCAGCAGGCGGGCATCTTTCGGGTCCTTCCGCTTGGAAACACTCAAACGAGAGAATCTGTCCGGCTTATCAAAATCGCTCAGCCTGGCAATCCAGCTTCCCCCACCCCGCCGTGCAACCAACAGGCTGCCCGCCCCCGGGGATGTTTCCTGCAGGTCAGGGTTGATGTTAGGGCATCCCAAGACGCCCAGCTGTACCTCGCCATCCTCCACATAAGCCAGGGCGGTGGCATACTGAGCTCGCCTCAAGAACCCTTTTGTCCCGTCGATGGGATCAAGCGCCCAATACTTCCTCCCAGGCTCATCCCCACCGCGATCAATCCAATCACAGACACGCTCCGGTGTGACCTCGGGAACAACCCGGCTGACAAAACCAGCCACTCGTTCGAGGGTGTCCTGTCCTGCAGACAAGCGCAAGACATCGGACTGCTCCTCGCCAACCAATACTTCCCCTGCAAACGACTGCTCAAGCAGGTAGCCAATCACGGCCTGGGCGGCAAAATCAGCCACGGTAACAGGAGAGCGATCGTCTTTCGTTATGGTTTCTGAAACCATCTCTTCCTGGATCTCCGCCACCAGGCTGGCTGCCAGGTGGACAGCTTCAAGCGCAAATCTGTTCCGGGAATCGTTCCAATCCATCACGCCTACCTTCTAATAAATAGCACTGTCATTACCTAATCAAGGGCCGGCACTCCCGACAAATCGTATGCCATGGCGCCGGTAATTCGCACCGGGACGATGTCCCCTTCGGGCAGGTCGCCTTCCACGATCACCATGCCATCAATTTCCGGAGCATCCCGGTAGCTCCGTCCCAGGGAGATGATTTCTCGCGAGCCCTCAACCTCGCCCTTTCCTTCCACCAGCACATCGAGAGTTTTTCCGATCTGGATCTGGTTCTTTGCCAGGGAAATACCCTGCTGGGTGATCATCAATCTTTCCAGGCGTTCCTGTTTGATCTGCTTTGGAATGGGATCCCCAAGCTCCGCCGAAGCGGTGCCAGGTTCAAAGGAATATTCAAAAACGCCCACTCTGTCAAAGTGGATCTCCTTCACAAAATCCAGCAGCATCTCAAAGGAACGCTCCGTTTCCCCAGGATAACCGACAATGAATGTCGTCCGAAGCGCCAGATCCGGCAGCCGGTCCCGGAGCTTTTCCACCGTTCGGGTAACCCAGCCCATATTGGCCGGTCGGCGCATAGCCCGCAGCACCTCAGGATCCGCATGCTGGAGAGGCATATCGATATAGGGCAGAATTTGATCCTTCTCCGCCATGACGTCGATTAGGCGGTCCGTGATATAGCCAGGGTAGGCATATAAGATCCGCAGCCAGATCACGTTCGGAACAGACGCTGTTAAATCCTCCAGCAGGGAAGCCAGGCCATCTTTTTCTCCCAGGTCATGGCCGTAATCTGTTGTGTCCTGGGCAATCAAGTTGATCTCCTTTACCCCCTGCGATCCCAGATATGTCGCATCAGCCAGGATCGTTTCCCGGGGACGGCTGACTGCCGTTCCTTTTATTCCAGGAATGGCACAGAAAGCGCAGGGCCGCCTGCAGCCATCGGCAATCTTTAAATAGGCGCTGGCACCCTGGATATGAGCGCCAACTGTACCCGCGGGATCGTTTCCCACAACCGGGACATCCGGGAGAAAATACAGGGGCCGGGGACCTCCACTTCCGCGCAGCTTGTTGACGACCTGGAGAATATCCATCCAGCGTCGTGTGCCCAGCAGGCCATCAATTCCCGGCACTTTCTCCAGCACCTCCTGTCCATACCGCTGGGTCAAACATCCAGCAGCGATCAGAAGCTGTCCATCCTTCTTCCCCTGGGCAAGTTCCCGCATTACCGCGTATGACTCTTCCCGCGCCGGCTCAATAAAACCGCAGGTGTTTACAAGGAGAATCCCCGCCAGGTCAGGATCAGATACAGGAAGATAGCCATCCCCCTGGAGAAGCTGGGCCATGCCGTTGGAATCCACCGTGTTTTTCGCACACCCGAGTGAAACCAGATGAAAAGTTCTCCTGTTCATGATTAACCTGTGAGGTATTTGTTTTATCCGTTCTACGGTTCCGTAGTTGGCGTGGGCGTTAAACTTGGCTCTGGCGTATCGCTCGGTGTTGGGGTGAGCGTAATCGTGGGG
>DRBO01000052.1 GCA_011039385.1 Chloroflexota bacterium | reverse complement strand
GTAAAAGACGCTCCGGGGAGCGCCTTGTTGAGTAGCGGGGCCAGGATTCGAACCTGGGACCTCCGGGTTATGAGCCCGACGAGCTGCCACTGCTCTACCCCGCGTTGATTATGGATTGCAGATTATAGCACGGGGGGTTAAGCTGGTCAAGGTTTAGTGTTAAAAAACAGCTCCCACCAGATCTTGAATAAGTTTTGGGGCTCTGGCGTAGGAGTATAAATGACAAGAGAAGACTCGGGTGTGCCTTCCACTGGGATCACTGCGATCCGTTGATCCCCTTCCCGGATCCATTTCCGTTGTTCATAGGCCCACTCAATCACGGCCTCATCGGATCCAGCCCTAACCACTTCCGTTTCCAGGGCATTGGTAGTAGCCGCCAGGGCAGCGATTGTCAATTGCGCATCCTCATATTCTTGAGACAGGCGTTTATAATCAGCGATCCTGCCAACAAAGACCACCATCCAGACCACAATAAGGGCCAGAAAACCCACCAGAAAAATCGTTTTTCCCCGTTTATAATCCATAACATAATCTTAACGCACAATATCAGGCACCGCAACAATACAATCTTATGCAAGTTTATTGCCAAGGCAGGATTGTGCCAGTTCCCGGCTTTTCGACAAAAAAAGTCCCTAACCACTGTTAGAGACTGTTCCTGTGCCGAAGGTGGGAGTCGAACCCACATGGGCGTAAAGCCCACTACGCCCTGAACGTAGCGCGTCTGCCTGTTCCGCCACTTCGGCTATTCAGTTCCTGCAGGTGCAATTTTACCCTGACTTCATAATTTGTCAACCTTCCGAAATTAAGCTGTTTCGAAAGCTCAAAAAAATATGTCTGGCCAGATTTTCTGGAGCCACTATCAATCTGAAACCCATGCTATAATTCAGGAAGGTGTGGTCTATGAACTACTTACAACCCGATCCCAATCCAGAGAACCTGCCCCTCTTCTTCCTGGGGTATTCTTTAATGATCCTTCTGATCTGCGCCGCAGCACTGGTAAAGATTTTTATCATGTGGCGGCGGGGCAGATTCACGCAGGGCTACCGCATGCTGCAAGGTTTATTGGGATTATTCATTCTGCGGCTGGCGGTTTTTCTGATAACTTACATCAGCTGGCGGATTGACCCCCAATTCTCTGCCGCATTATTGACCCTGGACCAGGCAGCTTCGCTGATAGGAATCCTCCTCATATCCTGGATGTGGAATTTCCCCGAACGAAGCCGGATTATCGATCTGGTGGTATTCGCCCTGACCGGCCTGACTTTAGCTCTGGTTGCCCTGCAGTTGAGCCTTTTCCCTGCTCTGCTGGAGGGCATTTTCGGCTCGACCTCTTTCTGGCAAGGATTATCGATCACTCTGGTCGTTATCGGCTGCGGCCTGACCCTCATTCGGAAACCCAATTACTGGCACTACGGGCTGTTTATGCTGGGAATCCTGGGCATCGGGTCTGTGCTTTCCCTCCTGAGCGATGCTCTGGAATCCTATCACCTGGCCCAGCTTGTCGCTTACCCTTTGCTGCTGGTTCTGGGCGACCGCTTCCCAATTGGAGATTCTCTCCCTGCGGATCGCGAAATGGATGAGTCGCTGGAGCGCAGGCATTTCAGTGTCCAGCAGGATATGCTAACAATCATATACCGGCTGTTTGATGAAAATGATTCCACAGGGGTTCTTTATAAAATCGCCCAGACAACAGCATATTTGATCCTTGCCGATTTGGTTTTGGTCATAGACACCCCGGATGAACACGGGAAAATCCGCATCATTGCGGGCTACGACCTGATTCGCGAAGAAAACCTTCAAGCAATTACCCTCGACAGCAAAAGCATTCCCCTGATATCAAATTACATCCAGCGCGGAAAGATGCTCCACATCCCTGCCAGCAGCACCTCACGAGATCTTTCCCATCTATCAAAAATGCTCCAGCTAAGCAAACCGGGGCACTTACTGGCCTCCCCGGTGTACGTGCCTGGCGCCAACAAGACCATTGGGGTTGTGCTATTTTCACCCTTTTCCAACCGCCCCTGGATCAAAGAAGACCAGGATTATATTCAGCTGCTTTGTAAGTTATTTGAGGAAGCCTTCAGCCATCACCTGGTAAGCCAGAATGGTGAATCCGATAGTGTGAAAGACACCATCCGAGATCTATCCTCCAAATTAACAACGCTGAGCCAGGAAAAACAACAGCTCAAGGAAGACATGGCAGTATTATCCAAGGAACACCAGCATCTCATGCTGGATCAGAACAGCTTGCAGGCGAAATATTCCAATCTGATGATTTGGGCGAATTCTCTCCAGCGCCATCTGACCATGCTGGCCAATCTGTCCAAGAAAGAGTCTATCGAAGCTCTGCGGAAATACATCGCTGTGATTGAAAAGGAAATCGGTGAGCCCGGTGAAGATAGTGTCACGCTGGATCCACAAATGGAACCAGCTCCAGAGATCGCAGAGAAATATCCGGAAAAAGAACTGGATCCAAACAGCACTCGTCCAGCGGATATAATCGAGGCTATCCAATACTGCCTGGATAGTATGCAACATGAAATTGATGAAAAGAAACTGGTCACTCAGCTTGATCTACCAGAGAAGCCACCGCTATTGAAGATGAACCATGCCCTTTTCCAGGAAATATTTTCATTCCTGGTTTCCAATGCTGTCATGGAAAACGAATCGGAAGGCGAGATCAATATCCGGGTCCAAATCTATGAGGAGGACCGTACTCAGCGCTTTGCCCATATAAAGATCGCTGACCAGGGCGCGGGGTATTATCCTGATGAGATAGCTGGAATATTGAACGATCACCTGACGACAGAACAGCAAGACCAACTCAGCCAAGTCATGACCAATCTGTACGTCACAAAAAACCTGGTGGAAAATGAAGGGGGAAGAATGTGGGTAGAAAGCACTCCAGGGACGGGAACAACCGTCAGCTTGCTGCTTGCTTTCCTTTAAAAACAGAATTGAATAGGCAACCCTATCTGGCATTATTCTTGCTACAATCTTCAAAGAGACTTTCAAGCAAGAAGTCGCTCCGCATGCCTTATTGCGCCCTTGGTCAAGACTCAATAGAAAATTGGGTCATAATCAGGTTAAGTGCAGAACCAGAGGATTCTGGCCTGATTGCTAAGTTGGAAAGATAATCATGATGCAGAAAAAACATTACCTGCTACTAATCATCACATTTTTCATCCTGGTTGTAGTCGTCCTGGGCCTGAAGTTGCGCAATGGGCCGTCGCTCTCACCGAGCAGGATTTTCAGGGAGAATGTCATCAAAGCGCCTGCAGGGTCTACCCCAACTGCAACAGCCTTCCAACCGTTGCTCGCTACAGCCACCTACCTGCCTACGGATTATCCCACGCCAACTCCTACACCTACACCTACGCCGATCATAATCAGACCTATAAGTCATGAGCAGGGCGTGGACCCGATCCAAGAGCCCGAACACCAGGTAAACATTATGCTTCTGGGATCCGACCAGAGAGAAGGTGCCTACACAGGCAGAACGGACACAATGATATTGGTGACAATTAACACGAAGGAGAATACGGTCCACGTGACCTCATTCCCCCGTGACTTGTATGTGTATATTCCAGGCTGGAAAGACCAGAGACTCAATGCGGCTTTTCCCCATGGAGGTTTTGAGGTTCTCCAGGAAACCCTGGCATATAATTTTGGTTTCAGGCCTGACTACTACATAATGGTAAACTTCTGGGCATTCGAATATTTTGTAGATGACATAGGCGGGTTTTACCTCAACGTTCCCCGCACAGTTTGTGATGACAAATGGGGCGGAGGAGAATCTCACTGCGTTTATCCAGGCACTCGCCACATGGACGGAAGAGAAGCTCTCTGGTATGTACGTTCCCGCGAGACGACCAATGATTTCGACCGCAACTACCGTCAACAGCTAGTTCTGCAAGCTATTCTGGACCGTATGCTCGCCTTGAAGACACTGACAAGGATTCCCCAATTATACAAAACCTATTCAAAGCATGTGACCACGGATCTGGACCTGGGAACTGTTTTATCCCTGATTCCAACCGCGGCAAAATTATCCGATAAATCCCTCATCACTCAGTATTTTATCAATCAGAATTCAATCACGCATTGGGTCAGCCCTACAGGAGCACAGGTACTGCTCCCCAATTATGAGGTTATCCGGGTTATTTTAAAGGCTGCCCTGAATTCGCCCTGAGGGAAAATTTGTTTCGATCGATCCGGGCTGCGCCAGATCCAGGTAAGAGAACTGTCCGGCCGTTAATAGAATAAGAGGACTTACTATGTTAACTGGAAAAGGTATGTTTATCTGGAAGATACAAGAATGCCATAATGGGAGTATTAGCGAGATAACCAGGCGCGCCGTTCGGGCAAATTACAGCCATGTGCTGATAAAAATCGCCAACGGAATCTACAGCTACAACTACGACTGGGAAAAGAAAATCGACCTTGTCCCACCACTGGTCGCCGCTCTTAAAAGCGAAGGCATTCAGGTCTGGGGGTGGCATTATTTATTTGGTGATCTGCCCTGGGAAGAAGCTTCTAAAGCCATCAGCCGCATTCGCGAACTGGGCGTCGACGGTTATGTGCTCGATGCGGAAGGCCATTATAAGGGAAAATACGTTTCAGCCACTACCTTTATGGATCAACTCACCGCAGCGATTGAAGACATCCCGATTGCATTGAGCTCTTACAGGTATCCATCCTACCATCCGACATTTCCCTGGAATCAATTTCTGAAAAAATGTGACCTGAACATGCCCCAGGTTTACTGGGTTTTCGCCCATAACCCGGGTGCACAGCTTAAGAAAAGCATTGCTGATTATATGAATCTTAAATATACCCCTCCCATCCTGCCCACCGGGTCAGCTTACACTAAAAACGGTTGGACACCAACCCTGGATGAAGTCAAGGAATTCATGACAAGTGCCAAAGAACTCAACCTGCCGGGATTCAATTTCTGGGAGTGGGGAAATTTACATAACAATCTGCCGGATGAATATTACCGAGTCATCCGCGATTTTGATTGGGACAGCGGTACGACAACCCAAAAAGACATTGCCGAGATCTTTATCGCCGCCCTCAACTCACATGATGTCAACCAAATCCAGGGGCTCTACCGGGAGGATGCAGTGCATGTCACCAGCGAACGCACCGTCCAGGGCAGCGAAGCTATTAAAAGCTGGTTCACCACCCTGTTTAGAGATATCCTGCCTGATAGCGTGTTTACCCTGGCAGGTTTCAGTGGAACCGGGAATACCAGGCAGATCAGCTGGACTGCCAGTTCATCCGCGGGGGATGTTCAGAATGGCAGCGACACTTTAGGCTTAAAGGACGGGAAAATCGCCTACCATTTTTCGAATTTTTCCCTCAACGAATGATCCTGACGCTCATCCCTTCACAACAGGTCGGTTCACTTCCCAGGGTATGGTCATCAAACTAACCCTGTCATCTTCCCTTATCTCAACAAGCTCTTTGCCTTTCTGGGCAACCCTGGATTGGATTGGAGCCTCATCCAGCCGGGCAGATTTTGGCGCATAATTTTGCAGGTGAATGGTAACTCTCATGGTTCCCTTGCCGGCTGCCATGCCGACCAGATCGTCCTCATCGGGTAATTTCCAGGCAATCACGCCTTTTCCGTATCGCCCCTGAGTTGGGAAATCATCCGGCTGGATTCTCTTCCCACGCCCGGAAGCCGTCAGGAAAAAGAGCTCTCCTTTTTGGGGCAGAGTTTCCATTCCGATGATCCGATCTTCGGCTTCCAATTTCATGCCATTAACGCCAGCCGCGACCAAGCCCATAGGCCGAACATCCTCTTCAGAAAAGCGAATTGCCATGCCCCGGCTCGTGGCCAAGAAAATGTCTTTACTTCCATCACTAAGGCGCAGGGAAACCAGCTTATCACCCTCGTTTACCTTAACCAAGGTAAAGAGCTGGGCAGAGGGGCCTGGGAGCTCACTGATTTCAGTCTTTTTGAGCATGCTCTGTTCGGTGATAGAGACCACATACCAGTTTTCGTCCCGGTCCTCTTTAGGAGGAAGACCAAACACCGCACCCAATTTTGTTCCTTTCTGGAATGGGGTTAGCGTGGAAAAATGGCTGCCCTGGCTGGGTTTGGCAGCTTCCGGCACAGTATGGGCAGGAATTGCTGCTGCCTCTCCGTTTTCAGATACCAGATAGAGTGTATCCCGTGTATTGGTTCTCACCAGCCAGTTCGGCACATCCCAGCCACTCGGGCGAGGGGGGTCATCACCAGGTGTCCTGGAAATCAAACCATCGCGATTGATCATCACCCAGATGCTTTCGGACGGTGTTAATTGGGTTAACATCATGGGGGCCGCATCCAGCCCGCCTTCCACCATGGCTATCTGGGTCCTGCGGGCATCCCCAAACCGTTCCCTGATCTCAAGAAGGGAAGCAGCTACAACCTCGCGCATCTTTTTGGGCGATTTCAGCAAAGCGGAAAGGTCTTTAATTTTCTTTTTAACCTGCTTGTACTCTTCTTCTACCTTCTTGCGTTCCAAGCCTGCCAATCGCCGCAGGGGCATGTCGAGGATTGCCTGGGCCTGAATTTCAGTCAGGGAAAATCCTTTCATTAAGTTGTTCCGGGCAGTTTGCGCAGAGCGTGATTTCCGGATGGTATCAATGATGGCATCCAGATTATCCAGCGCGGTAGTTAATCCAGCCAGAACATGTTCCCTGGCCTTTGCGTTTTCCAGCTCGTACTTGCTGCGTCGTTTCACAATCTCCAGGCGATGCGCCAGGTAGACCAGCAGGGCACCTTTCAGGTTCAGTAACTTGGGCTCCCCATCAACCAGGGCCAGGATGATTATGCTGAATGTGTTTTCCAGGGTGGTACGTTTGAAGAGGGTTTCCAGCACCTCTTCAGGCTGGGCGGATTTCATCAACTCGATCACAATCCGCATCCCCTGACGGTCTGATTCATCCCGCAGATCCGCAATCCCTTCTATCTCCTCATCCCTGACCAGTTTGGCAATCCTCTCCAGCACGGTGACCTTTTTGGTCATATAGGGTATTTCGGTGATGACAATCCGGTTTCGTCCTCGGGACATTTCCTCCACGATCGCTTTGGCGCGGACCCTGATCTTGCCCCGCCCTCCCCCATAGGCACTCTTCAATCCGCTCCGACGTTTGTCTTCGATAATCACGCCCCCGGTTGGAAAATCCGGTCCCTTGATAAATTGGGTCAGCTCTTCAACAGTGATCTTGTCCATGGATTTCCAGTTTTGGAGCATGTAATCCAGGGCATCAACCACCTCCCCAAGATTATGGGGCGGTATGCTGGTGGACATACCCACTGCGATCCCGGTGACCCCGTTCACCAGTAAATTAGGGAAGGAGGCCGGAAGCACGTCAGGCTCCTGCAAGGTTCCATCAAAATTATCCCGAAATTCGACCGTATCTTTTTCCAGGTCCTGCAGCATAAGAATGGCGGGAGGGGCCATACGGGCTTCTGTGTACCGCATAGCCGCCGGGGAATCTCCATCTATCGAACCGTAATTCCCCTGCCCGTCTACCAAGGGATAGCGCATGGAAAAATCCTGGGCCATCCGTGCCATGGACTCATACACTGCCATATCGCCATGGGGATGATATTTTCCGAGCACCTCGCCAACAATGCGGGCGGATTTCTTATAGGTCGAATCCGGCCCCATTTTCATATCATGCATGGCATACAGGATTCGGCGGTGCACGGGTTTTAACCCGTCCCGGGCATCGGGCAGCGCCCTGGACACAATCACGCTCATGGCGTAATCAAGATAGGAATGCTGCATTTCATCTTCAATATCTATCGGACGGACCAGACCAAACTCCATTATTCCTCCAATAACAACACAACACGGAATACGGGTATTGCGGTTCCTGCTCCACGATCCGTATTCCGTAATCTATCAACATATAATCTCAAACTGGAATTTAACCGATGAGCATTATAACATGAAAATCCAACCGCCCTTTGAACTTCCACCATAAGGTGATCCTGCAACGCGAAATTCCAGGGGGGTATGATCTGGAATTCAGCAGATCCAGCGGGATCTAGTCCAAAGGGTCCAATACCCTTAGTGTTAAAAAAATACGGCTCCTGATTGGAGCCGTATTCTATACCTGGTGATCCCCAAGATTTATTCTTCTTTCTGAACGTCATCTTCCGGGTCCTGTGTATCAGTATCCTCGGTGATCCCTTCAGTGACAGCTAACGATTCCCCATTTTCCTCCTCGACCGCTTCAGGATCAACATCGCTCTCTTCCGGCTCCGGAGCAAAAGGGCCACGCTGGAATCCCGTACCGGCAGGAATCAGTTTGCCGATAATCACATTTTCTTTGAGACCAAAGAGCGGATCCTCGTCGCGATTGACCGCTGCTTGGGTAAGGATCTTGATGGTATGCTGGAAAGAAGCTGCGGACAGGAATGAATCCGTGTTCAACGCAGCCTTGGTTATTCCCAACAGCACCTCTGAGTATTTCAACGGGCGCTTGCCCTCCTTAAGCAGCTGTTCATTTTCCTTCATCACAGCAACCCGGTTGGTCAGTTCCCGCGGCAGAGTGTCGGAGTCACCGGAATCAGTAACATTAACCCGGGACATCATCTTGGCGATAACGATCTCAAAATGTTTGTCATGGATGTTCTGCCCTTGGGACCGGTACACTTTCTGGACTTCTGAAAGCATGTAGCGCTGACAGGCATCCCGGCCGCTGATCCGCAGGATATCATGAGTATTCAATGAGCCTTCGGTCAGCCTCTGAGCTGGTTCTACCCTCTCCCCTTCTTCCACTGCCAGGCGGGCGTTGCTGGGTATTTCGTAGTACTTTTCATCTTTAACTTCATAGGAGACAATAATCGTGCGGCCCTCGATCCGGACCCGGCCTCCGTTCTGGGCAATAATCTTGTTATCAGCATCCAGGGAGGCGATCACATCGCCTTTCTCCACCTTGTCCTCGTCATTCACGCGCCGGCGCCAGTACTTTTCCAATTCATAGCTATCGCTGACCATCTCACTGTGGCTAACGCGGATCACGCGCATATCGCTATAACGATCAGATTTTTCGATACTGACCTTCCCGGCGATTTCAGTCAGGACAGCCTCGCCTTTCGGAGCTTTACGGGCTTCAAAGAGCTCCTCAACGCGGGGTAAACCGGTCGTGATATCGCTCGCCGCAGCAACACCACCGGTATGGAAAGTCCTCAAAGTTAGCTGGGTTCCAGGTTCACCAATCGACTGGGCAGCGACAATACCCACAGTCGCACCCAGCTGGACGGGTTCGCCCCGCCCCAGATCCAGGCCATAGCATTTGGCACATAGACCATATTCAAGCTCACAAGTCAGCGGGGAATATACCCGCACGCTTTCCACATTAGATCTCTGGATTTTCCGGGCAATTTCCCTGGTTACCAGGGTGCCTTTTTCACACAGGATCTCACCTGTCTCATTATCAACAACATGGTCAGCCAAGACCCGGCTGAAAACACGGTCCTGCAAGGTTTGCCCGGCCACGTCTTCTGAACGCTCCAGCACGATGTGGTTTTCAGTGCCACAGTCTTCAGCATTGATGATCGCATCCTGAGACACGTCCACAAGCCGCCTGGTCAGGTAGCCTGCGTCAGCAGTCCGAAGTGCGGTGTCTGCCAGACCTTTACGAGCACCATGGCTGGAAATAAAATATTCCAGGGCAGTGAGGCCTTCTCGGAAACTGGAGCGAATCGGTAAAGGAATGATCTGACCCGAAGGATCAGCCATCAAGCCTCGCATACCAGCAAGCTGAGAAACTGGGCCGAAACCACCTTTGGTAGCGCCGGAGACAGCCATGACAGCCATATTTCCATGGGGATCCATGTTGGCCCTGACTGCATCACCAACGTCCAAAGTGGTTTTTTGCCAGATATCGATCACGCGGTCATCCTGTTCCTGGGCGGTTAATAAACCGCGGCGGAAGCTGCGTTCAACCAAGCTGACCTTTTCAAGCGCCTCAGCGATAATCTCCTCTTTTTCAGGAGGTATTTGCAAGTCGCCTACCGCAATCGAATAGCCTGACTTGGTTGCAAATTCAAAACCCAAATCCTTGATTTTGTCTGCCGCCTGGGTGGTAGTATCATTGTCGCAATATTCATAAATCTCTGTGATCAAATCCTTAACATCGCCTTTAACCAGAGTCCAATTCATGAACTGGACTTCAGAAGGCAGCGACATGTTAAATATCGTCCGTCCCACTGTGGTATCGATCACCCGCTCTTCAGGATAGTCCATGCGCTCGCCATTTTCGTCATACCAGGTTTCTGCCAGCAATTTGATTTTGGTAGGCACCTTCACCTGGTCCAGCTGATAGGCTAATTCCACCTCTTCCATAGTGGAGAAAATTCTGCCATCTCCTGGATAGGGACGTTCATCCTCCCTGGTCAGGAAATAGACACCCAGCACCATATCCTTAGACGGGGCGATAATCGGCTCGCCATTGGCAGGCTTGAGCAGGTTCTTGGTGGAAAGCATCAACTCACGAGCTTCCTTAACCGCTTTAGCGGACAGCGGAACATGAACTGCCATCTGGTCACCATCAAAGTCTGCGTTGAAAGCCGTGGTTACCAGCGGGTGCAGCTGGATAGCGCTGCCTTCGATCAGCTGGGGTTCGAATGCCTGGATGCCCAATCTGTGCAGGGTCGGAGCGCGGTTAAGCAACACCGGTCGGCTCTTGATAGCCTCATCAAGTGCCTCCCATACTTCCGGGCGGTTCCTTTCAATTAAGCGTTTGGCGCCTTTGACATTGGTCGCAAAACCTCGTTTCTCCAGGATGGAAATCACAAAGGGGCGGTAAAGCTCCAGGGCCATCTTCTTGGGCAATCCACACTGGGACATTTCCAGCTTGGGGCCGGATACGATTACGGAACGTCCGGAATAATCAACACGCTTGCCAAGCAGGTTGCGTCGGAAACGACCCTTCTTGCCCTTCAGCATATCACTGAGGGACTTCAGTTCCCTCCGCCCGCGGCGGGAGAGAGCCTTGCCGCGCTGGGAGTTATCGATCAGGGAGTCCACCGCCTCCTGGAGCATACGTTTTTCATTTCTAACGATGACATCCGGAGCGCCTAATTCAAGCAGCCGCTTAAGGCGGTTATTGCGGTTAATCACCCGCCGATATAGATCATTTAGGTCCGAAGTGGCAAACCTGCCGCCGTCCAACTGAACCATAGGCCGCAGATCAGGCGGAATCACCGGCAGCACAGTAAGGATCATCCATTCCGGCTGATTTTCTGTCTTCTGGAAAGCATCCACAACTTTCAGCCGCTTAATTGCTTTTTTCTTCTTCTGTTTGCTGCCAGTCGTGCGGATCTCTTTCCAGAGATCCTTGGAAAGAGCATCCAGATCAAGGCGTTTTAGGATGTCATAAAATGCTTCAGCTCCCATCTCGGCCTGGAAGATCTGTCCCCAGCGCGACCGAAGCTCACGGTATTCCGCTTCTCCGAGGAAAGTCAATGGCTGGAGGTTCAAGAGCTCTTCGCGGAGCCGCTTGTATTCAGCCTGGGCAGAGTCAAGCGTCTTGTCAAGATTTTCCCGCAGTTGGCCAATTTCCTGCGTGGTTTCTGCTCTGACCCGGGCCACATCCATTTTGATGTGTTCCAGTTCGTTTTCCTTAGCTTCCTTAAGGCTTTCCTCAATCTCGGACAAACGCTGCTTGACAACATCCTGAATATTGGCAATATGGGACGTGCTGATCTTTTCCCCTTTTTTGACGATGGTCACATCCGTATCGGGGAATATCAGGTCGTCCTTGGCAGCTTCGTTAATATTGTCCTGGAGGGTCTTTTCAAGCCTCTGGCCTTGCTTAATAACCGGATCAAGCTCGGAAGCTATTTGCTCATCAAAGCGGGAGATGATTTCCTCCTGCTTGGCTTCCAGCTCCACCAGTCTTTCTTCCCGTTCTAATTCTTTGAGTTTAATTTCATCACTTAGGTCTTCTCCGATTTCTCCCTCATCAGATGTGAATCGAGTCTCAAGCTGTTCCAGCGCCCGCTTGCGTGCCTCTTCATCTACATAGGTGACAATATACTGGGCAAAATATAACACCCTGTCCAGATCCCGGCGGGACATGTCCAGCAATCTGCCAAGAATAGATGGAATACGGCGGGAGAACCAAAGATGTGCTACCGGGGCAGCCAACTCGATATGCCCCATTCGTTCACGGCGCACGGCGGAGCGAGTGACTTCCACCCCGCATTTATCACAGACGATGCCCTTATAACGGATGTTCTTATACTTTCCACAATGGCACTGATAATCGCGGGTCGGTCCGAAGATAGCCTCACAGAAAAGACCATCCTTCTCCGGCCGCAAACGCCGGTAGTTGATAGTTTCCGGTTCCAGGACTTCCCCGTATGACCAGCTGCGGATGATTTCTGGTGAAGCTAACCCGATTCGAAGTTTTTGTAACCCCTTAGTTTTCACTCGAAAACCTCCTATACGATCGAACGCTCAACCGCTTGATAATCCCTGGCCGGGAAACTCATCTACCCTTTCAAATCCACAATAAACCCCTCCCGATTCCTCCTTTGAGAAATCAGTCAGGATTCACATCCACAGTGATCATTTGTGAAATCTGTTTGTGTCCAATAAGCGGCACCACCGGGCAATACAGATGTTTTTAGTACCAGCACGCACAAAAGCAAGCGCAAAAGAATTCGCTCTTCAGCGCTCGCCTTTATTGAGGGAATTGATATTTAACATGCAACTCACAATTATACTGGTTAGAAGGAACGCGGTCAAGAGAACTCCTCCGCCTTGTGTCAAGGCCGCCTTGCCAACTCCCCCGCCGATCAGAGCCTTGAACTGCCCTTGAATGACCCCCTGCGGAAATCCTGGAATAATGTGGGGAAAAGTCTACCACACTCTCCCCCTTCTATCCATGCTCATTCCTTCATGATTTTTTTCTCCGGCTGGCGAATGGGGATAGCCAGGTAAAAGGTACTGCCGGAACCCAATTCACTCTTGATCCAGGCATCCCCTCCATGGCGCTCGGCAATGGATTTTACAATTGCCAGGCCAAGCCCGGTTCCGCCCTGTTTATCCTTTTCGCGGCTTTCAACCCGGTAGAATTTTTCAAATAATCGCTGTTGGTCGACAGGCGATATGCCAATGCCGTTATCTTCCACTTCGAAAATGATCTCCCCGTCTTCCAGTCTATATCTTATCCAGACTTCACCCCCCTGCTGATTGAAGTTGATGGCGTTGTCAACCAGGTTTCGCAATGCCTGCTGGAGCAAAGCTTTATCCGCCGAGATAAAGGGGATCGTCTGATTTGGAGGAATAATATGCAATTTTATCTTCTTTTGGGAAGCCCTGATCTTGAATGAGTCAGCCACTTCCGAGACAATATCAGGGGCAGAAATCATATCCAGCTTCAATCCAACCTCTGCCTCAATGCGGCCCAGGTCAAGCAAATTCTGCACCAGGTGGGACATACTCTCCACGCCGGTGATGATCTTGTGCACATAATTCTGCTGCTGTTCGTTGAGCTCGCCAACCATTTCGAGCATGGTTGCATATCCTCGCATCAAGGTCAGGGGTGATCTTAGGTCATGACTGACAGTCGCCACAAAATCTGATTTGAGTTCATCCATTTCTTTAAGTTGGGAGATATCGCGCAGCACACAAACCTTTCCCAATTGATGGTCTCCGGAATGCACCGGGGAAGCCGTTGCCAGGAAAATGCGGCCATCATCCATTTTCAATTCCTTGGATGAACGCTCTCCCACGTTGCCGTCCAGCAGCTCGATCAAAGCTTGTTGGTCGGTAATCTTTTCTATCACATCACCAATGCCGGATTTTCCCTCAATTCCCAGCAGCTCCGCGGCAACCGGGTTGGTCAACAACAGCCGATCCTGATGATCCAGGACCAGAATTGGATCCGGGGTTGAAGCCAGGATCGCCGCCAGCCGCTTCCGGCCGATCTCAGCCCTGCTGAAAAGTGAAGCATTGGTCGCAGCCAGGGCGGCCTGCCCTGCCAGGGTAACAATATAACGCACCTCACTGTCAAGGAAGGTGTGCGGTTCCAGGAAGGCCAGCCAGATCGCCCCATAATATTGCTGTTCCTGTTGTACTGCCACAACCAGGATCGCTCCAGGTACCGGATCATCCTCCGCCAGATCCAGAAACGGCATTCGGGACGGGTTGGAAAGCATCACTGGAGAGCGACTGCGGGCAATTTCCAGGATCTGGGGATCCAGGTAAGCAAAAGCCTGGTTGTCTTCTCCCTGGCCAATGCGGGTCATTTCCGGTCCATCTGAAAAACCTTCCGGGAGGATATCTGCGTCCAGCACGATACGGGCTGAACAAGCGCCAATTTCCAGAGCGGAGCTGAGAATTGTCTCCACAGCATCGGTCATTTCCAGGGAAGAAGCAACTCCCTGGCTGACAGTGAGCAACCGGTTTAGCTCTACCATACGGTTCTTTAAACTACGGCGCATCTTTTCGAAAGCCCGCCGCAGTTGGCCAACCTCGTCTACTCGCGGTGTGACCCGCAGGGGGTGGTCCAGCTCACCTTTGGTGATGCGATCCGCCTCCTTGGTGAGCACATGCAGGGAATCCGCCACGGAACTCAGGCGAAAATACATCGCCGCCATAGTTATCAGCGAGATCAGCAAGACCACGCCTGATAACGGGGCAGCCAGATCCAGTGCCAGCTGCTGCGCCTGGACGGCAGGAACGGTGAGCATCACGATCCACGGCCTTCCCAGGGCGGACCGGATGTAGACCAGCTGGCGGACCCCTTCAGCGGTGGTCTGTTTTGAGAACACTTCTTCGCGGCGGTGATCAAAGCTGGGGAAAAAGGTGCCGAACAAGTCCTCCTGGGAAGAATACAGCACCCTCCCCTGCTCATCCAGCAAATATCCCACGCCGCCAAGCTCATGAATTGCCCGTAAATCGCTCAGGATGGGCTGCGTGAAAGGATTGGACTCAAGGTCAACCAGGCCAACCAAAACGCCTGAGGGAGCACCTTCTTGCGCTGGTATCGTACCCATATAGGTGATCAGCGTTTTAGCGCCTGTCCCAGAAGGTGGGGATACATAAACCTGTACGGGCACACCATTTAAAGCTGATCTCAGGCCAGAATAAAACTCGGATGTGAAAGCTGAGATCTGCGGCTCCTGGCCTGGATAGGCCCCGATCAATTCGGTATTGGCATCAAAGAGATAAAGTTGTGAGAAAAAAGGGATCGCCCTGAAGTCCTTGCGCAGGACCTCCACCAGATCCTCAGGCTCGGTGAAGTCCCCCCTGAGGTCCGCCGCGTATTGGCTGATCAGGCTCTGGCCCGTGTTAAAGAAAAAGGGGATCTTATTGGTTGTTGTCCGGGCAATATTTTCCATCTGGCTTTTGATCATTTTCTCGGCCGATTTTCCAGCAACAAACCAATTTACCAGCAGAAGGACCAGTACAAGGACCAAAGTGAGGGAGATCACATATTGTAAAAACCGGACTTTAATGCTGGATTCGGAGGGAGAAGGTTTCAACTTCCCCTTAATGCCGTCCGCCCTGGGCAAAGCGACCAGGGCAAACTCGATCAGCAGTCCTGCAATGGCGAAGCTACCCCCCAGGGCAGCCACGCTTGTACTGAGATTGGAGATCGCAAAATCAAGCCTCTCAACTACAGATCCAGAAGCCCAGAAAAAAGCGCCAGCGATATATACCAGGGCTTGCACCCCCGCAATCAGCAGGCTTGCCAAAAAAGGCCGTCGTAAAATGCTGAAGAACGCGGTGCGAAAGCGCTGCCGGATCGCAACCGAAACCAGCATCGCAAATAGGATAAATTCAACAACAGTGAAAGGGGAATGTGTGTCCCAGTAAGCCAGGCAGACCCCGGATATCAATCCGATTATTGATGCGCTGATCGGTCCCAGAATCCACCCGGCCACAAGGGCTGGCAGTGCACCCAGGATCATCAATGAACCCCTCGTTGGCTCAAGGGACATATTAGGCAAAGGAATCGCTCCCCAGGGAGGAAGCTGGATCCCCAGAAAGAGGACGGCTACTGGCGCCAGGGTTAATAAAATACCGAACAGGAACCATTCATTTTCTTTCATTTCCCGCTGGTATTCGCGCCAGTGCCAATTCCCGAAAACCAGCCCGAACGCCATCACAACCAGCGCGCCAATGCCCAATCCGGTTGCCGGCCAGATCAGGTATGCAGGAGCATTAAATAAAGTAAGAATGAAGGGCATCATATCCTGGAACGGGATGCTATGGGCTGGTTGAAATCCATACTCGATTATAGCATGGTTCAGGTCGGTCTTTTCCCCCTAAAAATGAGTACGAACGCTACCTTTCGGAGGGCTGTTCGAATTCTACTGATTCCCAATCTCCCGCCAGGATCTTTTCATAATCGATATACACCCCGCGATAATCTTCGGGAAGCAACGCCGCCAACCTGGCCATGATATAGTCCGTATTCTTCTGGCGGGCTAAACGGCGTTCCTCACCTCTCCCATGCAGAGGAGGAACCACAAAAGGTTCACCTACTATCATCTGGATGGTCGGCCTTTTCAACCGGAGACCCTTGGTGAGGAAATCCATGGTATTTCCCACCACTGCAACCGGCAAAACTACGACATCTGCCTTGTCAATTATAAATGCAACCCCTGGTTTTCCCCGGCGCAGTCCGGGGCTGTGGGACCTCCCCCCTTCAGGTGAGATCATTAAGGGCTGTTCAGCCTGTAATACGCTCTCAACCTGCTTAAAAACATCTCGATCGTATTGTGTTCTATCTACCTGGATGCCAGCCCACATTTTGGCAATCAAGGCCTGGAATCCCCTCTTCCAAACAGCCGCGGCGCCAATGATCTCTATCACTCTCGGCCAAAAGGCTGCAATAAAGGGCACTTCGATGAGAGAGACATGGTTGAAGACAATCAAGTAACGATTGTGATCGGGAATATTTTCCATCCCGAATAATTCGACTTTTCCCAGCAGATGGAAAAGCGTTTTAAAGAACAAACGCAGTATCCAGCGCATAATCTTGGTTTTTAATGGTACGCGGTACGTTTCGGTCATATCAATCCTCCGGATTTGCCCGGGCAATCCTCTCTATTTCTGATAACACCTCAGATACTTCCAGGTTATCCGTGTTGATGATCACAGCGTCATCAGCTGCGCATAAAGGAGCGACTTCTCGGGTGGAGTCGATCCTGTCTCTCTTTTTAAGAATCTTATGGATTTTCTCGAAGTTTGCCTCTTCGCCACGGTCTATCCGCTGTTTGTATCGCCGCCGAGCCCTTTCCTCGACTGAAGCATCCAAATAAATCTTCAAATCTGCCTCAGGAAGAACCACCGTGCCAATATCCCGGCCAACCATAATCACATTCCCCCTCAGCCCTATCCGTCGCTGCTGGACGGTAAGAGCTTTCCTTACTTCTGGATAGGCCGAAACCCTGGAGACTTTTTTATCCACTCTTTGTTCTCGGATTAACCAGGTCACATCGATGCCATTTGCTAAAACATCGTATTCCCGGCCATCTTCTTGGGAGGGTGGTAGCACATCAATTTTTACCTCATGGGCTAGCCGTGAGACAGCTTCCTCATCTTTGGTAGAGATATGATTGTGTAATGCCAACCAGGTCACAGCCCGGTACATCACGCCAGTATCAAAAAAAAAGTGGCCCCATTTTTTCGCCAGCTGATTGGCTATGGTCGTTTTGCCCGAAGCTGCCGGCCCATCAATCGCAACAATGTTAGGATAACTCATGCTTTTCCTTGCATAATTTCAATCCGGATAATACATCAAGAAAGCTTTCGTTTCCAGATTAATACCCTGAATAAATGTCATTACGCACCCAAAGGATCAGGTACTCCCTGACTACGGGGCCTTTTCTGAATGCTATCCAGCTGATCCAATCATCCGGCAGGACCCTTCCCCAGCCTGGATGAGATGAGAGTACGAAATCCTGTCCGCGGTAATTCTCCTGAAGCGCCTGGAAATCACCCTCAACGCTTGTGATCAGGAGTGGATAATCCATCTCGGAGGGGAGGCTGACCAAATAATCAAACCCCTCATATTCGCGCAATGCCCACCTCAAGGCATCGCTGTCATTGATCACTGCACCCTGAATGCTGTCCGGACGACCGGTTGCTGTGATGCTGGCATCAGCAATAGAATCTACCAACAGTTCCACCTGCCCACTGCCGCTCCCTCCCGAAAAAATGGAGCGGGGATCCTTATCCAAGATATAGGTATCCAGCGTTAGAGATGCAACGAGGCCTAAAAGAAGCGCGTTTGCAAAACCGCCAGACAGCCCTTTCCAGGCTGTATTCCAACCCCATTCTGAAGAAACGACAGCAGCTGAAAGGATCAGCAACGCCAGAGAGGCGGCCATCAAACCAAATTCGAGAAGCAGTGCGTTTTCACGCGCAGCTTGAAAGATCATTCCAGTGAATGTCAGCCAGTTCAAACTCGCCAGTACCACTACCAATCCTCCCAACACCTGAGTGACCCAGGTACTGCGGGCCAGCCGGGAGATGCGGACCAATTCGGCCGCTGCTGAAATCCATAGTGGGATTACCGGCCAGATCAAATCTACCGCCTGACGCTGGGGATAGACCAACATCCCCAGCAGGGAGACCATGAACAAGACAGAAAGCACCTGCCCCAAACGATCGCGAGACCGCCAGGCAGAAACATATCCCAGAATCCCAAATACCAGAGCCAGGGGGTTGTTGAGCAACAAATACGTTAAAAACTGCCCGATCCCAAGTCCCGCAGGGCCGCCCCATTTGAGGAGGAACTCAGGCAATGCTCCAGCCCAGGCACTAATTCCCTGAAAATTGCTCAAAATGAAAGACCCCATCATGAATAATGTCAGCAGGGCCGGGGTGATGCCAACCAGCCAGACCTCAGGCTTTCCCTGGAAATAATCCATCCTGGATTTGAAATACTCCCCAGGACTGAATAAACCCAGCATCTTGCTTACCAGCACCGCAATTGCCAAAAAAAGAAACCCCAGCCAGAAACCAGGGCCTGAGAACAAACCCAATCCCATAAAAAACACAGCCCAGGGGATATTTCTTCTATGGAAAGCTCCCGCTGCAAGAGCCAGAAAAGCCAGGGCCGGCATGGGGCTCCCGGAAAGCCGGGACACAGGGATCAGGGCCGGGTCCAGCGCTAAACCAACAGCGAGGACCAGAGCAGGAATCCGCTTCAACTCCCCCCTGAGGAAAAAAGGCAACCAGATCAGCAGGCTGCCGGCGAAAGCCGGCCAGAAGCGGGCCAGGAAGTTGCTCGCTTCAAAGAGAGAAAATAGTCCCTCAGTCACAGATAGGTAAGCAACTTGCGAGGCAACCGGGATAGTCTCTCCCTGAGCTAACTGCCAGGCCTGGAAAGCCAGTCTGGCTTCAGAATCCAGCAGCGGGGGCTGCCCGAGTTGAATCAGGCGCAGTACCAGGGCTGCCAGAAATATCAAACCATATAAGGCTACCTCTGTAGTGAATTTTCTTTCATTCTTCATAATCAAATCCAGTCAGGCACAAATTGAATTCCTTAATCCAGCATTTGGGGTGGAACCTCATAAATGATCAAGCGTTCATTCTGAAAGATGGGCTGCAAGTGAAGTTCGAATTTGTCCACGCGAATCCCCCCTGGGCAGTAATCACTCTCAACTGCATAGGTTGAATGTTCAACATCCCCCACGACCAGGTAGCGAACATCGTACTTCTCCAACAACGATCTGGCCAGATCCCATTGACCAGTGCAGTACAGATCAGCTACGTCCTGTTTGCGGGGCATGACCAGGTCCCACCCTCCCCGCCACTGCACTTCATGGTAATCCCAACCCAGGATGGTTGGATATCCTGTATAGGTCGCCATGCGCCCGTGAGTAGGAGAATAGCTTCCACCCACCGCTTCCGCGATCACGCCCTGCGGAAGGGATCGCAGGAATTCCACGCCCTGATAATCTGTTTGGGGATACAAATTAGTTCCGTCAAGGGAGGGGCCCTCTCCCCGGTTGAAGTTATTGGTCTTGGACTGCAGCCCCAGGATCGGGTAAAACAACCCCATGATCATGGACAAGCCCAGGCCGGCGTAAATCAGGCTGCGCAGGGGATTTTTCAAAGATTCACCCAGGGTTGCCATGATATAAGCAGCCGCAAGGCTCCACATCAGCCAGGTCTGATAATAAAATTTAAAAATCGTATTGATCCGGTAACCAAAAAAATCACGCAGATATAAAAACTCCGGGAACAGCACCAGGGCCGTGCCCACCAGGATGAGCAGCAGAATAAAACTTGACCCCCGGGGATGTTCCTGAGAAGACGCGCTTGTTGAGGTACCACTTTTTCCAGGAAACACCAGACCCCATCCCAGCGTGGAGAGAGCGATCAGGGTCAGCAGCGTGCCCGGCATAGTGATCCTTCTCATTAAGCCTTCTCCAACCACCTGGGACAGATCTGTCCCTCCCACCTGGCGCAGGAAAACCTCCGTCAGCGGTTCACCTCCCAGACTCACATCGAGCAGACTGGCAAGGCCAACAATGGCCAGCATTAAGAAAAGCAAACCCAACACGAGTACCCCGCTGATCCCGATCCCCAGCTTGAAGTTGAATTCAGTCTTATTCCGGACCCATCGGGAGATCAGCCAGGCGAAGATCGGCACCAGCAAGGGGCCGAACATCACCCAGAACTGCACGCCCTTGGTGACATAGAGCACGTTGGGGAGAATACCACCCGCCTGGGACGAGAAACCCAGATACCAGGGAAGATATAAAACGCCCCCGGTTACTCCCAACGCCACTCCCAAGAACAGAAAGTCGCGGAAGACATCCAATGTCAGCCGCAGTTGCCTTCCGCGAAGGTTCCTGAGCGCGTAGGCGCCTGCCAGTACCCCCGCATACATGGGGAAATTCCAGATATTCAGAAAAGCCATCCCGCCTGCCAGCCAGGCGAGGAGGAAGAAGAAGCCGGGAGAGATCTCCAGGGGGAGAATTTTGAGCCAGCGGAATGACCTGCCCGGTGGGCGCAGATACAGGGCTAACGCAAAGCCAAGAATCAAAAACACATACGGCATGGAAAGGACATGGGGGTGCAAATCTCCCAGCAAAAATGAGAAGAAAGGGAATTCGCTGATCACTTCTTTGCCGGAAAACGAGAAGTCATAATCCTGGATCACCCGGGAAGCCCGCCACCACCACCAGTGCCCAAAGGAATCTCCTGTCGGCCGGTTGACAAGGTTCTGAATATCCAACCAGCTCCAGAAAGCAGAGGGGTTTCCTTCCGGAACCTGATTCCAGAAAAGGCCCCTGGAATGCAGGTAATGTAAAAATCCTTCCCAGTTGCTGAGAATAAGGGTAAAAAAGGGTGCCAAGAGAGAAGGCAGGAGGGCCTTCTTCCAGCCTCTTTTCCTGATTGCCAGCAAATTGAACAACACCCCATAAGAACCCACTGCCGTCAGCGCAAATGTCAGAGAAACGCCCAGGTTGAAGGCCACACCGCCTACCGTTCCTGCCAGCTTGGCCATCATCGCCACTAGCACAAATCCAAAATAATAATAGGAAATGGAATAACCGGACAACCAGGGATCATTTGGAGGCATACTTTCGGAACCCAGGATGGCATTGATGAATGCCAATTCCATTGGTTTCTCTGTGCCATTAATTTCCGGATTATAAGCGCGCACAAACGCCATCGCCGTGAAAGCCAGCAGGAAAAGAATTTCTGAGGAAAAAATCAAGGAGCGATGATCTTTGATCCATTGCCGAATCCCACCACTGCCTTTTTTATTCAGGATCCAAAAACCAGCCCCGACAAGCAGCAGAAGCGGGAAGAATAACCCACCCAGGTTATTCGCGGTAACCCCCAGACTGCCCAGGATCCAGAAAAGATACCCCCAGGCCAGCATTCCAAACAACTTGGCCAGAGAATAGCCCCGGCCAGGCAGGGATGGAAGGGTGAAATAAAGGATGGGAAACACGATCCATCCCAGGGCAACAGTGATCACGTACCAGGCAATAAAATCCAACATGTTTTCCCCGGATTAATCTAATCCCTCTAGAAGGGTCTGGTAAATCGTGGTATCCCGATCCTGATAAACCACCTGCCAGAGGTCACCTTCTCCCTCTTCAAATTTGGCAATCCCTTCAGGAAGATATTTTACCCGCTCCAGCTGGCCAAGGATAATATAACTGACCTGGTATTTCTCCAGAAAATCCCGGGCTTCTTGGAGATCGGTTGTATCGTAAAAGGAATTCACGTCCTCAACTCTTGAAAATACCCAATCATGTGGCGTCAGGGTCCGCTGCTGGCGCTGATGCCAGTTCCAGCCAACCACACCTGGCAGACCGGTATAAACAGTGTACCTTGTGCCCCAATGATATTCAACCTGGTTGGCTTCTACAATGACAGGGGATCCAGGGACATTATCCTGCATCCAGCGGATGGCAGCATAATCCTGGGAAAGGTCAAGAGCGGTATTCAGGTCATAATAGGTTGCATAGGCCATAAAACTCATGCCGTCCAGTGATGGCGGCGCTTCTGGGGCCATGCGGTCTTTGATTTTGGCCACACTGCCCAGAAGAGGATATAAAGCAGCGCTGATCAGCAGGACATAGCAGAAAATTTGCCAGCTGATTTTCAGGGGAGATTTCCATTTGCGAAGAGAACCAGCCAACCAGAAGAGAGCTCCAGCAGCGCTGAGGGATAATAATGTCCAGGCCTGGAGGTAGAACTTAAAAACCGTGTTCATCCGGCCAATATCTCCTTCAACGTACACCAGCTCTACCATCAGCGTGATTGCCAAGCCTGTCCCGATCAAAAACAGCGCAAATCCTTTCATCAAATCCTGACCAGGACGCAGCATCAGCACCAAAGCCCAGGCCATCAAAGGCAGGACGAACCAGATGATGTGAACCCCTGTCCCGATGATAGAAAAACTCCCGATTCTAACCTCATTTTCGAGGGAAACTCCCAGACTGATCATGATAACCAGCAAGATCAATATTGAAGCGATAATCAATTCCCGGAACTTGGCCAGCTTCCGCAAGGCGGAAACCGGTGTGGCAGCCATCCATTCCAGGCTCTCTGCGATCATCCAGGAAACGATAACGAAAAGGAATAGACCCCAATGGGTCAGGTAATCATTTACAGGAGTATGGGAACCAAACCAGGGCAGAACCTTCGTATATCCCTCCCCATACCAATTGGCATAGGGTTGGAAGGTCAAGAATGCAAAAAGGACAAAGATGGCGAGCCGCAGGGCCGGTCTTTGCCATTGATAGCCCTCCAGATCCCTCTCCCTCCACCAGGCATAGAGCAGACCCGCCACTCCCAGGGCGAGATAGGGGTAAAAATCCCAGGTATTGGTTGGCCGCAGCACGCCGACTGCCAGGGCGCCAAATAATGCCGTGACTATTCCAGGGAGAAGGCGCGGGGCTTTGACAATTTCGTTTCGACTCGATCTTACCATCGAAACGATCCAAGCCAATGCCAGCAAAGTCAGCGGCAGGGCTATCAAGTGAGCATGCGGATCCCCATAAAGGAATGAGAAAAACGGGAACTCCGTGATCGGGCCACCATGTTCAGCGCCTATAGCCCGGCTCGGGTTCCAGTACCACTCATCCAGCCGATAGTGCAATGTTGGTGTCCTGAACAGCTGAACCAGGCCCAGCAGGGTCCATTTGATCCGTTCGAAAAAGCCCCCTTCCAGGACATTGATGCCCCCGGAAGCCAGTCGCTGTAATCCCTGGAATACCATCCGCAACACACCAAGGTTGCCAAAAACCACCATACCCAAAACGCCTGCGAACCCACCCAGATAGGGGATGTCCGGGAAGCGATTCCGCTTACCCTCTCCCCCCAGCAGATTCCAAACGATGGTGAAGGCGCCCAGACCCATCATCATGAACAAGGTGGGCAGGATCAGGTTGTATGCCAGGGACGGCATGATTCCCAGGAACTTGGTGAGAACGCCCACAAAAACGAAGCCAAAATAATAGTAGTTGATATACCCGCCTGCGAACCAGGGATCATAAGGTGGGAATGTTGTACTTTTGATCACGGCATTAAAATAGGAAAAGTCCATCGGCCTTTCGCCGCCCTTCCAGGGATGCCACAAATCCGGATTTCCATACCTGATCAACAAGGCCACAATGAATAATGCCAGGGCCAGAAATTCAACCGTAATAAAGAATCGCTTAGATTCTTCCCATTTCTGAAGCAGCTCTTCCCTGTCTTTATAAGCCAGGTAGATGCCAATACCAGCCAGGATCAGCACCACGGCCAGAATAGTCACCCGCAGGAAGGGAATGCCGGCTGAACCTGCCAGCCAGACCAAGTAGGAAAGAGCCAGCAGTCCGAATGTCCTCGCCAGGGGGTATCCGGACTCGCTCAAACCTGGCAGTGCGTAACGGAGCAGGGGGAAAACCAACAAGCCCAACAGGGATACTGAGACATACCAGAGGATAGCGGCAACCAGCTGGTTGCGGTTGTGCAGCGCCTCGGGATTAAAGAAATCTCCCCAGGTGCCCCCGGCCCGTTGGACCGCCAGGCGATCTGCTGGAAGCAATAAATCACCCGGGTGGTTATCAGCTTGTTTGGGGGTAATATGGATCACTTTACTGAGATCAACCGCCGAGAGTATGGCAGCGACCTCAGATAATGAAAAATCAGTCCTCTTCTGGAAAACGAATACCTTGGGATGATCATAGACCGTAAAGGCTTCTTCAGCAGGCTGATCGATAATTTCCCAGGAACCCAGACGGGGGTTGGATTGGAAGGTTTCTACCAGGTCGAAACCCAGAGAGCCCTGATAGGTTCCCGGCTCAGCGTTGTTGTAGCATTTCTCGATGGTAAGCTCAACAGGACACCCCATCAGCTGACGATAATATTCGGTCGTTAAGGGGTAGCGCTCTGGCACCCGGGTTGTGGTTGCCCACTGCCTGCTGGAGGTGATCAGGATGTATTCCGCCTGATCGATGGTGGAGATGAAACGCTCCAATTTTTCAGGATTATCATCCCAGTACAGCTCAAAATTCAAGCCGCCCTGGTAAATGCCGCCGTAGGGATCATATCCATACATTCGTAAAGGCAGGCCATCATCCCAGGAGCTTTCATTGGCTATCCCTACACGTGCCAGGCTGATCCCGGCTGCTGGATCCAGAACAGCCAGGCTGAACTGATAAGTCTCGCCAGCGATCAGATCCAGCTGGGTATCCAGCACCAGCGTAGCGCTTGTTTTTCCCTCTGTGAAGGAGAATCGCCCCTGCCCTGCTGCCAGGATTTGTCCTGCTGTATCGTTAATAGAAACCTGCAGTGTTGTCCCTTCTGTGCCAGGAGCCTGATTAATGACAGCGGGGAGAACCACTTCCGAAACCCGACCGCTGTATTGGGACATGAAATTCGTCAGCCAGCTGGATCCACTGCTGATGATCAGATCATCCGGGCAGGACAGTAATTGCTGATGAGTGCCCCCCTCATCCTCATCCTCAACCAGCAATGTCACAGGCCCGGGGATATTCTCAAAGATCCACCCGGTTGCCGCCACGCGCGGATGGGGGATGGTGTAAATCCTCGAAAACGCAAAAGCCCAGGCAGCCGTGAGCAATAAAGAAAGCAGGCCTACTGCCGCGATCAGTCCCTGAAGCACTTTGCCTATCCAGGCTTGCTTTTCAGCGGTGATCCTGATCTCCCCTCCTGCCTTCCAAAGCTCAACTATCAGCCAACCCGCAAATACCGCCAGCAGGGGATAGATTGGCAATTGGTATCGCATGGTGCTGTTCCACTGCATGGACTGCCAGGCGAAGTACAATCCCGTCCAGGACCAAAGCACAAGATGGGGATGTAGTGCCCGGGTCTTGACAATTTTCCAACCCATCCAGGAGAACCCCGCCCAGGCCAAGATCCCGTACGGCAATCCCAGTCCCCACAAGATCATATTCTTAAGTGAAAACCAGATCGGTCGCCGGGCCCACTGCAGGGCTGGGGGAAAATCCACATCCCCGGATGTTTGTGCTTGGAGGGATTTGATCGTTGAGATCCAGTGTTCATTCAGCCGGATGTTAAAGAAACCCGGTCCTGCAAAGGCATAGGGCTGGCAAATCCGGAAAACGATCAAGCTCACAAAAGCTGCCATAACCAGGTATAACACTATCCGCGGGAACTGACGGGGTTTTTGATCTTCATCCATTCTCGACCAGTGGACAAACGCCGCCAGCGGCAGGGTCAAAGCTACCGGGGCAGCATTGATTTTTGAAGCGACCGCCATTCCCAGCGCGGCTCCAAAGAGCAGATAAGAAACCAGATCCACGCGATCGTTCCTGGCCGTCAGAACTTCAATCGAAAAATATACCGTCAGAAGCGTGAAGAAGGTGATAAAGGTATCAACGGTAAAAAAATGGGATTGTTGGATTTGCAGCACAGCAAAGGCAGAAAAAGCCGCCCCGATAATCCCAACCTTCCTGCTGTAGAGCCTGGCGCCAATGAAAAAAACCAGCACCACAGAAAGAAGGTCCATCACGGCAGAGAGGGATCTACCCACCAGATAGACGCTTCCGTAACCAGTGTTGCCGAGCCATTCTGCCAGATACCGGACCATAAAGATCGGTAGTGTCCCATAGACAAAAAAGGAATGTCCGCGGTTATCGGGGTTGAGGGTGGAATTGGCTGTATTAAAATAGTCACCCAGTGAGCCAACTGGTTGAAGGCTGGATTCCACCATGGTTAGAAAGCGCTCATCTGGATGCAGATGCTGTTCCTCGTCCCAGTCCTGGCCCACGAAACGCAGATAGGTGCCCGCAACGAGGATCAGGATCAGGGCTATGCCCGTCAACCAGCGGCTGAGATCAGATTTGTCTTGTTTTCCCATATCAATCAATACCTGCCCCCTCATCCAGCACATAATACAGCAGAAAATCCCTGCCATCAACGGAGGAATCAAACCGATCCACAATTCCTCTGGGATAAAGATCCTGAAGGATTTGGTGTGTGTCTTCATCCTCCGGTTTAAATATATACAACTTGGGTGCCGGCGCGTCAGAGGTGGTCTCGATATCTGATTGCCAGAGCGCAAAATCCTTGACGTAACCCACGGCTTGAATGCCTACCAGCCGCGTGTCAACCCAGTGGGGATAAGGAACAACCCAGGCTTGTTTATCGTCTCCGATTGTCTCATCAAATTGGCGGATGACACTCGCGATCTCTGATGTATTCCAGGCACTTCTTTTAAATTGCTGGTAATAATCCCCAAATACCAGCCGGGCGTTCTCGCTCAGACTGATAACTGCCAATAACAGCACCACTGCGCGAGAAAGCCACACCCCCCCTCTGCC
>DRBO01000121.1 GCA_011039385.1 Chloroflexota bacterium | reverse complement strand
TTTATCCGGCAACCCCAGCACAAAAACCAAACCGGACGACGTCAATCCTGATTACATTTTAATCACCCACGGACATGGTGATCACCTGGGTGATAGCATAGAAATCATCAAGCGCACAGGGGCTAAAGTGATCGCCAACGCTGAGGTGGCTAAGTGGCTGGCTCAGCAGGCAGGAGGGGAGGTCCACGCCCAGCATATTGGCGGCGGATACCATCACCCCTTTGGTTACCTGAAGCTGACCCAGGCAATTCACGGCTCTTCCCTGCCGGACGGCTCCTATGGCGGCATGCCGGGAGGATTCCTGATCACAACCCCGCAAGACGAGAAGCTTTACTTCGCGGGCGACACGGGGCTTTTTGCAGGCATGGCGCTGATCGGCGAGGAGGGGATCGATCTGGCAGTCCTGCCCATCGGGGACAACTACACCATGGGACCGGATGATGCTCTGCGAGCAGTGAAGATGATCCAGCCCAAAGTTGTCATCCCGGCCCACTACAACACCTGGCCCCTGATCGAGCAGGACCCGGCTGCCTGGAAGAAGCGGGTGGAAGAGGAAACAAATACCCAGGTGCGAATCATGGAACCAGACACAACCCTGGAATTCTAAGAAGGAAAATGATGGCAAATCCAACCGACCGCAAGGGACTTGAAGAACGGATGAAGTTAGAAGGGCGGCTGCCGCCCGGCCAGAGCTTAACGACGAAATTCCCAATCCTGCATTATGGGAGGGTCCCGAATTTCAACCCCAATACCTGGCGCTTCAAGATCTGGGGAGAGGTGGAAAAGGAGATCAGCTGGACCTGGGAGGAATTCAGCCAGCTGCCCCAAACGGAAGTGAAATTGGACATTCACTGCGTCACTCGCTGGAGTAAATTTGACACCCACTGGCAGGGCGTTTCCCTGCGGTCCCTGATCACTGAAGGCTACCTGAAACTAAGACCAGGAGCAGCCTACGTGCTGCAGCATGCCCAGGGGGGATACACCACCAACCTGCCCCTGGAGATCACCCTCCAGAAGAATTTCCTGCTGGCGACCCATTTTGAGGGAGAACCCCTCACACCGGACCACGGCGCCCCGCTGCGGGGCATGATAGGGCATATACCCGATTCAGGGATCAAAACTCCCTATTTCTGGAAAGGGGCCAAATGGCTGATAGGCCTGGAATTTCTAACCGAAGATCAGCTGGGTTTCTGGGAAGAAGCCGGCTACCACAACGAGGGGGACATCTGGAAAGAACAGCGGATGCGTAATTAAGATACGAAGTCTTTATTAAAGACTTCGTATCTATGAACTCATTTCATGGCAGGTACGCCACCCGCTTTTTCAGCTTTCTGGACAGCGTTGAGGATCGCTTCCTGGTAGGCCTGAGCCGCGTAAGCCCCGACGATATTCAGGTCCATCTCCGCTTCTCCGCAAGATAAGGCAAAACAGGTGTCGCCATCCAACAGGGTGAAAGCCGGGCGGATGGTGCGAGCCAATCCATTATGTGCCATCTGGGCCACTCGGGTGGCGCCCTCCTTATCCAACCTGACATTAGTAGCTACCACGCCAATCACTGTATTAGCTGGTCCGGTAGCGAACCCCATTACTTTGCGGCCCACAAAGGTTTTCATCACCTTAAAAGTATCGGCATATCCCTTGATCCCCCGGGCTCCGGCAATGATCTGACCGCTCTCGGGGTCGATCACATCCCCGAAGGCGTTCACCGCCACAATGGCGCCGACTTTCCCTCCTCCACCCAGATCAATACTGGCTGTGCCGATGCCGGATTTGGTGGCCATCTTGGGGGTAAGGATCTTGCCTACCGTGGCCCCGGTCCCTGCTCCTACGTTGCCCTCAGCGGGCTGGTCTGCTGAGGCATTCTGGCAAGCCTGATAGCCCATTTCGGCATCCGGCCTGACTGATGGATCGCCGATACCCAGGTCAAACAAGACCGCCGCAGGGACAATAGGCACTATCCCCAATCCGGTATTCAATCCCCGCTTGTTCTCCTCACAATAGCGCATGACCCCAGAGGCGGCATCCAGTCCAAAAGCTGATCCCCCGGTCAGCAGCACCGCCGTGACCTGATTGACCAGATGTGCAGTATGCAGCAGGTCGGTCTCCCGGGTGCCCGGTGCCCCCCCCCGTTGGTCCACGCCGCCCACCGTGTTGGGAGGGCAAAGCACCACGGTGCAGCCTGTCAGCGCCTCTAGATCCTGGGCGTGGCCTACTTTAAAACCAGAAATATCTGTAATACTGCCCATGGAGTCCTCCTATATTGTTTTCAGTCCTAAATTCGTACCACCTTTAGAATACTGTGTTGATAACCGAAGACAGAAGACTGATTTGGAAACCAGGAGACTTGGCAACTGAGAGTGACGGAATTCGGCCCCCCGGTCCCCAAATCACCCGATCTCCCAGCTCGAAGATCCGTCCTCAGTCGTGAACGAAGCCGGGTGACAGCACTACCAGCCACTGGCTGCGAAGACGATCTGCAGAAGTTCTTCCCTTTCGGACGGGGTCATCGGTCGTGCCCGGGCATAATCCAGGAATTTGATCGTCAGCAGCTCCGTGCTGATGTGTTTTCCATTATAAAAGATATGTCGGTCAATAAAAGACGTCGCGGTGTTGGGCGGGATCTCGTAGATCTGGTCAAAGAACAGGTTTCCCAGTCCATGGTGAATGAAGGCATCGTCTTCGATTTCAAATCCCTGGGGTTGATGAGCCTGGCTTCCGCTGACAATCACAGCCCCAGCATTGCTGAGAGTGTGCGCATCGCGGATCTGGTCAGGCTGGGCCGGGTAGGTATAGTATTCAAAATGCTGGAAGGTGGCGATGGGGTTGTAGCCTTCCTCCCTGAGATCCTGGATCTGACTGGCCATTTTTGAAAAATCGCAGGCTACCGCACCGGGATAACCTTCCCCGGCCGTCGCGTATCCCCCGCCCTTGGCGTTGCATCCCAGGAAAGCGATCTTGTTGCCATTGTGCTCAAAAAGGACCGGTTCCTGGGCATCCTGGCGGGATGAACCCCCTCCGTAATAAGGCCAGCCCCGTTGATTGTAAAGCTCCAGGGTATAGAGCATTGCTTCCGGACCATGATCGCCAAAATGATCCCCGGTCAACTCCACCACATCTGTGCCAATCGTCTCCATCAACTCTATGTAGCGGCTGTCACTGCAGAAACGAAGCCCTACCTGGCCGGGATCAGGATAGGAGCAGCCCTGAACAAAGGGGACCTCATTGCTGATATGCAGGATATCGGCTTCGAGCAGAATATCCAGGATATCCAGGGCAGGATAGTTGATCCCTTTTTGTTCCATCGTCCAGGCAGTGGCCCGCACCAGAGCAGTCACACCGGTCAAGACCACGCTGGTCATTTTCTCCGAATCCCAATTTCCTTCCACTCCCTCAAACAGCTCCGGTTTCGTCCCTACAGCTGAGATAGGCAGGGCCAGCCCGTATTCGGCAGGATTGAAATCCTTCTGCAAGGGCGATACCCCATCTACCTGGAGGACTTTCCAATCCGGCCGCAAAACTTCAAAGGGTAAAATCGCCAGGGAAGGTCGGCGAGACCAGGCCTGACTGGAGAGATCCTCCGAATCGATGATCTCGACCGCCCCGGGGGCAGGGTCGCCCCAGCAGGAAGCCAACATTTTCTGGGTTTCCTGGCTCATTAGCAGGGGTTGGGCAGGTGCCAGGGGGTTTTTCCCCTCGTTCCAGGCAGTCTGCAAGCTGGCCAGCGTCAGGTTGTCCTGCACTGTTGGGAAGGGCACAGCGGCGACCAGAACCCAGTAAGCCAGCGGGCTCTCCCCGTTAAACGCTAAAACTGTCCCGGCATTCTCCTGAGAATCCGCAATCAATAGATCCCATCTTTCTCGAAGCTGTTCCTGCAGATCTAATGGCAGGGCAGGATCCAGCCAGACCCTGTCTGGCTCAACAGTGGGGGTTGATGTTGAAGGCGTAAAAAAGGTCGCTGTTGGGGGAATTTCTCCCACAGGAGGTATATAGGGCGTGCTGGTTTGATACCCCGGGGACCAGGGCAGCGATTTCCAGCGCCAGGCCACAGTGCCAACAAATAGGCTCAACACGACAGCGATGGAAATGATAATCAGGCGGGAATTTCTTTTCATAAAAATACACGATTTCCCTCCTGCGGCACCGCAGGAAGGGTTGCTGCACCTTTAACGTCTAAGGGAAGGAGTATCTGGGCGGCCGTTATTAAAAAATACCTCCCCTGTCTTTTAATATTTCTTTGATCGTATCCTGGGATTTCCAGGCTTGTTTTTCGATCTCTTCGATCGCCTGTTTCATTCTGACTGCCCTTTTCTTGTCATCCAGTCCTGACAAATTGATTCTCACATTGTAAGCGGCGCTGTTGAGGGAGGAAAAAGCCAGATTCACCGCCGATCCGGCATCACTGATAGCGTTGAGGTTCCCTGACCGGGCAGCCTCCATTGCCAGACCCATCACTCGCAGGGATTTCTCGGCCACTTCCATGGGGACAAGGGTAGCTCCCAGGGTGGCGTCCTGAATGGCCCCTTGCCGATCGGGGTCCGATTTGGGTAACTTGTAAGCTGCCATGACCTGGTCAAAAGCCTCTGAATCCCGATCCACGGCGGCCCGCAGTTCAGCTCTCAGGGTTTCAGATTCCTCCAGGATATGGGCCATTTTTGTCTCCTGGTCTTCATACCCTTTTTTGCCAATTGTTAACCGGGCTACCATGGAAACCAACCCTGCAGCCATCGCTCCAGAGTAAGCCGCCGCAGACCCCCCGCCCGGCGTGGGTGTCGCGGCTGCCAGTTCATCTACGAAATCAGTCTGGCTGCTCATTCCTACTTCCAGGGCCATCTTGCGCTCCAGGATCTGGTCGGGGGAGAACAGGTCCATCTGGGTATACCAGACAGCGGTATCCACCAGGGCTTGCTGGGGGATCAACCCAACCAGCTCGCTGTTGTGGATCCCGACCCCATAGCGCTCCGCTTCCCTGCGGATGGTTTCCACTACCCGCGGGAGGGGCGTTCTTTTAAAATTGGTCAGATTCATGGAGACCTGGGCCCTGCCGTCCACCAACATGCCCAGCGCTTTCACAAAGCGCATCCCGCCGGAGGAGTGACGGATCGCCCTGGCGATCTTGCTGGCAATCTTTTCGTCTTCGGTGGTCAGGTTGACATTATAAGCAATCAAGAACTCCCTGGCCCCAATCACTGTTGCGCCAGCTGTTCCCATCTCTGATGGGCCGCAGTCCGGCTTCCTGGCCGGATTGGTTTTGATCTCTTCTTTCAATCCTTCGTATTCACCGTGTCGGATTAGTTCCAGTCTTTTACGTTCTGGCACCCGGGCAGCCTGTTCGTAAAAATAAACCGGGATCTTCAGCTCCTTCCCCACCCGCTCCCCAACCCGGTTAGCGATCTCAACACATTCTTCCATGTTGATATCTGAGATGGGCACAAAAGGGACCACGTCTGTAGCCCCGATCCTGGGATGTTCCCCGGTGTGGTTTTCCAGGTTGATCAGCCCCGCTGCTGTTTTGATCATCTGAAAAGCAGCTTTTTCCACAGCCTCCGGTGAACCTACGAAAGTAATCACGCTGCGGTTGTGGCAGGCATCTGTGTGGATGTCCAGCACATGAGCTCCCGGCACAGCTGAAATTGACTCCCTGATCTTGTCCAGGACTTCCGGGCGGCGGCCTTCAGAAAAATTTGGCACACATTCAACAAGAGCATTTGACATAGTTTCCTCTGATAAGATGATTGGTTTCAATTCCTGTGACTTCATTATAACGGAACCTGAAAGGGAGCAGAAAGTATAGATTATCCTATTTTGTTCCCCCGGATCACTATCCGGCACTTTCCCAAGTCTGACCCCAAGATTGGCGCCTCTCACCCTATACTTCTCTTTCATCCCGGATTAAGCACAGCAGTCCATTATGATCAAAATGATTAGCCAAATCCAAACTCTCCTTCCTTGGTACAATCCAGGCGTGGAACTCCACCAAATTAGAGATCGGAAAAAGCTGGCCGCTTATTTCCGCCAGGATCTTCCATTACATGCCTACAGCCTGGGAGATCTGGATGACTTTTACTGGCCGAAGACAACCTTTTACGGAGAGATCCTGGGGAAAGAGATCTCACGCGTGACCCTGCTTTACCACGGAGAAGGACTGCCTGTCCTGCTGGCATTGGGGCCAGAAGGATTCTTTGGAGATGATTATTATCACTCTCTATCACCCCTGCTGCCTGACCCATTCTATGCCCACTTCAGCCCTGGCCTGGAGAAGTACTTCCTGGAGGATTATCAAATCGATGATCATGGTGAGCATTACAAGATGGATCTCGTTGAGCCCGGAGACTTTGGAAAAACCAGCTCCAGAAGTCCCTTCCGCCTGAACGCCAACCACCTGCCTGAGCTTCAAAAACTCTTCCATCAAAGCTATCCAGAGAACGCATTTGATCCCCGGATGTTATCCACCGGCAGGTATTACGGCTACCAGTTCGGCGGGGAGCTGGTGAGTGTGGCTGGTGTGCATGTATATTCCTCCCGCTACCGGGTGGCCGCTCTGGGGAATATCACCACTCATCCAGACCATAGAAACCGAGGGTTTGCCCGGCTTGTGACTGCCCACCTGTGTCGAGACCTGGTAGGTGAAGTGGACACTATCGGGCTAAATGTCAAAGCCGATAATGCCCCCGCCATACACCTCTACCAGTCCCTTGGCTTTAAAATTGCGGCAAAATATGGTGAATTTAGCTTAAAAAAGCGCTTTTTACCCCTGAATTTCCTCGAAAAAGGCTAAAAACAGAGAACTTTTCAGGCTTAAGGGGTTACAATAAGTATAGAAGAACGATCATCCTGCACCTCAATGCACAAGAAATTCTAAAGGAACACACTGAAGATCCACTACCTATCAGCCAGAGGTTTACACCCCTCTATCAACTATGTTGGGCGGTTTGAAAGCTAGTATCGGACAAAGGAGATATTATGGCCTACAGTCACACAAACGCGAAAGGTGTCACCTATTACCTGCATGGAAAAAAACGAGTACTAAAAAGCGGAAAAGAATCAACCCTGTACTACTTCGGAAAAGAAGCCAAGGAAGGCGCATTGGATGCCGTCCCCGCAGGGTATGTTGTGTCTGAAACTAAAAACGGACTACCCGTACTGAAAAAAGCCTGATCAAAAGAATCTGAACATACTTATCTGACAGCCTTGTCAGCCATTCGCGATGAAAGCAGCCGCCCAACCCTGTTGATTCGTTCTTTCCCGCGAACTTAAGAGCTGGCAAGGTTGTTCCTTTTAAAGAAGCTCTCCTTTTCCCTCATTCTCCTAGAGTCAGGTAAGGCCTGATCTGTTCATAAGTGGCCGGACCAATCCCGGGCACTTTTTGGATTTCTTCCACCTGCGTGAAGAGGTGTTCTTCCCGATAACTGATAATCTTCTCTGCCGTGACCGGTCCAATACCCGGAAGGGATACCAGTTCTTCCAGGCCAGCCTGGTTGATGTTCACCAGGGAAATGATCTCTCCCCCGGGAGACAGACTCAGGGCTGAAGAACCCGCTGCCCAGCTGCTCTCCGTGGAAGTGATCAAAGCTGGAATATAGATATGGCTTCCATCCTCAAGCAGAGCTGCCAGATTCACAGAGCCAGGACTGGCTTCTTCCGTAAAACCGCCCGCTGCCTCCACGGCGTCCTGCACCCGGCTGTGGACAGGCAGCGTATACACACCGGGGTGTTCTACCTCTCCATCGATATTGATCACCAGGGGAACAGAAGTCGGAGGGGGGCGCAACAGCACAGCCCTTCCCGGACGGGGACGGGATACCAAGAGAATCAGTCCGGCGCTGCACAGGCCAAACAGAACCCCGATCAAGAGATCTCTCATTTTTCCAAACATAAAACGTTTTGACTCTTTTAATCCCCCACAGCCAAACTCAACCCCAGGCGCTGTTCTTCAGGATCAAGGTAGATGATTTCCACGCTGACCTTCTGGTTTTCTTCCAGCACATCCCAGGGTGACACTTCATCGCCGTTGCCCCCCAGCTCAGAGACATGGATCAATCCATCCACACCTTCTTCCAGGCGCACAAATGCTCCATAAGTAACTATATTTTTTACCACAGCTTCTACAACCTGTCCGGTCTGGTACCGATCCTCGATGGTTTCCCAAGGGTTATCACACAGCTTCTTAAGGCTGAGGGCTACCTTATGTTCCCTGTGGTCAATATTGAGAATATAAACCTCGATCTGATCACCAACAGACACGACATCAGACGGGTGGTCCACCCGTCCCCAGGACAGCTCAGAAATGTGGATCAATCCTTCCATTCCTCCCAGGTCCACAAAGGCCCCAAAGTCTGTCAAGGTTGTTACCACCCCCGGGACACAGGTATCTTCTTCCAGCGTATCAAGCAGTTTGATGCGCGTACCTGCCTCAGCCTGGGCAGCCCGCTCCGAAAGCACTACCCGGCAGCGTTCGGGATCATATTCAATCACTTTCAGGGAAACCAGCTTCCGCAGATAGTCTTTCTTTTTGCTTCCCGCCAGCAAATGGGAACAGGGCACAAATCCATTGATATGATTCCCCTGCACCAGCAATCCCCCTTGATTACAACCGACCACCCGCAAGTGTACGATTTCATCCCTTTGGTATAAACGGTCTACATATTCCCAATCATTCTCTGGGTGGTCAAGTTTTGCAGGACGGGGATCGATATCGGTTAAAAATTCATCTTTGGGCTGACAGTCCTGGTCTGCCAGATGCGTTTCCGCTTCCGATAAAGCAGCTTTCCACCAAGAATCTCCTAAATCAGGAGGTTTTCCATGATTATTGGGAAACTGATCATTATGAACCATTAATGTGCCCTGTGAATTATTCCGCAAGTACACTGTATTGTAACATTATTTGATCGCTTTTTCCTCAGGTTCCTTGAGTTCTTCCCGGGCTTGTTTTTCCATTTCCAGGATGGTTTTCGCCACAACCTCAATGGCGATTTTTTGCTTTCGGTAAAGGTTGGCTTCAGACATTGCCAGGCGCTTGGCCACATCCCGTACCTTCTGACCTTTCAGGAACTTCAATTCCAGGATATTGTAGAGCACCCAGTCCAACGTAAAACGGCGAGTGCCCTCCGGTCTGATCTTATCAATGGCTTCCCTGAGGATTGCCCGCACGGCTTTTACGGATACTCCGTCATGTTCATCAAGCGAATTCTGGACCACTTCCAGCTGCAGCAGGGGACTTTCAGATAGATCTGGACCTCCCCAATAATCGGAAAGAGCATCCCTGACCCACTCGGTCAAGGTGCCTTCATCCACAATCTGATCAGGATTCTCACTCATCAGCACTTTGGTACCGTCATAGCGGGCTGCAGCCCGCATCTGCTGGATGCGATTCATCTGTGGGGTTAAATCTTCAATTGTGCTGAATACCTGCTGCTGGAAAGACCTGTCCTCCAGGGCCTGCTGAGCCCGACCAATCAAAATCTGTAAGGCTTCAATTTTCTCCCCGTGGAGGGATTCATCAGGAGTTTCCACACCAATCAGACCAAGGATCTCATCCGGCATAGTTGAACTAAATAGGGGAATGATCCAGAATTTTCCAGACGAAAAAAGTTCGTAGTCACCGATTCGTTCCCTGCCTGGCGAAACGTTCTGTAATTTCTCGGTTAGTTCTTCGCCATTCAAATCAACCTTCCCACCCACCGTGACTAGATAATCCATCCCGGCAGCAGTCAAAGCGGCTGCAAAAGCCTGTTTGGTCTGAAGTTGATCGCATATCGCCGCCAGAACCGATTCCAAGAATTGTTTCAGGTCTTCCAGGGTGAAAAGTCGTTCCTGAAGATTTTGCAGCAGTGCCAGACTGTCTTTACTTTCCCCCAGCAGGAACCAGTGTTCCCAGAGGGGAGAGAACATGGTAATGAAATATTGCATCAGCAAAAACACACCAGCCATCACCACTGGAGCGAACAGGGAAAAGGGTTCGCCGGCTCTCCTGAAAATAGTTGTCAACGCCAAAACGGTGCTGGCTGTCACCGGGCCGCGGAGCACCCACTTTGTCAAGCGGCGTTTAATCACCCGGTCCGGCCAGGATACGCCGAAAAAAGCCACCGCATAAGCCATGATTACAATCAAACCTGAAACCAGGATATTGCTGACAACAGCGGCCAGCCAGAACACGTAGGGGTGCCCGGATGCAAAATCGGATCCAAACAGCAGATAAGGGAAAGATCCCAGGGCTGGGGCCAATGCCCCTCCGATCAGATACATCATCCTGCGCTGGCCAGAGCGCGTGACTGTCCGGTGGAATGCCCGTTGAAAATTGACCCAGGCCCAGATCATGCACAGAATGTAAAAAGCGGAAAAGATCCAGGTCAGGCCGGTCCTCTCCAGGTGAGGTGCGACCACGTTTTCAGCGGCCAGCGGGCCTACCAGCAGGGAAAAGGGGATCATCACCAGGAAAATTCCCGAAATAGCGAAAGCCACCTTGATCAACTTGGTCCGGCGGCCGCGGGAGGGGCGTCCGGTCGTAGCAAGAACCGCATCCGAGAGCAACACGTAGGCTGGAGGCAGGAAAACAATTCCAATCCACTGCACCTGATACCAGATCTGGATCCAGCGCGGGGATCTGACCACATCGGCTACAGATTCTCCCACGAAGACAACAACCACGCAGGCCATGATGAATGCAAAGGAACGGGCAACCCGGTCCTTTAAATTAAAAGTCAGGGCATAAAGGAGTAGTGAAAAGGCAGTGATGGCGATGCCAGCCGCAAGGAGCTGGTTGAGAGTCTGCAAAATATTCAGCAGGTTCATATGTATGAGGAAAAGAAAATCGCTATCTCCTGGTCGCGGTAAAACTGGTCATTGTATCCGGAAAACTCAAAACCCAACTTATGGGCAAACTGGATAGCAGGGTAATTCTTGGGCTGCATTTCCAGCGTCACCCGGTGCAGGCCTTTTCTTGCGCACCAGTCCTGGGCTGCCATCACCAGGGCTGTACCAACACCGTTTCTGCGCTGGAGTCGGTCCACGGCCAGGTCTTCCACCCAGGCGCTGGCAGGGGCCAGGCCTAACCGCAAGCTGATGTAACCCCGGATCTGCTCCCCTTCCTCAGCCAGCAATAAGGCATCTCGCTTGGTCCAATCATCCGCCAGCGCCCGAACAATCCGGGGATAATTGACATGGACCTCACGTGGCAGTCGGACCTCTCGAAATGAGACTTGTGTTTGAACTTCGGTCAAATCCAAGGTCATCTGCCAGACATGCGTGGTGGCATAATTGTGATCAAGCGCGATCATTTTGGGAATATCTGTGGAGATCGCCGAGCGAATATTGATTTCAACCATAGGATTTTTCCGGCTTATTCTTCAGACATTTCGACAAATATGTCTACAGTACAGGGAGTGCGCTGTATTCCCTGGTTGTCCAGCACCACCAGTCGCAAGGAATAATTCCCTGGTTCCAACTGGCTTGTATCCCAATAGCCCAATTCATCATCCACATGAAGTTTATCCCCTGCCTGGATGGTCAACCAATTATCAGAATCAATGGCGGAGACCTCAAACTTATAAAAACCAAAATCCTCGATATTTGCTGTGCCTTCTATTTCAACAATTCCACTGACCACGGAGTTGTTTTCCGGATATGTGATCATCACCTCGCCCGGGACACAACCTTCCGGAAGGGATGGGGTTCCAGATGGTCCGGACACGGCCGTAATTGTCGGTCCAGAGACCGTTTCAGGAGCGATGGTGGCGGTAGATGTTGCCAGCAGATCAATGGTTGAGGTTGGTATGGGATCTACGCCAGGGACAGCCGGAATGATGAACGATACCAGGCCGAACACCGCCGCGCCTAAGAAAAGCAGAACAACCAACAGGGCAGCCGATCTGTTAAGGCGCATCTGGGCGCTTTCTTTCTCCAGGCCAAAAGCCGCTGCCCGGAGTTCCTCCCAGGCAATGAAAAAATTTCTCAGCTGCCAGACAGTAAGCACGCCCAGGATAAAATATGCCAGATACTCTATATCCCGGATATACCGCAAGAACTCAATCATGAAATGATCCTCCAGCGGAACTCAATTAGGAGTAGGTGTCCGCTTTAGAGGGGAGCGACCTCAGAACGCCCCGGATCAAACTCATCATCTTGGGAGCCAGCACCAAACCGGTTTCAATCACCTCTTCATGCGTGGTTTCCGCCTCACCGTACAAGTTTGAGCTGTTGGTTATCCCGGAGATACCCAGCACCCGCTGCCCGCCGTGATTGGCAACAATCACCTCTGGGACCGTGGACATACCCACAGCGTCCACACCGGCACCCAGTAGAAACCTTAAATCAGCCGGGGTTTCAAATGTTGGTCCGGCCAGGCAGACATAAATACCTTCATAGAGAGTGATCCCCAGCTCCCGGGCCACATTCCGGGCCAGTTCCTGAAGTTCCCGGTCATAGGCCTGGCTCATATCCGGGAAGCGGGTACCAAATTCATCCATGTTTGGTCCCCGGAGAGGATTGACACCTGCCATACCCAGCAGGTTGAGGTGATCCGTGATTAACATGGGATTTCCAGGTACAAAATCCTGGTTAACCCCGCCAGCCGCATTGGTAACCACGATAATTTCTATGCCCAGCCGCTGCATGACCCGGATGGGCAAAGTGACCTGGCTCATTTCGTAGCCTTCGTAATAATGAATCCGCCCGTTCATCACCAGCACGTTCTGTCCTTCCAACTTACCGATAACCAGTTCACCAGCATGCCCTTCCACTGTGGACAGCGGCCAGCCAGGCAAGTCGTGATAGGGGATTATGATAGGATCTTCAACAGCTTCAGACAAGGGTCCCAGGCCGGAGCCCAGGATCAAACCAATCTGCGGGTAAAGGGATATCCTGGAACGTATCTCATCCGCAATCCGGTCCATATCCTCAATTGTATATTTGGTTTTCATGAAAATAAAATTCCTTTACGATCTTTCAGGGAAAGCTGTCTAATTATAACATCTGAAGGAAAGCAGTACTGACCGTCGATTACAAGAGGATTCTCCTGTTCAGGAGAGGACTTCCTTGAATCCTTGAATCACGACCGGGATATCTTGATCCCGGATCCAGAGATGGGTAACCAGCCTGATCAAGCGGAGATTTTCATAGCCAATCAAGATGCCATGTCCTTTGAGTTTTTCCTTGATTACCGCCGCGTCATAAGGTAGATCAGGATCCAGCTTGAGATAAACCATATTGGAGGGGGGTTCGAGATCCAGCAGACTGATCCCGGAAAGATCTGCCAGCCCGCGGGCCAGATCACGGGCTCTGCGGTGGTCTTCTGTCAAGAGAGGAAGATGATGCCGCAGAGCATATAGCCCTGCAGCTGCAATCAATCCGGCCTGACGCATAGCGCCACCCAGCATTTTACGTGTCCTCCTGGCACGGTGGATGAATTCAGCATCCCCACATAACATAGATCCTACCGGCGCTCCCAATCCCTTACTGAGACAGAACATCACGGAATCCAGAGGTTGGACGAGGTCTGCCGGATCGACGCCCAAGGCTGAAGCCGCGTTAAATATTCGGGCGCCATCCAGGTGGAATTTCAACCCCTGCTCTTGCGCTATCTCTCCCACAGATCGGGTATACACAGCGGACAAGGCTGCTCCCCCACACATATTATGGGTGTTCTCCAAGGTAATCAGGCGGGTCCGGGGATGATGAATATCATCAAAGCGGATTGCTTCTCGGATATCTTCCAGCCTAAGTGTGCCATCTTTTTGATTGGGAATGATATGAGGTTGGATCCCCCCCAGGGCCGCCGCCCCGCCGGCTTCATTTAAGAAAATGTGGGATTTATCCCCCAGGATGATTTCGCTGCCGCGTTCACAATGGGTCAACACAGCAGCCAAATTGCCCATTGTGCCCGAAGGGATAAACAGGGCGGCATCTTTTCCCAGCAGCCGGGCGGATTCTTCTTCAAGAAGATTAACCGTAGGGTCTTCCCCGTAGACATCATCACCAACTTCTGCGCTGGCAATCGCTTCCCGCATCTCTGGAGTTGGTAGCGTTACCGTATCGGATCGAAGGTCAATCATTACATGCTCCTAAAGATTCAATGTCGTAGTGCACCAAGGACTTCTTCCAGCTTATCCGGTAAAGGTGCCTCAAATGTGCGCTTGTGATCTTCTCCTGGCAGGGAAATTGTCAGCTGGTGCGCATGCAGGAACTGCCGGTTGAGCTCCAAGGTGGGATTTTTCCTCCCATACACCGTATCCCCTGTTACCGGACAGCCCAGGAAAGCCAGATGGACCCGGATCTGATGAGTCCGCCCGGTGAGAATGGACACTTTCAACAAGGTGTGTTTCGAAAATTCTTCCAGGGTGAAAAACTCGCTAACCGCTTCCTTCCCTTCTCGATCTTGCACTGCGGCCATACGCTGGCGGTATTTGGGATCGCGGCCGATTGCCACCTCTATCCGTCCTTTGGGAGATGGCGGTCGCCCATCCACCAGAGCCAGGTAAGTTTTTCCAACCTTTCGATCCCTGAATTGGTCCTGGAGGTGTTGGTGCGCTCTATCATTCTTAGCCAGCAGGATCACACCCGAAGTATTTTGGTCCAGGCGGTGCACAAGCCCGGGCCTTTTAACGCCTCCCACGCCTTCGATTTCGGGCGCGTAAGCCAATACTGCCTGCACAAGGGTACCTGTGTTGTGCCCCAGGGCAGGATGGACAACCATACCGGCAGGCTTGTTAATGACAATACAATCCCCGTTCTCATAGAGAATATCGAGGGGAATCTCCTCCGGCTGCAGATCTGAATCCTCAACTTGCGGTACGATGACTTCAATTTCCACGCCCGGAGAGATCAGCTCGGCTTTTTTATAGAGGGGATATCCGTCTGCAGATACACCACCTGCGGAAATAATTTTCTGGATATAAGATCTGGAAAAATCCTCCAGCTCTTGAGCCAGGAGTTTGTCAAGACGGAGCTCAGTCTCAGAGCGGTTCGATATAATGATCGGTTCTTGGCTCATGCTGTGTCCTTCTCTCTTCAATCCACATGCCGATCAGCAGTACCACCACGCCCATGGTAATGCAGGAATCTGCCACGTTAAATACTGGGAATCTGCCGACAGATATGAAATCGGTCACATAGCCCCGATAGAGTCGGTCAATCAAGTTACCAGCTGCTCCGGCCAACTGCAAGCTCAGGGCGAGCCTGAAAAACTTGTCTTCAGTCGGGATCATTGGAAAATAAACCAGGATCAAACCGATAATCACGAAAGCCAGCACCATGAATATGCTGTTCATGCCCTGGAAAATTCCAAAGGCTGCTCCTGTGTTGTGCCAGTTGACAACCCTCAGATAGGGCTCCAGCCATTCAACGGGCATCCAGTATTCATTTAATGCCAGATTTTCCCTCACTAGATTTTTGGTCAATTGATCCAGAGCGATCAAGAGAAGGGAGATCGGTACTAAAAAAGTATAGGCTTTGAGATATTTTTTCAATCTTTCCTCCACAATGAGACGGTTACCACATTTTACCGTAGAATTGGAATTTTCCCTTTCCCAGACCGAAAAAACCCTCTCAATAGGGAATTTTCAGGGCCAAAGAACCCTTGAGCAGGGAGGAAATACCATGCTATAATTTCCGAAAGCAATCGAAAAATGAATAAACCAGTTTTGGTCCTCAATGGCAATTACGCCCCCCTCAACGTCTGTTCCACGCGCCGGGCGATGTGCCTGATTATTGTCGGTAAAGCCAACATGGTCATGGATGGCCGTGGGGTGGTTCGCACTGTGTCCCGATCCTATCCCAAGCCCTCCATCATCCGTCTGCACCATGTTATCAAACGTCCCCGCCCCACCGTCAAACTCACTAAGCAGGAAATATTCCGGCGAGACCAGTTCAGATGCCAGTACTGCGGAAACGAATCCCACGAACTGACTGTGGACCATGTACTGCCCCAGCATCTTGGAGGGGAATCCACCTGGTCTAACCTGGTGACAGCCTGTAAATCCTGCAATCACAAAAAAGGCGGGCTTACCTTGGAACAATCCGGTTTAAAGCTGCAGAAAAAACCGGTCCAGCCGCCAACTTCGGCAACCTATCTATTCAGGAAATATCTCAAAACCTATCAGGAATGGGAACCATTTATCCAGGGTTGGTAAATCTCTTTAATCTCGCTTGCATTCAATCGCCAACAGGTCTTCAGCCAGGAAAACCTTCCCGGGGAAGGTTTTTTTTGCGGCTGCCAGCAAGGTTTCCTCTGTAGTCTCTTCCCGGAGTGAATAATGGATCAGATAGAGAGTGTTAACTCCTGCCCTGGCAGCAATTTCACCCGCCTCCGCAGCTGTGGAATGCCCATCGGCCGCCCCAGCAGCTTCATGAATCAGGATATCCGCCCCTGCTGCCAGACGGGCAGTATCCTCGATGGGGTTGGTATCCGACGAGTATGCAAGGATATATTCCTCCCCACGGCACTCAACTCTTAGTCCCAGAGTGGGGATCATATGCTCCACTGGAGATGAATGAATCCGGAAATCCGGGGTCTCCAAAACTGGCGCAAACTCTTTCACCAAGATTTCATGGAAGATGACCGGGTACATACCAGCCCAGGAATCCCATTCAAAAAGATCCATCATAATCTGGGTCCGGTTGATCGAGTGTGAATTGCCGTGGATATGGAAGTCTGCCTTACGGCCCAGGAGCCACATATCCATCAACAAATTGGGCAGACCGCTGACATGATCAGGATGAAAATGAGTGATGATCAGATCATTTACGGCATCAAAATGGATCCCCGCTTCTTGCAGCCTGCGCAGGGGCCTGGCCGCGCAGTCAATCAGTACTGCCGAGCTATCCCCCTCAAGCACAAAGAAGGAATTCTCATGGCCTTCATAGGCAACCGCGCTGGCTGTTCCTAGGAAAATCAGTTTTTTCATATTCCTTCTCTCCGCCTGTCAGCCGCCGAACATCGCCAGAGCTGCCCGGGGTGTGATAAAAACCTCCAGAAAAGCCGCCACCACCAGGAGCGGCAGGACCAGGAAACATATCAGTCTCGCCCAATCAGCCAGGGTCCGGATCCAGGCTTCCCCAATGGTGTGGTTCTCCTGAGGCGTGACCAACGTTAACCCCATGCGGACGATCAACGCTCCCGCGATGATAATTGCTGGGATTTCCACTATGCCATGAGGAAGTATGAATCCCAGCAGGAAAGACCAGGGCGAGAGGCCAATCTGGCCGGTGATAGCGATGAAATAGCCAATGATGCCGAAGGGAAGGATCAGGGCAATGATGCCCAGCACACCAAAGGAAAAGATTCCCAACAGACTGTCAATCAGGACCGCCCTCAAGTTATGGAACAGGATCATCCCCATCCCTCCCACCGAGAAGAAGTGGATCGGACCGATATTTTCCACTCCGGTCACCAGGCCCTCATCCAGATTATCCCAGTCCAGCACTTCTGTCGGGAGAGTAAAGATCTCAGCCTGGGTGCTGCCAACCAAAACTGCTCCAATTGAGATTATCAAAACCAGCAGGATGGACCACTTCAGGTCCCGGACCACACTCCAAACGTTGAGGCGCCACCAATGCAGTGCTGAACCACTTTCACCCAGGAAAGCTTCTTTAAATACAGACCAGGCCCAACGAAGATTGAGGGTGTCGAGTTCCCGGCCCAGGAGTTCTTCCCGATTAAAATGGGCAATGCCTGTGCGAATTAGAAGCCAGGCGATAATTACCTGGCCAATGATCGCCCACCAGAGGACTTGGTAGCGGGCCCAGAACATGATCATGCTCTCCCCTACCAGCAACAGTGCCATGGGAATGATAATGAAAGAAGCCAGCAGATTGGCCGCCCGCACGGAAGTGGTCTGGGAAGATATCACCACCGCGCCGCTGACCATCACCAAAGACTGTACCGCGGCCAGGGCTACGACCTGGAATAACAGCGTGGCATCAGGTACCCAGCCCACCTGCCGAAACACCCCTACTAAGTAGACCGAGATGCCTAAAAAACTGGCCAGCAAGGGTGGAAAAATCACTGCCATCAGCTTCCCCAGGTAAAGCTGGACATCCGTTAAGGGGCTGCTGAGCAAAGGTTCAATAGAGCGCCGCTCTTTTTCGCCGACAAAACTTTCCAGGGCAATCACCAGGGAAACTGAAATGGGGAAAAAGCCCACTACCATCAACAAAAAGGGGATCAACCGGTCTGCGATAATCGGAGCTCCGTACTTGGCCACAAAACCCACGGCCTGCTGCGCGGTGAAGTTCATCAAACCCGGGAAAAATACTGTCAGGATAATGATCGGGGCAATAATCCGCCAATCACGGAACTGATCTTTCACCTCCCGGCGGGTCACCACCAGGGCTTTCCGGATATCACTCCACATCGGGGTCCTCCTTCACCGGAACATGGTTGACCGCCTGCAGGTAAACCGATTCCAGGCTGCGTTGGACCTCCTCCATTTTAACTACCTGATATCCAGCTGTAATCAGTTTATGGAGAATCTGCGGGTTGGTTTTCCGGGCGTCAGGCGCCCTGTAGCTAAACCAGTCGAGTCCCTTTTGAGTAACTACCAATCCATCCGGCAAAGGCAATTCCTTGCTGTCCAAGGGTTCCACTAGTTGTACTTTGTACTCACCAGGCCCAAGCAGCTGCTCCTTCAATTCCGCAGCAGAGCCATTGGCGATAATCTTCCCATTCCGTATGATCGCAATTTTATCGGCCAGTTCCTCAGCTTCCGCCAGGTTATGGGTGCAGACAATGATCGCCCGGTCTTCTGAACGAAGCGTTTTAATGGCATTTCTGACCAGGCGAGCGCTGGCCGGATCCATCGCGGAGGTAGGTTCATCCAGCAGCAGCACCGGGGGAGAGTGCAGCAGGGAGCGGGCTAAGGACAATTTTTGCCGCATACCTTTGGAAAATTTTCCTATTCTTCGGTTGCGGGCATCAAGCAGACCAAACCTGCTCAGCAGATACTGGATACGCTGCTGGCGTTCAATGGCTGGCATGTCATAGATCTGCCCAAAAAAATCCAGGTACTCCTCAATATGCATGCGGTCGTACAGGCCGTGGTCTTCTGTCAGCACTCCTACAGATGAGCGCACCTTCCCGGGGTTTTCCAGCACATCACAGCCGGCCACCCGGGCTGTGCCGTCGCTAGGCCTTAAAACAGTGGTCAGCATGCGCACTGTGGTGGTTTTCCCAGCCCCGTTGGGTCCTAGCAAGGCCAAAACCTCGCCAGCCCTGACATGCAGATCGACGCCGTCCACCGCCCTGAGGTCCTTAAAATATTTAGTGAGGTTTTCAGTAAGGATCATACCTGCTCTGAATCTCCAGAACTTCTTCTCTGGCGATTATAAAGCAGAACACTGGTGCTGATAACAACCAGGGACATTGCAATTTGGTTAAGATTAACTCCCCGCCAACTGGAAACATCCAAACGCAAGAATTCAAGACCTATCCGGCCGAGCCCATAAACCAGCAGGTAAATCAGGAAAAGGCTTCCTGATTTGAGCCGCTCCCCCAGTTTTTCACGGATCCACAGCAGGAAAGCCATGTTCAGGAGAGACCAGAGAGACTCATATAAAAATAATGGATGATAGGTAGCGACCTGGCTGTAGCCAGGCAGGCGGTGTTGGGAATCGATAAATATCGCCCAGGGCAGGTTAGAAGGCAGTCCATATACCTCCTGGTTGATGAAATTTCCCCAGCGGCCAAATGCCTGGGCAAGGGCAATCCCAGGCGCGAGGATATCCAGCCAAGTAGACGCGGATTCACCCCTGCGCCGGGCGTACGCCCACAAGACTAGAGAGCCTCCCAGTACCGCGCCAATGATCCCGACGCCACCCTTCCAGATCGCCAGCGCTTCCAGTATATGGGTCAGATAGTAGCGGGTAGTGATCCCCCGGGCAACCATGGATTCCGGTGGAGTGAAAATATGCCAAATCCGGGCTCCCAGCACCGCGCCGATAAAGAGCCAGGGCAGGGCATCAAGCAGGAAATCAAGTGTTTTTTCTTGCCTTTTAGCTTCCCTGGCAGTCAGCAACAGCGCGGCGGTAATTCCTACCAGGATCACCAGCCCGTAATAATGTATGGTAAATGGTCCCAATTGAAAACCTGTTGGCATATTATTTTCCTGAGGGTGGAGTGAATTAATAAGGAGTTGCCCTTCAGCCGATTAAAAATTATCCCCGAATTCTTCGTCTGAAGCTATGAGCACCTCGCGTTCAATACCGCTGCCCCTTGAGGGGCCGACATAACCCAGGGCAGAGAGTTCATCCATCAGCCGGGCAGCCCTGGGGTAACCGATTCTCAGCTTCCGCTGGATCAATGATGTAGACGCCCGCTGGGCATCCCGCACAATTCGAAACGCATCTTTGATCAGCGGATCAAATTCATCTATCTCGGCTTTCTCTTCGATGACCTTCTCCCATGGTGGGTTGATTTCTTCTGGTTCAAGGCCAGAAACCTCCTTCCAGGCATTGATGACTCGGTCAAGTTCCTGCGGGGTGACCATACAACCCTGCGCTCTGATAGGACTGCTCGCTTCCGGGGAGAGGAAAAGCATGTCACCGTTGCCAAGCAAGGATTCGGCACCGTTCATGTCCAAGACCACCCGGGAATCCACTGAGGAAGCCACTGCAAATGACATCCTGGCCGGGAAGTTAGCCTTGATCAGCCCGGTGACCACATCCGTGCTCGGCCGCTGGGTCGCCACGACCAGGTGGATGCCCACCGCCCTTGCCATTTGCGCCAGCCTTACCAGGCTGAACTCGGTTTGGGCTGGAGCCATCATCATCAGGTCAGCCAGTTCATCTATCATGACCACAATGCGGGGCATGATCTCCCCGCCTTTCTTTTTGATGATCTTATTGTTATAGGTGTTAATATTCCGGGAACGGGTCTCATCCAGTACCTGGTAGCGGCGGTCCATTTCACTCACCACCCACTGTAAGACTCCCAAGATACGCTCCAGGTCTGTTTCTACCTGGCCGTAAAGGTGAGGCAGACCGTTAAATCGGATCAGCTCCACCATCTTGGGATCGATCATCACCAACCGCAGCTGCTCCGGGGTGTTGTTCATCACCAGGCAGGTGGTCAATGATGTGATGCAGATCGATTTCCCTGATCCGGTGGTGCCGGCAATCAACAAGTGAGGCATGCTGGCCAAATCAGCCACGACTGGCTCTCCTGAGACATCGCTGCCCAGGGCGATTGCCAGGGGGGAATCCACCTTGTAAAAAGCTGTCGTTTCCATGACTGACCGCAGGGTAACCAGGTAGGATTTTTCATTGGGTACCTCAATGCCCACATAGGCCCGGCCTGGTACCGGGGCTTCAATGCGCAGTTGTGTTGCGGAAAGTGCCAGGGCCAGATCCTTATTCAGGGAGGTGATCCGAGAGACACGGACCTTCTTTCTCTCTTCATCTTCCTCAGGATCATTGAGATAGCCTGGTTTGACGGCAAACTGGGTCACCGTGGGCCCAACCTGGAAACCAATTACTTGGGCCGGGATGCCAAATTCAGCCAGCGTTTTTTCTATCAATCCGGCAGAGGTGTTGATATGTCTCTGATTGGGTTTAAATCCTTTCCCCCGATCCAGCAGATCCATGGACGGGAGGGACTGATCCCGGGCAGGAATTTTCAGGGGTTTGTCATCCTGGACATCCACTTTAAACTGTTTTCTGAACTCAGCAGGCACTTTGGGTTTCCGTCTGAGAGGGGAAGGCTCTTCAGCTGCTTTCTCCGGGGGCAGATCTTGTGTTTCTTCCTCTCGAACCAGGTCAAGCGAGGCAGATCCCATCCGGATTTGATCCAACTGCTCCCGGACCCTGCTGGTGAATCCCAATCCGATCACCCCGCCAATCAATCCCCCCAAGGCTGCCAGGATGCCGGTGCCGATCAATCCCACCAAACTGGATACCGCCTCAACCAATCCCCATCCGACCAGGCCGCCGTCCAGCCCACTGCGAGCCCGTTCCAGGGAGTGTCCCCCCAGCACCGTAAAGAGGGCGAGCAGGGAAAATACCGCACCCTCAAGGGCAAAGACCCGCACCCAGCTCACGGAGGACGGCTCACCTGCTTGTTTTTTAAGCATCCAGATGCCCAGAAAAATGCCTGCTATGACCAAGAATATGCTGCCCCAGCCCAGCCCCAAACGGATGAAATTGGTCCAGCGCAACAGGGCTGAACCGGCTGCGAGTCCAGGGAAGAGGGTTGCGAGCAGGGTCATCAAGGAAGAAGCCAGCAGGATGATCCCGGATATATCCCAGCCGTAATTCCGCAAGCGCTTCGACAGACTCTGGAAGGACTGGCCCCGCTGCGCCAGGGCGTCCAGAATATCTTTAACATTGCGGGGGTCCTGATCTGTCACTGCAAGTGCTCCTTTAAAATGGGTCTGCTTTCCTGAGAATTACCTTGGAATGAGGCCAAAGCAATGCCAGCTAAAATAAGTATAGCACCAATAATTTTAACCACAGAAGGCACCTCATCCAAGAAGAAATTGGCCAGGATAATTGATCCAACCGGCTCACCAAGGAGATTAACGGCGACATACCCGGTTGGCAGATATTTCAAGGACCAGTTAAATATAGAATGACCAAGGAGTTGAGGGAAAATTGCCAGCAAGGCCAGCCAAAGATAGACCTGGTTTGGGTAGCTGGGAGGGACACCATCGACAATCAGCATGGCAATCACCAGGAAAATCGCCGCGGCACTGTAAACTAAAAATACATACGGAGTAAGGGAGACCTTCCTGCGCAAATGGCGACCAATCATCAGGTATGAGGCTGCAGCGATCGCGCCTAATAAAGCCAGAAAATCACCCAGTAAAGTCTCAGCGGCAGAACTGCCCGGAGCAAATTGGCACTGCAGTCCACTGGATTGCCAGGCGCAAACATCCGTGCCGGCGATGATCACTCCGCCCAGCAAAGCGATGCCCATCCCCAGGAAGGCGATCCTGGGCGTTTTTTCGCCCAGGAATATTGGCGCCAGCAAGGAGACCCACAGCGGCGTGGTGGTCACCAGCACAACCGAGCTGGCAACCGAGGTGAATTCCAGAGAAGTGATCCAGGACGCAAAATGGACCGCCAGGATCAACCCAGCCAGAAGGGCGAATTTCAGATCAGCAGGTGTGAGGGATCTTAATTCTCGGCCGTATTTTATCAAAGTATAGGGGAGGAGGATCAGAGCAGCCAGTCCCAGTCGGAAAGCGGCAATGGTGATCGACGAGGCATATTCTTGGGCGAAGCGGATGAAAAGGGATGCAGTGGATACAGCAAGAATCCCAATCGGTATTATCAAGTAGGGTGCCGCAGGAGAGATAGCGTCCTTTTTCATGAAGAATGTAACCTCTTTATTCAAAGGCTCTTTCCCAGAAGTTGTTTTTTCTTGACAAAGAAAAAATCAGGGCTACAATTCGATCCTAGAGAGATTATTATACAGTAGTCTACCTGTTTTTAAGATATACTCAATAAAACAACCACATTTGGAGGAAAGTTATGACCCACGTAATCACATCTTTCTGCTTGCATGACGGCAGCTGTGTGGAAGTCTGCCCGACAGAATGCATCGTGCCCGGCAAACCAGTCGAGGAATGGCCCAATTATTATATTGACCCAGAAACCTGCATTGACTGCGGCGCCTGCGCCCCTGAGTGCCCCTACGAAGCCATCTATATGGAAGATGAAGTTCCTTCCGCTTACGAAGCCTACGGTGATGAGCGCATGAACATGCCTGTCGGGACCGAAGGCTATGATGAGGAATTTGAATCGGAAGACGTAGATGGTGTGACCTGGGTATTAAAAGCCACTCGCGTCCTGGACGAGGGCGAAGTTGTGGACCTCACTCCCGCCATCCAGCGCAATGAAGATTACTTCACAGAGGGCCCTGGTTACGAGGCCTTAGATTAACTCGTTGCGAACAGGTTGATTTCAAACATGGGCGACCTGATGGGTCGCCCTATATTGTTATACAAAAAAGAAGCCTTTTTCAGGCTTCTTTTTTTGAATACTAAAATTTCAAGTTTGCCTGAACTGCAAAAGATCTTTCAACCCTTAAATCCCGCCGCCAGAAAATCTGGTTCTGGGCGAGTGGGCTCTCCTGCGGATTGATCCAGAGGATTTTTCCAACCTTTTGATAATGATTGCAATATCAATCCTATCTATCCTTATCTAAGCTCTATCTACCATCCTGCCACCAACCTCCAGATCTGGGCAGTGAAGAAGGTCACCACAATTCCCATCACGACTGGCAGAAAAGTAGCAATTGCTGTCCACTTCAGACTGCCGGTTTCCTTATAGATGGTATAGATGGTTGTGCTGCAGGGGTTATGGATCAGGCTGAAGAGCATCAGGTTCACGCCCGTGAGCAGTGTCCATCCTCCCGCGGTGAGAATATCCAGGGTCTCCAGGCCGGACTCCAATTCGAATATCACGCCAGCACCATCGCCGGCACCGGTCACACCACTCATCAGCACAGTTAACATCAGAATGGTAGGAATGACTATCTCATTGGCCGGGATGGCCACAATGTAAGCCACCAGGATGACGCCGTTTAAACCCAGCAGCAGGCCAAATGGATTCAAGAAATTGATCAGGTGCTCGGCAATACTCACCCCGCCAACCAGCACGTTTGAAGAAAGCCAGATGGCCACTCCAGCCGGCAGGGCAAAAACAACCGCCCGCCAGAGCACAATCAAGGTGCGGTCAATCATAGAGGTATAGAGAGTCTGCAAGATACGCGGGGGACGGTAAGGAGGCAATTCCAGGTTAAATGTGGAAACCTCGCCTTTGAGGATTGTCCGGGACAATGCCCAGGAGACCAAAAAGGTCAGCAGCACACCCAGCAGGGCAATGCCAACCACTGTGATTGCAGAAATCACGCCGCCAAGGTAGGCAGGCATCATAGAGCCGATGAAAATGCTCGCTATCAAAATCTGGGTTGGCCAGCGGCCATTGCAGAGAGAAAAGTTATTGGTGATAATGGCTATCAAACGCTCCCGGGGGCTGTCGATGATACGGGTGGAAATCACTCCAGCCGCGTTGCAGCCAAAACCCATGGTCATACTCAGGGCTTGTTTGCCGTGGGCTCCAGCCTTGCGGAATATATGGTCCAGGTTAAACGCCACCCGGGGCAGGTAGCCAAAATCTTCCAGCAGCGTGAAGAGCGGGAAGAAGATCGCCATGGGAGGAAGCATCACACTTACCACCCAGGCTGTCGCCAGATAAGCCCCATCGATCAGCACCCCGTCCAACCACCAGGGCAGGCCAATGCTGGCCGCAGCAGTTTTTAACAGCGGGTGTACTGTATCGATCAGCAGGGAGTATAACAAGCGGGAGGGGGCATTGGCCCCACTGATGGTCAGCCAGAACACCAGGGTTAACATCAAAATCATCAGTGGGAAGCCCCAAATCCTGCTCGTGACCAGGCGGTCAATGGTCCGATCCAGGTCGAAGCGGGGTTTTTCATCCGGGTAGGTCACAGCCCGGTCTGCGATCCGGGAAGCATCGGTGTAGAGCGCTTCCATGATCTTCTCATGGAAATCTCCCCCGATATCCCAGCGCAGCTCCCGGGCGGATTGGAGAATCTTTTCATAGTTTTCTTTCATGATTGCACCTGCACTTACTAAGCTACCAAGTTTAATGTCAGCGGTCGACTATTGGGCAAATCCGCTTTTCTGGGATACATGGCTTGCCCCGATACCTTCCAGGTCATCCCGGGTATTGGTCAGCTCACCCAGCTCGCCTTCTTCCACAGCCCGGATGATCCTTTCATCACCGTCCAGCAGCCGGAGGGCAACCCAGCGCGCGTTGGGGACTTGAGGAAAAGCATCTTTGATCTGGTCCACGAGCTGAGATACCGCCCTTTCCAGTTTAGGATGGTTGTAATTCACCTGATAAGGTTTGGCCTTTGTCCGGCCTGTAGCGACCTCGTTCACTGCCGCCAGCAGATCCTCCAGCCCCTCGTTGTAGCGGGCCACGGTGGGCACTACCGGCACCCCCAGGTCGCGGGCCAAGCGGCGGGGGTCGACATTCATATTGTGGCGTTCAGCTTCATCCATCAGGTTAAGGCAGATCACTAGGCGGTTGGTAATTTCCAGCACCTGAAGCACCAGGTTCAGGTTTCTCTCCAATCGGGAAGCATCCACCACCACAATGGTGACATCCGGCTGTCCAAAGAGGATAAAATCACGGGCGATCTCTTCATCCAGGCTGGTGGCCAGCAGGGAATACGTTCCTGGCAGGTCAACCAGCTTGTAGCGGCTACCCCCGAATTCAAACCCACCCTCAGCCCGGGTTACTGTTTTACCCGGCCAATTCCCGGTATGCTGCCGCAATCCGGTCAGAGCATTGAAGACCGTGCTTTTGCCTGTATTGGGATTACCAGCCAGGGCAACCACATAATCCCAGTTTTCCATATCCACGCCCAGTTTCTTCAGGTTAGCCGCATGGTGTATCGGGCAGGTTGCACAACCCGCCTGGGCTTGAAGGCTGCCCACATCACCCCGGGCAGTTTTCTTATTTTCTTTGTCCATCACAAGAACCTTCCTTTTACAAGCCGGCCTTTTCTAGCCGGTCAGTTAATTTTGATCTGCTTCAAGAGGCGAGACCCGGATCAGCCGAGCCTGGGAACTGCGCAGGGCGATCACCGTTCCCCGAATACGGTAAGCGGTCGGATCCCCACCGGGATTGACCATTTCCACACCGATCTCCGTCCCCGGGATGATCCCCAGGTCAAGCAGGCGCCGGCGCTCCACTCCCCGGCTGAGGGGAGAGATTTCGGTCACCACTCCGGCCCGTCCTGGCTGGAGTGTATCCAGCGGCACCCCTTCGCTGTCAGGCAGGAGATTTTCGTCAACCAGGGGAACAACCGATATATTGGCTGCCACTATAGGCGCCAGGATGTGCTCCTGTTCGTCACTCCAGAAGCGGATCCGATTGGCGGTGACCTCATCCGCCTCAATGATCATCTGGGGATGAAGCTCCTCAGCGACGATCTGAGCGTAGATCGCATCCGGTTCGTCTTCGATATGGACAATCCTTGCCGGCGTTTGGGTCGGCAAGTCAGAGAGCGGGATCCCGCCATGGTGAATCAACTCGCCCCAGCGGTTCGGAATGGGATCCCCGTGGGGATCGTGCGTGGGATAACCCAGGCTGGCAGCTATGCGGTCCAACTCCTCTTCAGAGAGTTTGTGCTCCAGGCGCTCGGCCTGGGGATGCCAATCGTTTTCCCCGAAACCTGTGGTATCCGCCAGGTACCTTTCCCACAAGCGGTGAGCCCGAACGATCTGAGTGGCGGTTTTTCTCCCCGCATCAGTCAGCCGAAAACTGTTTTCTTTCATCTCCAGCAACCCCCTGGCCTGGGTTAGGGCCAGGATCTCTGAAGCCCGTGCCAAGCTGGTTGAAAGCGCGCCAGCTAGGCTCTCCAGTGTGCAGGTTTTTTGGTTGCGTTCACACTTGAAGATGTACTTCAAAGTATCTTCAAGAAGCACCTTTTCAGTCAATTCCCGGCGTTTTTGGATCTTCCAGACCAGACCGGAGCCTGGCCAGAACAAGAAACCCGTGAAGGCCAGCAATCCTACACCGATCAATAAAGCATACAGGGGGTCAAGCATTTTCCACTCCTTCCTATCAAAAGATTACTCAAGGACCTTTACCTGGATCTGGCTTGTGACACTGGCACCCAGCACAAGTTCCTCTTTTCCATCTCCGATCTGGATGCGGAGGTTATCGTCATACATCGAATAACCTATCACTTCAAATTCAACTCCTGGAATCAAGCCTTGGGCTGCCAGGTAACGCAGGAAGCCAGGGTCATCATCATTCACTTCTTGAATTCTTCCTCGCTGATTCGTCCGCAGCTCCTGCAGATGGCAGCAATCCGGATCAGGCATTTCTAGGGTGCGGCTGGGAATGGGTTCTCCGTGCAGTCCCCGCTGGGGATTCCCCAGCACTGCCGCGACTCGCTCCTCGAATTCTTCAGAAATCACATGCTCCAGACGTTCCGCTTCTTCGTGAACCTGGTCCCAGGAAAAGCCCAGCACCTCATGCAGAAAAAGTTCCAGCAGGCGGTGGTGTCGGATGATCTCCAGAGCAGCTTTTTTGCCATCCCCGGTTAGCGCCACTCCCTGATGTTTCCGGTAGTCCAGCAGAGGAGGGTTTTCAGCAGCCAGGCGCTGGACCATATCGGTCACTGAAGCCGGACTGACATCCATGTCTTCCGCGATCTGGCCGGTGCTTACCCGGCCCTCTCCCTTGGAAAGGTGATAGATGCTCTTTAGATAATCCTCTACCTTATCTGAAAGACGCTTAGTCATAAGATCCCCAATTTTTATTGTACTAAATTATATTTTAGACTTATCTAAATCTTTGTCAAGGGGTAGTTCTCTCTGTTTTCCGCTACCTGAACTCGCCTGTACAGGCGAGTTCAGGCTAAAAATCAATATTTAATAAGAGATATTAAATATAATTTATGCAGAAATTAAAATTCTTGATTTAGTTATTGACATATTCAATCATTATGCTACAATGAGCAACGATTACCAATAAATGTACCAAGGAAACTATGTCGAAAAAACTTAAGTCGATCTACCGGGAATACCCCCAAACCTTCTGGATCATCATGGGTGGCATGTTCATTGACCGCCTGGGTGGAGCCTTGATCTTTCCTTTCTTCGGCCTCTACATCACCTCCAGATATAACGTGGGTATGACCGAAGTCGGGCTGCTTTTTACCATTCTGGCGATCAGCAGTTTGTTTGGAAGCCTGATCGGCGGGGCGATGACAGACAAATTCGGCCGCAAGGTGATGATCCTGTCAGGTTTATTGATCAGTGGCGCCAGCTCATTGCTGCTGGCTTTTGCCCCCACCCTCGAATTCATCTATCTGGCAGGATTTATCGTTGGATTCTTCGGAAATATGGCAGGGCCGGCCCAGCAGGCCATGGTGGCCGATGTGCTTCCGGAAGAGAAGCGCGTGGATGGATACGGTATCTTGCGGGTGATCGCCAACCTGGCCGTGGTCATTGGTCCTGCCATTGGCGGCTTCCTGGCAGCCCGTTCCTACACAATTCTATTCGTCAGTGATGTCATCCTCAGCACCATTACAGCAGCCATCATTCTGGCTTATGTGCCCGAGACCAAACCACAAGCCCTTCCAGACTCAGCAGGTCAGCCTGCGGCAGTAGAAAGCCTGGGGCAGACCCTGATGGGTTATTTCCGGGTTCTCAAAGACAGCGCCTTTATGGTCTACATACTGGCATCCATTTTTATGGTCATGGCCTACATGCAAATGAACACCACCCTGCCTGTATTCCTCAGGGATGTGCACGGCCTGCCCGATTCTGGTTATGGATTGCTGCTGAGCTTGAACGCCAGCATGGTAGTGCTGCTCCAGTTCGTCATCACCCGCCGCATCAAGGGCTATGCGCCGATAAAGATCATGGTCTGGGGCACGATCATCTACGCAATCGGCTTCAGCATGTACGGATTTGTATCCGCTTACTGGCTGTTCATCCTCGCTATGGTGATCATCACCTTCGCAGAAATGCTGGTCTCGCCCACTGGCCAGGCCATCGTCGCCAAACTCTCCCCGCAAGATATGCGGGGGCGCTATATGGCTGTCTTTGGGTTCAGCTGGACCATCCCCAATGCCATCGGCCCACTCATGGCTGGCGTGGTGATGGACAACTACAATCCCAACTGGGTCTGGTACGGCGCCGGGATCTTTATGGTCATTTCCGCGGGAATCTTCACTTTCCTGCAAATCAAATCCAGCAGCCGCTTTGATCGGGAGGTAAAGGGAGAGCCCGTTCCTGTGGTGGAAACAGCAGCATC
>DRBO01000098.1 GCA_011039385.1 Chloroflexota bacterium | reverse complement strand
TCCATTTCAATACCCAGGATCACCCCCAGCTAAAATGGAAACTGACGCCTTTGAATTCAGGCGTCAGTTTGTATAATTAACTGTGGGAGTGTCGGTATTTACTTGTCCACCTGGGGGAGGTGCTCTCCAAATTAGCAGTTTTTTTTTGTTCTCCTGAAGGCTTCTCCTGGGCGCTCCAAAGGCATTTTGAGAGGGCTGGAGTGGTATAATTAAGGCGTGTGTGCTTCTCTTCAAGCAGCACACGTTTTCATTAATATATCCTGAATTTTTAGAAGGATCTATATATGGATATTGGCTCTGTAAAATCTATCAATATTGATCAGGAAATGCGTTCTTCCTACCTCGATTATGCCATGAGTGTGATCGTGGCCAGGGCGCTGCCGGATGCCCGGGATGGGCTGAAACCTGTCCACCGCAGGATCCTCTATGCGATGTACGATATGGGCATCCGCTCCAACAGCGGCTATAAGAAATCTGCCCGTATCGTCGGGGAAGTCCTCGGTAAATACCACCCCCATGGAGATAGCGCAGTGTATGACGCGATGGTAAGAATGGCGCAGGACTTTTCCCTGAGGTACCCGATGGTTGATGGCCAGGGGAACTTTGGATCTATAGATGGCGATGAACCAGCCGCCATGCGCTACACTGAAGCCCGCATGGACTCGATCTCCGAGGAAATGCTGGCAGATATTGATAAAGACACGGTAGATTTTATTGACAATTTTGACGGCTCCCTCAAGGAACCTCGCGCCCTGCCTGCCCGCCTTCCCAACCTGCTCCTCAACGGAGCTTCAGGCATTGCTGTGGGCATGGCCACCAATATCCCCCCCCACAACCTGAAGGAACTATCCGCGGGGATTAACCTCCTGATCGATAATTACAATAACCTCGATAAAGTTAGTCTCGATGACCTCATGAAGCTGATCCCTGGCCCGGATTTTCCCACAGGTGGAACCATCATCGGCGATGAGGGCATCCGCCAGGCCTATGTCACCGGCCGGGGCAGGATCATACTGCGCGGCAGGGCCCATATTGAAGAAATGGACCAGGGCGGCAAGTTCCGGATCGTGATCACAGAGATCCCCTTCCTGCTTAAAAAGACCACCCTGATCGAACGTATCGCAACCCTGGTACGGGAAGACAAGATCAAGGAGATATCAGATCTGCGAGATGAATCCGACCGGGAAGGAATGAACATCGTAATCGAGCTGAAACGAACGGCCCAACCACGCAAAGTGCTTTTCCAGCTCTATAAATATTCAGCGCTCCAGACCACGTTTGGCGTCCAGATGCTGGCCCTGATCGATGATGAGCCCGTACTGCTCTCCCTCAAACAAGCCTTGCGTATATATATTGATCACCGTTTGGACATCATCCAGCGCCGGACCAGATATGAACTTAACAAAGCCGAAGCCCGGGCTCATATCTTGGACGGTCTTCTGATCGCCCTGGCTAACCTGGATGATGTGATCGAAACCATCCGGAACTCAGCCGATACAGATACTGCCAAGTCTACCTTGGTGGAACGTTTCAGCCTGACGGTGGTTCAGGCCCAAGCTATCTTGGACATGCAGCTGAAGCGCCTGGCCGCGCTGGAACGTCAAAAAATTGAGGACGAGCACAAGGACCTGATCCAACAAATCAAGGGACTGAAAAGCCTGCTAAAAAGCCAGAAGAAACAGCTTAAAATCATCAAAAATGACCTGGCAGAGCTGGTGGAAAAATATGGCGATGACCGCAGGACAGACATCGCTCCTGACGCAGATGAAGAGATCAATGAGGAGGACCTGGTCCATGACCAGCCCATCCTGATCAGCATCACCGAGAGGGGATATATCAAGCGCGTGAAGGCTGGCACTTATCGGGCCCAAAAACGTGGGGGAATCGGCGTAAAAGGCCACAGCACCCGTGATGAGGATGAAATCATGGCCTTGATTCCCGCCCGGACCCTCAATACGGTGCTTTTCTTCTCAGACCGGGGGAAAGTTTATGCATCCAAAGCTTACCGCATTCCCGAAGCAAGCCGCACCAGCCGGGGTTTACCAATCGTCAACGTGCTTACTATTGACCCAAATGAAAAAATCACCGCCATTGTGCCAGTAGCGGATTTCAAGGAAGCCAAATTCTGCACCATGGTGACCAAAAACGGACTGATAAAAAGAGTGGACTTGTCAGAATTTGAGTCCGTCCGTCCTTCCGGGCTGATCTCGATCAACCTCAAGGAGGATGACCTGTTGGGATGGGTTCAGCTTTCCAGCGGCAAGGATGAATTGATTATTGTCACGAGAAATGGGTATGCCCTCCGATTCAAGGAAAAGGATGTCCGCCCCATGAACCGGCCAGCAATGGGCGTGATCGGCATCCGCCTCCGGGAAGGCGATGAAGTGATCGGAATGGATATCGTCGAAAAAGGCGGCGATCTGCTGACCATAACTGACAAAGGATACGGAAAAAGAACAGATCTAACTGCCTACCCCATCCGCAGCCGGGCAACGATGGGTGTATTAACTGTTGATAAGAACGCCCTGGATAAGATTGGTCATATCGCCGCGGCCAGGGTAGTACAAACCAAGGGGGATCTGATCACAGTCATCTCCGCGGAAGGCACAGTGATGCGAACCCGGGCAGAGACAATTTCACAATACAACCGGGTTGCTCAGGGTGTGTCGGTCATGCAAATGAGGGAGGATGATGTAGTAGTATCCATCGCTCGCTTCGCGGACCAGGAACTGGATATCCAGCAGGAGGAAGATCCAGAAAAATAGGGTCCAATCCCGTAAAACAGAAAAACGGTTTCCATTATTCACGGAAACCGTTTTTTAGCATTTCAATCTAGAAAGGAAGTGCGACCTTGCCCGTGACCAGCAGACAAAAAACGCTCAGTATCGTGGCAGAAAGGAAAAATAAGAGTGCCAGGATAAACCGCTGGGCAGGAGTCATTCCCAAGAATTGAGGTTTAGGTTCATGTTCCCCCCAGATCTGATCTTCCGAAAATTCAAAATCATCATCAAATTGGTTCCGGATATCATCTAATGACATGGCTGTACTCCCCGGACTAGTGAGTCTTTTTGTAGTGTAGCTTATTTTCAGGATCTGTCAACCAAACGCAGCTGGATCACGCCAGAGTGAAAATGGCGCACCTCGCCTGTGCTAGTTCCCAGGATCAAGGACCCATCCTGCTCTACACCCTGTAAGGTTCCCTCAGTTAATGGTCCGTTGGGAGAATTCAGGGAGACAAGCTGGTTTTTGTATGCCAGATGCTCATTCCAGGCTTTGATCAGGGAAGGTTCTGCAAGCCGCCGGTACCACTTCAGGAGGGATTCCAACAAACCAACCAACAGGTCCAGTCGGTTGATTTCCTTTCCAGCGCTGCCTTCCAAACTGGTCGCCGGAAAATTAAATTGAGGGTCTGCTGGAATGGACTCTTTGCCAACATTGATCCCAATCCCCAGGATCACATCCATCAGCTGGCAGCCTTGCCAATGGACCTCGACCAGGATCCCGGCGACTTTGGACCCCTCGATCAAAACGTCATTGGGCCATTTAATCTCACTCTGCAAACCGTATTTTTCCTGGATAGTTTCGGCAACAGCCAGCGCCCCCAGTCCGTTGATCCTTCCCAGGGTTTCTGGTCGTATCCTCCCTTTTTCAGGAAAAAGGATCCAGCTGAAAGCCAGCGCCTGTCCCGGGCGAGTGATCCAGGTCCTGCCCTGCCTGCCTCTCCCAGCTGTCTGGGAATCGGCGATAACAAGGGAAAAAGGCTCCACTCCAGCCTGGATGAGCTTCTCGGCTTCCAGATTAGTTGACCCAACCTCCGGATGAAAGTGCAGTTCTCCCAGGGGAAGGTGGGTCAGGCGTTCTTTCCAGCGAGGGATATCCATAACAGCCATTGTACCTGATTGTGGCAGCAGGGCCTGGCCCCAGTTGGGAACAAAGCCCTGGTGATAACACACAACGGTTTCCATTCCTGGAAACCGTTGTAGTAATTTGCTGACAAAAGCGGTCGTTTATTTGCTGTTCTTGACAGGCATACCGCCATTTTTGGGTTCTGGCACCGGAAAGATCTCATCCAGCTCAGAAGCTTCGATGGTTTCCTGTTCGAGGAGTTTTTCGGCCAGTTTATCCAGCACATCTCGGTACTCCACCAGGATCTCTTTAGCCCGGGCGTAAGCATCCCAAACCAGCTGCTTGACTTCAATGTCAATCTTCTCAGCTACAGATTCCGAGTAATCGCGCTGCTCTGTAAATTCCTTGCCCAGGAAGACCATTTCGTCCTTTTGGCCGTAGACCATAGGTCCGAGCTCGGTACTCATACCTAATCGAGTCACCATTTCTCTTGCCAGTTTGGTCACACGCTCCAGGTCGTTCGATGCGCCGGAGGTGATATCACTGAAAACAATTTCCTCTGCTGCCCGTCCGCCCAGCAGACTGATCATATCCGCCAGCATCTTTTTGCGAGAGACTAGGGTGCGGTCTGTTTCTGGCAGGATCAAGGTATACCCACCCGCCTGCCCGCGGGCGATGATAGAAATCTTGTGTACAGAATCCGCTTCCGGGAGGGACCTGGCGGTGATGGCATGGCCTGCCTCGTGATAGGCAATAATTTGCTTCTCGACATCACTGATCAAGCGACTTTTCCGTTCGGGGCCAGCGATCACCCGCTCGATGGATTCCTGAAAATCGGTTTGTTCGATGACTTTCTTTTCCCTTCGAGCAGCCAGGATAGCCGCTTCATTGATCATATTTTCCAAATCGGCACCCACAAAACCCGGGGTAGCCTTGGCCAGGGTTTTCAAGTCAACATCCGGGGCAAGGGGTTTGCCGCGGGCGTGGACTTCAAGGATCGCTTCCCGACCGCGCATATCCGGCCGGTCAAGGATCACCCGGCGATCAAAACGCCCAGGACGCAGCAAAGCCGGGTCCAGCACATCAGGCCGGTTGGTCGCTGCGATGATGATCACATTGGTATCGGTGTCAAAACCATCCATTTCCACCAGGATCTGGTTCAGGGTTTGTTCTCGCTCGTCATGGCTCCCACCCAATCCGGCACCACGGTGGCGACCCACCGCGTCGATTTCATCCACGAAAACAATACAGGGGGAATCGCTTTTCGCCTTTTCGAAAAGATCGCGCACACGGCTGGCGCCGACACCCACAAACATTTCCACAAATTCAGAGCCTGAGATCGAATAAAAAGGCACCCCAGCTTCACCTGAAACCGCCTTGGCCAGCAGAGTTTTCCCTGTGCCTGGCGCACCCATCAGCAGCAACCCTTTGGGGATCCGGGCACCGAGAGCCATGAATTTTTCAGGTTCTTGGAGGAATTCAACTACCTCAAAGAGCTCTTCTTTCGCTTCCGGGATGCCCGCCACATCGTCAAAGGTGACCGTGGGATTATCCCCGGTGAACTTTCTGGCCCGTGATTGGCCAAAATTCATGGCCGCTGATCCCCCGCCCCGTGCCTGACGGAATACAAACCAGAACAGGCCGGCAATCATGATAAAAGGCAAGATGTAACCGAGCACGTTGAGCACACCAAAGAGCATGCTGGGGGGTTTGATATCAATGATCACATTATCAGTGCTGAGATATTCGGCGGTAACACCAAGCTCCTTGAGCTGCTCAGTCAAAGTCGCGCCGGATTCTTTCTGGGAGGTGCCTTCTGTGTCATCGGGATAGATCAGGGTCAACTCATCCTCATTCACGACTACACGGCTGACCTTGCCATCCATGATCTGCTCGGCAACCTCGCTGATGGAAATTTCATCCGAGGTAATTGCCTGCTGTCTGACAGCGTAAAATACCAGGATGATTATGCCCACAAAAACCAGCATATAGACTAATGATTGTCGATTATTGTTTCGAGAATCCACAAAACCTCCGTTGGGCTGCTGCCCGGTGTGCCAAACAGGAATACAGCCGGCACACAATGCTGCTGTGTATAGCAAATCAGACTTATTATTAGGAAGCAGTGACATTATACCAATCACCCCCTGCCTTGAATATGGGCTAAATCACTATTAATGGGATTTTTACACTATCTCCCGATATTCCGGCTCCAGCAAGCCGGGCTGGTCATAATAGCGCCAGGACCCAGCCGATTTCTTCCGGCAATCAGATCGGGGATCTGGATAATAAGAAGATCTTGCTGGATGATAGGCAGAAAAGGAACTGCCATCCACTGCCAATTGGGTAAGTGCCCTCTCCACCGAAAGACGTAGCACTGGAAGAAGGAGGTTTGCTGATGCTCCCTGCTGGGGTTGGTGACCCTCTCAGTTCAATGACCTGGGATTTTTCGATCAGGACCCGGGATGGAAGAAATTCCTGACCGCATTAAAACCTGATTGGTAGAGTTGAGAATACTTCTCATCACCTATTTCGATGTTAAAATCCGTGGCATGGATACCGCAATCGCTGATCTCAATGGTCCTGTGTTGATCAATAGCACTGGTCTGGTAACTGGCCAATTCATGTGATTGATAGAGATTGCGGAAAGCTAAATTTAGATATTCCCAGACATTGTCAGGTATCTCGGGATCAGCTGGATGCAAATATTGGTCTGGGTAGAGGAACAGGCCCAGGGTTTCCCAATTTATCCCCTCGCGGAATGACCAATTCCTTCCTGCCAGTTCTGTCCGATCAAAAATGTGTATTGGGAAATTATCGAATAATCCTCCATCCACATAATAATCACCATCCCCAAAGGATTTTCCGTCAAAACGCAGCGCTTCGAAAAAGATCGGAATTGACATGGACATTCGCACCGCATCCGCAACAGCGACATTGGGCGTGTGGAGAGCTGAAAAAACCTCTGCCCGTTGGCGGGATATATTGGCAGCAACGATATATAGATCCCGGAATCCACGCTCCCTGAACTCCATAAAGGTCGCTCGGCCGTTCCCATCACATTGGCTGCCAATCGCTTCCATCAACCAATTATAAAAATATTCACTCGAGTACCAACCGTATTTGGTGATAAAACGCCGGGTATTCTCCCGTTCAGCAAGGAGGGGGAATACCTTGCGGCCAGGTCTGGTCACGCTCTGGGGAACACTCGAAAGGTCCAGGGAATTAAAAAGATCCCTGGTTTCCGGGATCGGAAGCCGCAGGGCAACCAGGGCGGCTGCTATCGCACCAGCAGAGGTTCCGGCAACCCTTTCAATATTCTCCATAATGCGGTATTCGTCCAGGACCTCAAGAGCACCCAGATAAGCTATCCCGCGGACTCCTCCCCCCTTAAAAACCAGGTTGCGGTACAGCGTCCGTTTGTATTCATGATCAATAGCAGATTTGATCTTCCTCAAAAAATTTGGTAAAGCCATTTTTTTTATTCCTCTCCCCTGGAAACAATGTACGAACAAGAGCACCCCGGGTTGCACTGATACTAGCAGAGATTCTTATCCCCGAACAACCCAGGAAACGGTTTTCAGGATGGAACCCGTTTCCTGGTCCTTGATTCTATCCCCGCAGCAAGTCCAGGCTATTCCACTTTTAGGACAGCATTCTTGGCTGAAAAATCACTCCGGAGCCGGCTTTTTATCAAGCGGTAAATCGAGGTCAGAATCTCGATAACCGTGACAATTAGAGCGACAGCAAATGCCAAACGGAAGGCTTGCATGCCCACCAGCTCCCAGCCGCCATCTGCGATCCCCTCGATAGCCTCGATCGCATCCAGGAAGCCTCCGGCGGATCTGGCAGTCAACCATTCATTGTGCCCGATGACCAGCAGCGCCAGCACGAAAACATCATAGATATCCAGGCCAATCCTCAGGAGCCGGGTTGTCAACGCCCAGCGGCCCCGCCAAAGCAGGAAGAGGTTCAACCCAATACCAGCCGTCAAGGCGATCTTGATCAACACCAAGTAATCCAAAATGATAGGATTCGGGTAAAATTTTCCTCCCGGTGTGGTGATGAAACCTATCCACTGCGGAAAAAAGGTTACCAGCACCAGGGCCAGAATCCCAAAAACCAGGCCGGTAATCACTTCCCAGCGCTTGAGGTCCTGCTCAGGGTTGATTTCCGGCAGTTTCTGGGGGTCCCAGGGATCTTCTTCAAGATGGGGTTTGGCATCAAAGTACTGCAGGACCATAAAAGTGATCAGCAACCATCCCAAAGAAACGGGAACGCTGTTGACCAGTGAAGCGATCATCTCCAGGGTAGAAAAAGTCTCTCCCGCAACAAACATCCCAATCCCCCAGGCAATAGCCTGGGCACCCAGGACTGCAGCCACGACGATCCAGGCCACCATCCGGAACAACGGATAGAGCGTAGGGCCAACCAGATACTGACTCTGGGGATAATAGGAAGCGGCCACATCTCTTGGGCGTCCAAATTCCTTCAAGAGATCCTCTATCTGGGTTTCTGACGGTGCCTGACCAAAGCGGTCCTCCAATGTGTCCACAAGCAAAGAGCGCAGCTCTGCCAGGATATCTCCCCGTTTCCTGCGGGGAATGTAACGCCCAACTTCTTGGATATATCGATCAATCAAATTCATTTCATTCTCCTCCGTTGGCATTAGCTGCCAATAATAATTCCATTACACCCGTGAGCTGGCGCCAATCCCCAGCCAGATCCTGGAGGGTATTCCTCCCACTCTCGCTGAGTACATAATAGCGCCTGGGTCGCGATCCTTCCACGTTCCACTCACTCACCAGCAAACCCTGGTCCTCCAACCTCCGCAGAAGCGGGTAGAGGGTCCCCTGTTCGATGTCCAAGCCCTTCTCAGCCAGGCTGCTAATCAAAGCATAACCGTATTTTTCCTCCTTGAGCTGGCTGAGTGCGGCCAGGACCAGGATACCCCTGCGGAGTTCCTGGGTTAGCTTCTGATACTGTTCGGACTGTACGTTTGCCATCATCATGTTTTACATTATACAGTGTTATACACAGTATTGTCAATACTATAATATTCCAGTTTGCTACAGGTTGCGTTGCAAGGCCGCAATTCTCTCTCAAATAGAATCAAAAAGGACATCCCGCAGGATGCCCTTGATAAAGAAACGCTGGATTATGCCGATCAACATTCCCGATAGACGACCAGGTTCACCCCCATCTCGCTTTCCAGTTTCCTGATTTTTTTCAGATCTTCCTCAGATAACTCAGCTAACTCCAGACCCGGCGCCATGGCCAGGGCGCAAACACCAAGCTCTTTTTCCAATTCCTGGATTTTCTGAACCTCTTCCGCAGAAATATGAGCAATTTTATAAGCCGCCATTTTCATTTCCTCCATTTTGGGTCATTATACCCCCGCTCAAAACACAATCCTTCTCATGAAAAATCAGGCTCAGGCGCAGATCTCTACCCACACCATCATAGAAGCCAACCGATCAGCAGGCAAACACCGCCGGCGATAAACATGATCAGCATAAAAGAGTAGCTTTGAGCCAGGTCAAGCAGCGTTTGCTGGATCCTTTCCCAGCTAGCTTCTTTGATTACAGACATGCTGAATTGGTATTCGAAACTCCGGCTCATATCCAGGTTCCCTTTTATTCCCAGCAAACCCAGCCCCATCACCAGCAGTCCAGCCACCTGAATGGCGTATTGGAAATCATCCAGTTCCGTCCAGCCTGTCCACCAACCAATCCCAGTGACCATGGCAACCACGATCAGATCAACCAGGACGACAAACAAAAATCCACGCAGCAACAGAGAGAGGGGGGTTCTTTCTTTCATCTCAACCCTTAACGATCATTAGTTTACTTTGTGATAAACCCATTATGGAGTAATCTCCTCCCAGGTGGCTGTGGCAGCTGACTGGATCCAGGTTTCCCGAGAAACGAAAAAATTTGATCTTTTTGTACTGGTCCCCGTCTTTTTGATACCGGGCTGCGCCCAGCGCAGCAGACGCATGCAGGATCAAAATTCGATCCGACAATCCCTTGACAGGCAACCAGGCTCAATAAAACAGTATCAGGCCGGGATTTACTGTTTTTCTTGTCATTTCTCTCCTGATAACTATCCAGGAAGCTGGCACTTCACCACAGACTACTCTAGCATAGTCAGAAAACCCGATCCTGTCATCCCTCAAATGGATGAAATCAAGCCAGAACCCCCTTGAACAGGTGCCCATATCCTCTCCCAGGAACCCCAGCCGGAACAATACCATTCCCCCTAAGGGAAAGGCTTCCCGGAATAAACCAGGAAGTCACCTTGAACAGGGTAGAATAGGGTGTATCGAAAGATCATCATAACATCCTCCTTAGATTGGCAGCATCCCTGAAACTGCAAATGGAATCTTCCCCCCACCCCTTTATCGCTCAGCCCAACCGAACATTAATCCGGCTCTCCATCCCGGTGCTGGTATCCCTTACCGCCGAGCCCATCACGGCGCTAGTGGATACCGCTTTTATCTCCTCGATGGGCGTGGTTCCCCTGGCAGCGCTTGGGGTAGGGACTACAGCACTCTCCAGCCTTTTCTGGATGTTTGGATTCCTGGGCGTGGGAGCCCAAACAGAAATCGCCCAGCTCTTTGGGAGAGGTAAAAAGGATCAAGCCGGGGGCATCCTCAGTTTGACCCTGCTGCTTTCAGCCCTGGCCGGCCTGCTGATTATCCTGGCCATCAGCCCAACAGCCGAAGGGCTGACCAGGGTGCTGGGAGCCTCTGGAGCAGTCCAGGCCAACGCAATACGCTACACGCGAATTCGGCTTTTCGGCGCTCCGGCGGTGCTGCTGATATTAACGATCTCTGGCGCTTTACGAGGAATCCAGGACATGCGCACGCCGCTGTGGATCGCCTTAGGCGTGAACGGCTTAAACATAGTCCTGGACTGGCTGTTGATTTTCGGTATCGGTCCCTTTCCGGCACTTGGCGTGGAGGGGTCAGCCCTGGCAAGCACTATCAGCCAGTGGTTCGGAGCCCTGTTGGGTTTGGTCCTCGTTACCCAAAAGATCAAACCATCCAGGAAATTCCAACTGCGGGAAACCCTGAAAATTCTGCGAATCGGGGGGGATATGTTCATCCGGACAGGTATGCTCAACCTGTTTCTGATTTATACCACCCGGGCAGCCAATCAGATCAGCCCGAACTCCGGCGCAGCCCACCAGGTTTTACGCCAGATGTGGGTCTTCACTGCTCTGGCCCTGGATGCTTTTGCGGCGACGGTGCAATCATTGGTGGGATTTTTCATCGGCCGGGGATCGGTTCCCAACGCCAAATTTGTCGTGAAGATTGCCCTGGCCTGGAGCCTGGGAACTGGCATTGCCCTCAGCGCTTTGATGGCAGCTGGCCAGGGCTTTGTGATCCGCCACCTGGTTCCCGCCAGCGCAGCTGCAGTCTTCATCCCGGCCTGGCTGGTTTCCACACTCAGCCAACCGCTGAATTCAATTGCTTTCCTAACGGATGGCGTCCACCTGGGAACGGGAGATTACGGGTTCCTGCGCAACGCCGTCCTTACCTCATCCCTGATTGGCATCCTAGGACTCTGGCTGCTGGAGAGAAACGGAACCAGCACCCTATACTGGATCTGGATCCTGATCACAGTCTGGATCGTCCTGCGGGGGGCTATTGGACTGCTCCGGATCTGGCCTGGGATTGGAAATAGCCCATTCAGGCTGGATGATGATAGCTCCCTGCAACCAGAATGACTTGAAATTCCCTGCAGCCCTATCTACCTCCAACAGGACATTCCTGCTTTGCCCTAACGCCCAATACTCATCACTGGTGAAATCCTTCTTTGTGGTTTATACTAATGGAAATTTAGGCAGCACTGATTTCTAGCAGCCTGGATAACGATATTTTTAGGAAATTTCCGCGTACACTTTCCTGCTTTCTTCAGAGAGGTGTTTCCCTTGAAAACAAAGAGCATCAACATCTGGTCGTATGCCCTCTACGGTTTTTTAGTAGGGATCATCTTTCCAATCATCGCGTCCACAATTAAATTCCTTGAGCTTAACCTCCCACCCACCTGGCGTTCTCTCCGGGCAATCCACCTCGGGGAGCCGATCATGCTGATCGTTGATCTTGTTCCGATCATATTATCCACCTCATACGCATTGATTGGCATCCAATCCGCCCGTTTCCAGGAAACCTCTCGCCAGCTAACAGAAAGCAGAAAAAAGCAGACCGAACAAACGGAATTTGAACGCCTTTTCCTGGAAGCGCTGATCAATTCCACCTCTTTTGCCGTTGTCTGGCTGGATTCAAACCACCACATCATCACCTGCAACAAAGCTTTTGAAGAATTATTTGGCTATACCAAGGATGAAATCATCGGCAAACACCTGGATGATATGATTTCCTCTGCTGATCTCCGTCAGGAAGCCTCCCGGATTACCTCCTCGGTGACCAAGGGAAATCTCGAGCGCCTGATCAGCAAAAGAAAAAGGAAAGACGGCAGTCTGGTAGATGTGGAAATTGTCGGTGTTCCGGTAACGGTTGGCGGGGAGAGAATCGGCATCCTGGGACTTTACCATGATATCAGCTCCCGGATAGCGGCAGAACTCGCCCTGCGGGAAAGTGAGTCCCGTTTTAAAAGCTTGTTTAATGAATCCCCCATCTCCCTTTGGGAGGAAGATTTTTCAGCAGTCAAGGAATATCTGACAGGATTGGGGGACAAAGACACTATCCTGGACCTGATCGAGAATGATCAACGGGTCCTGCAAAACTGTATCGAAAAGATCAATATCCTGGATGTCAACCAGGCCACTTTGGACCTTTTCAACGCCAAGTCCAAGGATGAGCTCTTCGCGGGTCTATCCGACATCTTGATGAAGGAATCCCTTGATGCCTTCCGCAATGAAATTCGAGCGCTGATCGATGGAAAACAGACCTTTGACTGCGAGATCATGCAGAGGAAAATGAGTGGTGATGTAATCAATGGCTGGCTGCGGCTCTCCCTCCCACCAGAATACAAGGATAGCTGGGAAAGAATATATTTATCCATTGTGGATATCACGGAGCGGAAATTAACCGAAGAAAGAATGCGCTACATGAGTTTCCACGACGCGCTGACCGGTCTCTATAATCGGGCTTATTTTGAAGAAGAGCTGCAGAGATTAAACACCAGCCGCCAATATCCGATCTCTATCATCGCCTGCGATCTCGATAACCTGAAAACCATCAATGATAAATATGGCCACGAAGCTGGCGACAGGGCTCTCAAGGCGGCTGCAAAGATCCTTGGTATGGGGACTTTCAGAAAGGAGGATGTTGTGGCCCGCACCGGCGGGGATGAGTTCACGATCATCCTTCCTATGGTGGATATCAGCAAGACTCCTGCCGTTTTTCAGAGAATAGAAAGGGGCATCGCCAGACATAACAGAATCACCAGTGATGATGGACTCTATCGACCAGTATCCATATCGATGGGTTACGCGGTTGTTAAAGAAGGCGAATCACTCGAAGAGGGCTATAAAAAAGCCGACGCTGCCATGTACGCGGTGAAGCGGGCCCGGAAGGCGGAAGTTAGTTCAACAACCTGATATCGAGAGATCCAGCCGTCAATGACGAGGATTGCTAGTTCTGGGAGATCCTTGAAAACCAAGCAGTAATAAAGGACCGGGCTCCTAATAGGGGCCCGGTCCTTTTAATGGTAAAGCTAGCCAGCCACCTCAGTTTCAAACTGGCTGTTGTAGAGTTCAGCATAAAAACCATTTCTTTTCAGAAGCTCTTCATGTTTCCCCTGCTCCACAATATCCCCCTGATCCATGACCAGAATCCGGTCCGCGTTGCGGATGGTGGAAAGCCGATGGGCAATGATGAAACTGGTGCGGTTCTTCATCAAGGTATCCATGGCTTTTTGGATCAACACCTCAGTCCTGGTATCAACGGAGCTGGTAGCTTCATCCAGGATTAACATGCTGGGATCGAGGATAATCGCCCTGGCAATAGTCAAGAGTTGTTTCTGGCCCTGGGAGATGTTACTGACTTCCTCATTCAAGACTAGATTGTACCCATCTGAGAGGGTGCGCACAAAGTGGTCCACATGGGCTGCTTTGGCTGCCTGGATCACTTCCTGATCAGTAGCGTCAGGCCGGCCATAGCGGATATTTTCCATGATGGTATCGTTATAAAGCCAGGTATCCTGCAGCACCATCCCGAACATACAGCGCAGGTCCTCGCGTTTATAATCCTTGATATTATGGTCATCTACCAAGATGGCTCCCTGATTGACATCATAAAAGCGCATCAGCAGTTTGACCATGGTGGTCTTCCCCGCACCGGTTGGTCCAACCAGAGCGATCTTCTGACCGGGTTGAATGTCGGCTGAGAAATCCTTGATAATGATCTCGTCCGGCTGATAGCCAAACTGGACATTTCGAAATTCGACATGACCCTTGATCTCATCCGGCTGAACAGGATTCTCAACATCCGGGATCTCTTCTTCCTCCTCAAGGAACTCAAAGACCCGCTCCGCCGCAGCGGCAGTTTGCTGGAGGATATTGGAAATATTGGCGATCTGGGTAATCGGTCGGGTGAACGAGTTCACATACTGGATAAACGCCTGGATGTCACCAACGGTGATGGCGCCCTGGATGGCCAGATATCCACCCAGGATGGAAATCACCACATATCCCAGGTTGCCAACCACACGCATGATAGGCATCATCAAGCCGGAAAGGAACTGGGACTTCCAGGCTGACGAGTAGAGAGTATCATTGAAGCCCGAAAATTTTCGGACGCTGTCCGCTTCACCATTAAAGGCTTTCATCACCAGATGACTGCCAAACATTTCCTCCACGTGTCCGTTAACATGTCCCAGATATTCCTGCTGCTGGTTAAAATACTTCTGGGACTGGCGGACAACCAGGATCACGATCAGCCCTGATAAAGGAATGATGGTCAGGGCAACCAGGGTCATCTTCCAGCTGATGGTAAACATCATCACCAAGACCCCAATTACACTGACCAGAGAAGTTATCATCTGGGAAAGACTCTGATTAAGGGTCTGGTTGACCGTATCCACATCATTGGTAATCCGGGAGAGCACCTCTCCCTGGCTGGTATTGTCGAAATACTTAAAGGGCATGCGGTTGATCTTCTCGGCGATATCCTTCCGGAAACGGTAGGTAATATCGGTGGAAATTCCGGACATGATCCAGCCCTGGATAAAGCTGAACAGGGTTGAAGCCAGGTATAAACCACCAGTCCAGAGCAGGATCTGCCCGATGGCATCAAAATCAATGCCTTCGCCCGAACCAGCCAGGGAAGCCATAACACCTTCAAAAAGCGTCGTGGTTGCCCTACCCAGGATCTTTGGCCCCGCGATGCTAAATATGGTTGATGCGATCGCGAAAACCATCACGATTAGAATGCCTGCTTTGTAAGCACCCAGATAGTCGAAGAGTTTCTTCATGGTCCCCTTAAAATCGCGGGCGGTATCCCCTTTCATCATCGCCATAGGCCCGCCGTGGCGCATGGGACCCCTAGGGCTTCTACGCGCTGACGAAGACATTCTTCCATGCGTTGTCATACGAGTTCCTCCTTGCTCAACTGCGATGACGCAATTTCCTGATAGGTCTTGCAGGCACCCATCAATTCCTTGTGGGTTCCCTTACCTACAACTCTGCCTTCATCAAGCACAATGATCTGGTCGGCATTCTTAACGGTTGCCACCCGTTGGGTGACTATCAACACAGTGCTGTCACCAGTCCTCTTTTTCATCTCCCTGCGGAGTGCAGAATCCGTTTTAAAATCCAGGGCTGAAAAACTGTCATCAAAGATATAGATCGGCGGCTTTTTAACCAAAGCTCTGGCGATCGATAGGCGCTGTTTCTGCCCCCCGGACACATTGGTTCCACCCTGGGAGATATCTGACGCCAGTCCTTCTTCAGAATCGAAGACGAATTCACTCGCCTGAGCAATATCCAATGCTTCCCGTAGTGTGTCCGCATCGGCTTCTGGATCAGCGTAAAGCAGATTGCTTTCAATCGTCCCAGAAAACAGGGTGCCCTTCTGGGGCACAAAACCGATCTTGTCTCGCAGATCACTCTGGCGCACATCGCGGACATCAATGCCATCTATCAGGATCTTCCCCTGGGTCACATCGTAGAAACGGGGAATCAAGTTGATCACCGTGGATTTTCCGCACCCTGTTGAACCGATAAATGCCGTGGTCTGCCCGGGGCTGGCTGTAAAGCTAACATCCCTGACAACGTCATCTTCTGCATCCGGATACCGGAAAGAAACATCCTGGAACTCGATTTCTCCCTTGAAGGGTTCGGGGAATTCCCGGGGATCCTCCGGATCCTGGATGACAATATCTGTTTCCAGCACATCAGCAATGCGGTCCCCAGATACGGCTGCCCGGGGCAGGAAGATAAATAACATAGACATCATCAAGAAGGCCATCACAATCTGCATGGCATACTGCATAAACGCCATCATGTCCCCAACCTGGATGGCTGCTTCAGCAACCTGGTGTGATCCTACCCAGATGATGGCCAGAGAAAGAGCGTTCATCAGCAGCATCATTACCGGCATCATGGTTACCATGACCCGGGCGACAAAAAGGCTGGTATCTGTCAAATCCCGGTTGGCTTCATCAAAGCGCTGGCTTTCATCATCCTGTTTGTTGAAGGCCCGGATAACCATCATGCCTGACAGGTTCTCACGGGTAACCAGGTTCAAGCGGTCAATCAGATCCTGCATCAATTTGAACTTGGGAACCGCAATCATAAAGATCGTGATGATCAAGGCCAACAAAGCCACCACCGCAACTGCGATCAGCCACCACATGCTGGCGCTTTTATCCACTGCTCGTATCACTCCTCCGATGCCAAGAATAGGAGCGTAGACCACCAAACGTAAGAACATGAAGATCACCCGCTGCACTTGCGTGACATCATTCGTGGAGCGAGTAATCAAGGACGCCGTTGAGAACTTATCAAACTCCGCGCTGGTGAAACTTTCTACTTTTTCAAAAACATCCTTTCTAATATCCCGGGCTGCGCCTGCCGCAGTTCGTGAGGCAAAATAACTCACGCCTATCGTAGTAACGCCTCCCAGGATGGAAATCAACAACATGGTACCGCCAGTTTTGAGAATATAGTCCCGCTGCAGCTGGCCAGCATCCATCCCCAGGGCTTCATATTCCTCTTTAACAATCCCTACTGCCATCTGGGTGATCATGCTCTCACCAAGGGAGGTAAAGGTCTCCTCCAACCGTGTGGTCAACCCCATCCGCAAGGCGGACGGCAGAGATTCCAGCACCTCGAAAATATCCATACCGGGCGGGATCCGGGAGGGATCAAAATCACCCCCCTCTGCCAGGAGTGCCGCAGCAGAAGGATCCTCTGCCAATCGCTGCAGTCCGGAGTAAGCCAGCAAAGCCTTACCCAGGATCAGATTCAATTCCTCTTCCCTGTCTGCGTCCCCATCCTGCAATACGTAAATGGGTTCTTCCTCAAGAAGGGGAAAAGCTTCCACGTATTCAGCCGCCCGGGGATCATCCGGGGTAAGCAACTGGTAGCTGGCTGCGACGAGATCCAGGTCATCCGGCTCGATGAACAGCGTCAATCGATCCAGGGTCTCCTGCCTGAAGGCCACCGCGACAGCGTTTTCAACTCCATTCTGCTGAATGCCGTTATTGACGATCCGCGAAAGGTAATCTGGGAGCGCTAACTCTGCGTTGGCCTGGATAAATAATAAAACTATCGAAATGATTATCGGCACCAGGAATGGTTTTAAGTATTTTAATAATCGCCGCATATCTGCATTGCTCCTCTAAATCAATCCGGGGAAGAACTTCGCGCTTCCCTTGCTTTGTCAACCATCAAGCGCATCGCCGCTGCGAGCTGTTCTTTTTCTTCTTCTGAAAAACGATCCCTCATTTCCTCTAGCCAGCCAAGGCGGGCATTGACACTTTCCTCCAGGATCTCGCTACCCCTTTCAGTCAGGGCAATCCGTTTCATCCGACGATCTTCAGGATCTTCAACCCGAGTGATTAACCCTTCCTCAACCAGGCGGTCCAGCATCTGGCTGGCAGCGGCACTGCTGACCCCCAGGTGCTCGCCTAAATCCGAAACACCAACATGGCCCGCCCGCCTGAGATGGTGGAGCGTGCCGATCACCGACATCCTTAACCCTTTTTTGCGAGCGTGGTGGATATATCCGTGCATGGAGCGGTGCATAAAGAGCTCAATCCATTCTCGAAAGATGTTAATAAAGGGATCATTCCGGTCCATGCTTTACCTCATTTATTATTTAAGACTGCTTAATTATATGGAGACGTTAAGAATTGTCAAGGTGCAAGTTTTGCCGTGTCATTTGCCGCCATAAGCCGGTAACAGGAAGGATTGTCATCCCATATAAATCCCCTTCAGCCCAACGGCTGAACCCATGGGCTGCTTCGCACAAACCACCCTGCGGCGATTCAGCTAAAGTACATTTACAATCTTTCTGAAAACTAGTCCCTGTGGGGGGATTTAACAGCGTCAGCCCACAATTTTAATTGTTGGGCAATTATAAATATAGGCTCTCATCTGCGAATAATAACGACTGCCTAAGGAGAATTGAACCTGAAAATTAACCTGGCAGAAGATATTCAGGACAGGCAGACACATGGCAAAACCAAGATCCCCCAACCTTTGTTCAACAGTCATCAGGAAATATCAGGATAATACTTCCTGATCGAATCTCCCTTACCGAGGATGGCATTCACCCTTTCCAACTCAACCGGGATATCGATCTCCTGGGGGCATTTTTCCACACACAGACCGCAGTTAATGCAGACAGAGGCATTTCCATTGGGGTTATCCAAGTCCAGTTTAGGTGGACCACTGGTCAACTTACGGTAAGCCCGACGGGTCTGGAAACGCCGGATCCAACTTTTTTCGAGGGAGAAATTATTCAGGATCGCAAAATTCTGAGGAATGTTCACTCCATGGGGACAGGGCATACAGTATTCACAACCAGTACAGGGGACGAGGATCTTATTCTGGTAGATCTCCGCCAGGCGGGAAATCACCTGATTTTCCTCCCCATTGAGTGAATTGATCCCAGATCGATCGGCACTGTCACAATTTTCCACAACCTGCTGCATATTGCTCATCCCGCTCAGCACTGTGGCTACCTCCGGTCGGTTCCACAGGAATTGCAGCGCCCAGTCAACCGGCGTGCGTTTGACAGCGGCATCCTCAATCACATCGGCCGCTTCCCGGGGAGGGCTGGCCAGGGTACCTCCTTTCACCGGCTCCATGATCACCACCGCGACCCCCTTATCGTGGGCGTACTCCAATCCCTCAGTGGTCGCCTGAACACAGGTGTCCATGTAGTTGTATTGGATCTGGGCCATATCCCAATCGTAATAATCAAGGATTTCCTTGAATACAGGATAGGTGTCGTGAAACGAAAATCCAACATGGCAGATGCGGCCCTGACGCTGGGCTTCTTCCATTTTTTCGATCAAACCCAACTGCTTAACTTTCTGAAATGATCCCGCATTCAGGGCATGGAAGAGATAGATATCAACATGGTCTGTTTGCAATCTTTCCAACTGGACATTCAGAAAGCGCTCGAAATCAGCCGTTCTGCGCACCAGGAACATGGGCAACTTGGTGACCAGCTTGACCTTTTCGCGGTAGCCATCTCTCAGGGTTTCCCCAACTACCTTTTCGCTTTCCCCCAGATGGTAAGGCCAGGCGGTATCGATATAGTTGATTCCCCGATCTATTCCGTAGCGGATAATTCGTTTGGATTCTTCCAAATCGGCGCCCATCAAGCTGAATCTGCGAGCAGGCAGGCGCATACAGCCAAATCCTAGAGCTGACACTTCCCAATCCAATGATCCCATCTTGCGGTATTGCATTCCAACAAATTCCTATACCACTTCCCTTTTATGGAGTGATCGGGCACTCAAGGTTAAAGACATGTCCCGGATGAATTCAATATTGAGAATAAATGATAATCTGGATGAGCCATCCCTTCAAGATGCCTTTTTAGGGCAATCTCTATCCAGGGATCATCACTGGCAGGGCAACCTCTTTTCTGGTATATGCAGTTTAGCCTTTTCTGTGACCTGGTAAGTCGAGGGAAAATCGATCAACAAGGAACACTTGCTCCCACTGGCACAACCCGCACAATCTGGTGCCGGGCTCACCGCCTGCAAGTGACCTTTCCGGACCCAGTATTCCAGCATATTCTCTGCCTGGCTGATGGATAGGCCCAGGTCCCGGGCCAATTCCTGCAGGGAGATTCCCCCCGGGGATTCCTCAACATACTCCAAAAGCAACCGCAATTTAGATTTTGCCACCAACTGTTCTCCCTATAGAAACAGAATTTGTCCTACTTGAAATACCAGCACCGCCGCCGCCCAGGCGATGACCAGCGTATACGTGATCTGGGCCCACATCCAGCGCTGGCCAAATTCCTGGCGCATGGCTGAAACCGCTGACACGCAGGGGATATAAAGCAGCACAAATACGTTGAATGCAACCGCTGCTATCGGTCCCCCAGCAGAAGACCCGGCAGTGGCGGCATATGCGTTGATCAAGGAACCTTCCAGGCGTGTGGTGTCAACTTTCCGGCTCTCTGCCGGGAAGAAATCCAGTTCTCCGATATTCACAAAGGGGATCAAATTGATGGTGCGGGGAATGATGTTCAAGGCTTCCTGGGCGGTCAGGAGAACTGCTCTTCCAAAATCCACGCTTACCGATGCCAGATCTTCCCCAAAGGGCACAACCGAAACTTCCGGAGGATGACTTTCTCCCGCATAGATCTGGCTCATAGTGCTGACAATCACTTCCTTGGCCAGAATTCCGGTCACCAAAGAACCTGTGGACTGCCAAGATCCAAATCCTGCCGGTTTAAAAATCGGGGCGATTAAACCGCTCACCCGGCCAAAGAGGCTGTCTCCAGCCTGGACTTCATTAAACAACCCCTTATCCGGATGGGCAGGAATAGCCATCAGCAGCCAGAGGGCTACCGATACACCCAGGATAACAGTCCCGGATTTAACCAGAAAACCCTGGGTCCGCTCCCACATTTGAGTCCAAATATCTTTGGGGTGGGGAATCCTGTAAGGTGGCAGTTCCATCACAAAAGGTGCGGGGGGACTACTCCGGTAAATCGTATTCTTCATCACATATCCGGTGATCAGGGCAACCACGATACCCAGAAAGTACATCGCAAAAACCAGGGAACCGGAAGCCGCGCCGAAAAAAGCCGCGCCAAAAACCACATAAATCGGGAGCCGGGCGCCACAGCTCATGAACGTTGCCAGGAAGGCGGTCAGTTTGCGGTCCTTCTCGTTTTCAAGGGTCCGTGTGGCATAAACTGCCGGCACCGTACAGCCAAAACCAACGATCATGGGCAGGAAGCTCTTGCCGTGCAGGCCCATCCAGCGCATGACCCGGTCCATCACAAAAGCTGCCCGGGCCATATACCCGGAATCTTCCAAAACACCAAGTGCCAGATAAAGGAAGAGCAGCACCGGCACAAAAACCAGCACGCCGCCAACGCCAGCGATCACTCCATCCATGATCAGCGAATCGACCCAATGATCTCCAAGACCTATATACTCCAGGCCCCACCCGGTCCACCTGTAGATGAACCCGTTGATAAAAATATCCACCCAATCCAGGAAAGGCCCGCTGACATTGGAGGTGAACTGAAATACCAGCCACATCAATAAGAAGAAAATTGGTAATCCCCAAAACCGGTGGGTGACAATCTCATCCACTTTTTCAGATCTGGTGATGATCGTTTCCCTGGGGCGCTCCAAAGCGGATTCTACAATCCGGTCCACAAACTGGTAGCGTTGATCAGCAATCAAGATCTCTGGGTCTTCCCCGGTGCCTTCCTCAATCCTGATCCGGGCATCCCTGGCTGACTCCAACAAATCCTCTGCCCCTCTTGATTCCAGGGCAGAAATAACCCCCTGATCACCCTCAAGCATTTTGGTCGCCAGCCAACCCGGGCGGTACGTCTCGAGAAGGTCTTCCCGCAACTCTATTTCAGACTTCAGGTTTTGGATCTCCTCCCCCAGAATCCCGCTGTAGGTAGTCTGGATGTTTCCAGTATGAGGGTATTTCAAAACCAAAGCGATGGCTTGAACGAGGTCTTCAAGACCTTCACTGCGGTTGCCTACTGTTTCCACAACGGGGATACCTCCCAGGCGCTCTGATAATCCCATCAGGGAAATATGCAGTCCGCGCCGCTTGGAAATGTCCGTCATGTTCAAAGCCACGATCACTGGCATACCCAACTCAATCAGCTGGGTAACAAGATATAAATTCCTGTCCAGGTTGGCAGCATTGACCACTGCAATCACAGCAGTCGGTTTTTCGTTGACTATAAAATCACGGGTGATGATCTCTTCGATCGAATAGGCTGTTAAGCTGTATGTCCCAGGAAGATCAACAACCAGTACCTCCTCATCACCCAGCTGGAGCCGCCCTTCTTTTTTTTCAACAGTTTTTCCAGGCCAGTTGCCAACATGTTGACGGGAGCCGGTCAGGGCATTGAACAGGGTGGATTTTCCGACGTTTGGGTTGCCTGCCAAAGCAATGGTTTTTGTCATCAGCCTTATCTCCTGCCGGTTACTCACGGCATGGTTTCACCAGGATATGCCTGGCCATACCTTTACCAAGAACCAGTCGTTCTCCCTCGCTATTCGAGATGATCAATGGTCCGGGAAAATCGTTCTGGATGATCCAAAGGACAGTGCCAGGCCTCAAATCCAATGCTCTTAATCGACGGTTAAAGCCCCTGCCTCCCCGGGTCCGGACGATTTCTACTTTCTGCCCCGTTTTACATCTACCCAGCGGGATAACGGATTGAGAATGACCCTGCCACTCTCTTCGGGGACGTGAACCGTTCAGCAGCTCTACTTCTATAGTCCTGGCTTCAGTTTTTCTCAAAGACAGGTGATAGCCCCTCAACCGATATTCCACCGGATCACCCAGGGGGGAAGTTTTCACCATTTCGATTACAGCGCCATGAGTTAACCCCATATCCACCAAGCGACGTCGAACTGGGCCTCTACCATGAACACGGATAATTCTCCCCGATTCCCCGGGAACCATTTTATCGAGAGTGAATTTAGGCATACACTTCCAATCACCTTCTATTTACAGAGGATGCTTATAATTATTTATAAGGTATACCATAAATATTTTCCTGCGCCAAGCTTCACAGCCCAAACCTATCCCGTTCCTAAGATTGGGAAGTTCTTCCATAGGCTCCCGGAAAGGACATAAGTCAGCCCTTATTTCAGCCAGGCTGGGCGGTTTCCAGGTTCAGCCAATAAGCGAGTTTTTTGGGTTTGGATATCAAGGAGTATTATTCCCGAATCTACCTTCTGGCCCGTAACAACTCGGTAATCAAAAACCAGATAGCGGCTGTCTGGCGACCAAACTGGTTGGCCATAGGTATAATTATCAGTTCCCGTCATCTGGCGAGCTTCTGTTCCGTCAGGACGCATGATCCAAACCTGATTATCTGATTCTGGCGTCCCCTCTACCCAAGCTCGGCGTACTGCCGCCAGCCACTGACCATCAGGAGACCAGGCGGGATAAAATTCATCATACATTTTCCCATAACTCAACATGGTCAGCCAATCGCTTTCCAGGGTATAGGAATATAGTTTGTTCAAATAACCATCTTCTCCCCAACTTAGATCCTGCAGAATCACCTGCCTGCTATCCGGTGACCAGATAACGGGATATCCCAAACCCGAAGGAAGGGCCAAGCTCTCCCTGGTTTCCATGTGGTAGAACTTGATCTCCAGGGGATTGATGGAAGTATAACTGAGCCATTTCCCGTCCGGAGACCAGCGAGGGCTGAACCCCGGAGTGAGCGCATCCTGGAAGAGAGGTTCTGATTCCAGCGTATCCCAATCCAACCACCAAAGTGATTGGACATTCGCCGGATTAGATTCCGGGTCAAAATCCAACCGACTGTACAGCAGTCCCTGCCCGTCGGGAGACCAGGCAAGTTCAGAGCAGTAAGCGTTTTCACATTCCTGAAGTATAGTCAGCTGATCAGAGGCCGGTTCCCAAGACCAGATCAGTGAGCCATTTGCCCCATCATCCGTAGAGAAAGCCACCCTGCTGGCATCGGGAGCCACAGCAAGATACCAAATATTGGACTCTTCCGTTATCTGTGTCTGATCTCCCCCTGCCGCCGGTATCAAAACCAATTGGGATTTCTGGTTCTCATCCAGCACCGTGAAAATTACTGAAGCTTCCTCCAGCCGGAAACCAGCTGTCCCCACCAGCCCGACGTCAGGATCGAATAATCCTCCTTGGTACCGGATATTTCTCAAAGCCCCGCCAGACAACACAATCCCGGCTCCCAGAACAATCAAGGCGCTGAATACCGGCATCACCACCGCGGCCCGGTTAAACCAGCGCAAGCGTTCAAAAAGCTTTCTCCCTTGAACGATCAGCAAACCGACTGCGATCAAGACTCCAGCCAGACCAAGGCTGAAGGCAACAATCAGGCTTAACCCAAAGGAAATTTTGTTGATGGTTGCGGCGACGACAAGAATGGCAATCGCATCTGGACAAGGGACCAAACCGCCGCTAATTGCCAGCGGGATCAACGAACGCCAGCGGATGCCTTCAAGCGGGTTCTCACCTGGGAGCTTCCTGGGTATGGCTCCCATCTCCGAGGGGTCATGGCTGTGGGGTGGACCAATCTCTTGGATCGGTTTATTGATCAATAACCGCCGCTCTCCCTCAACAACAATCCCATTGCCGTTCAGCTGAAGATGTACCCGTTGTTTGAATTCACTCAGCAGGACCCTCAAGCGGGGGAAGAGTAAACCCATACCCAGCAGGAGAATTAATAGTCCAGAAATTAATTCCAGGATTGGGAAAATGTCCGCGGCCAGGAAGTATCTCGAGGCGGTGAGCATAATCACTCCCAGGGCAAAGACCGAACCCGTGTGGGTCAGGGTGACAATCATGCCCAGGACAAACGCATGATATGCTTTTCCCTGCGATCCCACCAGATAGGCAGCTACAATGGTCTTCCCGTGCCCCGGGCTGAGGGCATGCAGTGCTCCCAACAAGGCAGCCAGCGCCAGTGCCCCAAGCAAAAAAAGCAAGGACCCATCCTGGCGTTTGATCAATCCCTCCAAGATTGACGCCGGCCCGGACCCTGCTGCCGGGGAAGCCTGAGCCTCAGCCGCAGCTTTTTCTGCCAGGTTACCCAACCCTACCGATTCCACCACCCAGGGAATTGATGGGGAGCCGCTCTCCCAGGCGGTCAATCGCTCAGAGGAGGATTCGCCAGATCCTGATCCAAATTTCAGACGCAAAGTGCCGCTGTTCTGGGCAGGAAGCTCAAAACTCAGTCCGTCTTCCGCTTGCACCTCAAACCAGCTCAAACTGCTCTTGGGATTAAAACGATTGTGGAGAGAGATCACATGACTCTTACCAAGATCTGTCGGCCATTCAGCTTTTAAATAGATCCGGATGGGATTTTCCCCTCGATACAGCTCATCGATCTCAGCTGGCCAGAGCACCTGTTCCAGGACAAAATCCAGGGACTGCTGATCCAATTGCCCACTGAAGGTACCCACAATGGTGCCTGCCCAGCTCTCCGCTTCCGGGGTTGAGACCTGGTCGTCCTGGTCTTTGTCTGCCGCGAACCAGATGCTCTGGGCAATCATGGGTCCAGGTATCACTTCCCAAATGATCTCCAAGCCCTCCGGCGTGAACGTGACCAGATGTGTGTGATAATACATATCTGCCGGATGAGCATTCACCGAAAACGGATAACCCAACAGCACGAATACACAAATAAGGAACGCCAGGAAAAATTTCTTCATTTCTGCAATCGGCATGCTAACAAGCCTTGCATACACGGGCCATCTCCTATTACCATTAAGGATACTCCATTTAAGACTATAATCAGAACTACAAGCAGAATGTCCACAGGAAGGAAATTCATGCCTGAATCAGAAAGCAGGGAAATGTATTTGAAGTCTATCTACGAATTGGCAAATGGGGAGGCGTTGGTTCCAGTCTCACTGCTGGCCAATCGCATGGGAATATCCCCTGTCTCAGCTACAGAAATGGTAAAAAGACTGGAAGAACACAATTTGATCACCCACACCCTCTATAAAGGCGTGGCCCTCACTGATACCGGGCTGCAGCGGGCGCTAACAGTGGTCCGGCGACAGCGTCTGTGGGGACGGTTCCTGGCTGATCACCTGAAAATCCGCTGGTCGCAGGTGTACGAAATTTCCTGCCGTCTGGAACATGCCACGGGGGCAGACGTAACTGAAGCCCTGGCGAACTTCCTGGGCAACCCCACAATCTGTCCCCACGGGCATCCCATCCCTGATGAAAACGGCAAGATTGCCCACCAGGCTGCCATGCCCCTAAACCAGGTTGATTTCGAGGAGGAAGTAGAAGTAGTCCGCATCAACCAGCCTGAATTGATACTCTGCGCGCACCTAGAGGAAAAAGGAATCTTCCCCGGCACAAAATTAATCGTTATTGATGAAGCGCCCTACAATGGGCCCTTTACACTGCTCCTGGGCAACCAGGAAATCACCCTGGGGCGGGAGATCTCCGGTCGGGTCATGGTCCATCCAGTTAAATAAATCCTGTCCTTAAGATCCAACTAACTCAAGTATTCAACCCCGGTCAATTTCTCAGAAATTTCCCACAAGTTCCTGGCATCTTCCAGGCTGTGGGATGCCGGATTTGACGAGACTACCACTGGATATCCAGACCGCTCCCCTCTCCCATCCGGCCCGTAATATTCACCTCCGCGAGCGTTCGGGTCAACAGCAGCCCTTATCCCCGGCAGCGCACCCATGGCAGCGCTCTGAAAAACCAGCTTCATCGCTCCCCGAACCAGCCAGGAGAAGGATTCGGGCACAAAATGTTCCGCCAAGCTGGTTGCCGAAATCCCGGGATGGGCCGCCAGCGCCAGAGTTTCGGCGCCATGAGTTTCCAGCCGCCGCTGTAGTTCGTAGGTAAAGAGCAGATTAGCCAATTTAGAACGGCTGTAAGCACCCATCGGGGTATATCCACCCTTTGAATAAAAAATATCCGAAAAGTCCATTTCCCCTGCGTTGTGAGCATTGCTGCTGATATTTACAATCCTCGCCCCAGTCGTTATCAGCAGCAGGTCAATCAGCAGTCCGGTGAGGGCAAAATGTCCCAGATGGTTGGTGCCCAGCTGCCGTTCAAAGCCATCCTCAGTTTTTGCTTCAGGAACCATCATGATCCCGGCATTATTCAGCAGCACATCCAGGCGGTCATAACGGGCTCTAAAATGTTCCACAAAATATTTAATGGAATCCAGGCTGGCAAGATCCAGGGGGATGTAAGCTAATTTCCCGGCAAGGATTTCAGCTTCCATTTCAGCCAGGGCTTTCTCAGCCTTCTCCGGATTGCGGCTGGCCAAAACCACTTTCGCCCCCTTTCGGGCTAGCTCCCGGGCGGCCTCAAAGCCAATGCCGCTGTTACCGCCAGTGATAACTACTACCTTCCCCGTTAAGTCCGGTATGCTATCTGCTGTCCATCGATGCGTCATAAATAAGGTCCTTGCAGTAGGCAGAGCGGATTTCCCCTCAAACCCTGGCCCATTTTAGTGATTTCTCGTTGAATCCGCACGATTTTCCCCCAATCCAAGATTGTCCATTACTGATTTTCTCCCCCATCTTATGATCCGGAAACTGGTGCATCATCCTGAAAAAAGTCCTTCTCATTACCTAAGAAAGGGTGAAAGGCAAATTCCTTACGCGCCAGAACATCCAACATCAAATCTTCAGGGGAAAAAGCAATCTGCGAGAACAGATGATAGATGACTTATTGATCATAGTCGTTCCACAATTTGGGAAACTAATAATTCTGGCATGTTCTCAAGTCAGAAAATCGATCAATTCATTCCGCACAGGCAGCCCCCTGGCGCCCTTCCGGCCGATTTTCAATGCAGCGGCCCCATTGCCCCAGCGAACACTTTCCTGAAGGTTGTATCCCTCCAGTTGGGCGCAGATAAAACCACCGTTAAAAGCATCTCCCGCTCCTAAAGTATCAACAACCGCGACCTCAAACGCAGCGCTGGTAAATATATCACCAGGAGCGACAGCTAGCGCTCCCTCCGAGCCCAACCTGGCGATAACCGTTCTTGTTCCAGCTGAAAGCGCCTCCGCTCCCGCCTGAACAGAATCCAAACCAGTATAAGGCAAGATCTCGTCACTTCCGCTGCCAAATACCACATCTGAAAGAGATATGGCCTGGTCAAAAACCCCCCGGATCGCTTCGTCCAATCCCCAGGATTCCAGCCGCAAATTCAAATCCAGGGATACAGTCACTCCAGCCTCTCTGGCTAACCGCATAGCTTTCAGCTGGGCAGTTCTGACCGGCTCTTCCCGCAAACACAGTCCGGTGGTGTGCAGCCAGGCAGCGGATCGAAAGATTTCCAACGTGATCACATCGGGCGACAATCTAGTATGCGCCCCACCGGTATCCGGCCAGACAAATAATTCCCGCTCGCCGTCTGGACGGATCACGGCCAACACGATCGATGTAAAGGCCTCCTCTGCAAACTGCAGATAGTGGGTATCAACTCCTTCTTTCTGAAGATCATCAACTGACCAGCGACCGTAACCATCATCGCCGACTGCTCCAATAAATCTCACCGGTGCGCCCAGCCGGGCCAAAGCGGCGGCCGAATTCCCCGCCGTACCTCCCCCATGAAGCTGAGGGGATTCAGTCCTGGGCTGAATCTTATCCCTTCCGCGATCACGCAAGGAAATCACCACATCCACATTGACATCGCCCAGAACAAGGACAGGATTATTATCCATTACCCAGAACCTCTGGCGGCCCGGATAAAATCTTTGATTTTTCCGAGGTCTTTCTTGAACCCACCCCCAGGGAGAGTTTGATTGGTATGGGTCAGTGAATCCACGCCCCAAGGATCAACCTCAGCGATCGCCCGGGCGACATTTTCGGGCGATAACCCTCCCGCCAGAATCACCGGCAAACCTGCTTCCCGGACAATCTCCCGGCTGACATTCCAATCATGCGTTTCACCAGAGGCTCCGATTCCGGCAATATCCGGTGCCTGGGTATCAAGGATCAAGTAATCAGCTACCCCCTGGTAGGCATGGGCTGCCTGCAGGGCTTCGGGCCCGGTTACTGAAATGGCCTGCATCAGGGGCAGGTCTGGAAGTTTGTCCCGGAGACGGCGCACATCATCCGGGGGAAAGGTATTTACGAGACTGCACAGGTGTAGAATATCTGGCTGAACGGCCCGGGCCATGCGGATGATTTCCTTCTCTTCCGTCTCAACGGTCAGGGCGACACATACAGCGGCATCATCAACTGCTTCAACGATTTCCCGGGCAGTCCAGAAATCAATCTCACCCGGCAACCCTATCTGGCTGGGGGTCAGCCCCAGGTGATCCACCCCCAGAGCAGCCACTTGCAGGGCTTCCTCCACGGACTGCATGGTATAAATCTGGACCTTCATAGAAGACCTCCTTGTAAACGAGAAACTCCCTGCCTTGCAGTGATTTTATCCTCTGAGAGGTCAGAGAACAAGATGGGTGGACAACTGCTGGTAGTAAAATCCAAAGCCGGCCATTTTCAACCCATACATCCTCGAGAAAGATCAAGGGAAAACTTCTTTACATCAGCAGGATGAGTTGGGGAATTCATCGAATAACGACATATAAATATCCCAAAAGGAGACTGGTGTTTGTCTTATAGGGGCAACTGGCCAACATCTATCAGTTAATATCCAGCTCCATCACCACCGCACTAAGTAATTTCACCGCATCTTTCATCTTTTGGGGATTAACCTTTTCAATAGTATCAAGCGGTTTATGGATCTTCTTGGTGTCCTTTTGGGAGAGGAAAAAAGCTGTCTCCATCTTTAATTTTCGAAACGGAGCGTGGTCGCTGTTGCTCGCAAGAGGAGAGCTGAAAGCCCGGGCTTCGATCCCCTCCCTCTCTGCGATCTCGCTGATCTGTCGGTTCAAGTGCTTGTTGAGCGGCTTTCGAAACAGCAGCCCGGCCTTATTCACATAAGCCAGTTCTGAACCGACCATATCCACGTTGATCAGGAGGTCCTGGTCAGCTCTTTCCATCAATTCCTCCTGATGAGCTCTTACATACCCTTTGGATCCGTACAGCCCCCATTCCTCCGCGGCGCAGAAAATAAATCGAAGCGCGGTGTTACTGGGTCGGTTTTGGTGGAAATACCCCGCCAGGTCTAGAAGAACCGCGCTTCCACTGCCGTTGTCGATCGCGCCTGGACTATTGTCAACACGTTTTGAGAACAGGCCAATAATGATCAGGAGACTGTCAAGAGTGGATGTTACCAACAG